>JBQTID010000098.1:0-4151 GCA_052389275.1 Gemmatimonadota bacterium | reverse complement strand
CTGGCACCAGCTGGTTGCGCGGCAGCTCGTACATGATCAGCTGGCCGTAATTCGCGCCATCGTTTCGTCCGACCAGCAGCGCGGTCATGTTTTGACGTTGGCGCGCGATGTAAGGCGTCGCCAGGATGAACTCATCCTGCTGCTCAGCCGGCAGCGTCATCATCTGGTATACCGCCCGGAACGGCACACCGCCCGGGCCGCTCCCCTCGCCGCTGCGCGGCATACTCCAGACATCCTCGCCGCGATAGAAAGCGTCCGCGTCCGACAAATGATAGTGCCCGTATATTTCCGCCTGTTCGTGCAGGTATAGCCAGGGATAACGCACGTGCGCGCGCAGGTCGGCAGGCATCGCACTGGCCGGCGAGAAGAGATCCGGGAATGCGTTTGCGTAGGTCGCGAGAATCGGATCGTCCTCGGCGAAACGATACACGCGCATTTCGCCGGTCGCGGCGTCGATCGTCGCCTTTACGGAATTACGCAGGTACCTGACCGATCCGATCGCCTCATTCTCGATACCACGCGAGAGCGGAAAGGTCGTGGTTGCAGAGTAGCCGTCGATGAGCCACACCACATGTCCATTCGCTACGACCGGATACGGATCCGGATCCCATGCGATGAATGGTGCGATGGTGCGGACGCGCTCGCTGACGCGACGTCGAAAAGCCAGATGACTGCCGTTGGTCAGACCGCCGGTAAAGAGCAGGTTCTTGTCGGCGAAACGCCATGAGAACGCTATCACGCGCAGCAGATTGCTGAGCGGAATTGCGGTGCTGGGCGCGACTACGCCGGTGTTACTGCGGACGACCACGAAATCTTCCATGGTCTCGCCGAAGAAGATCGACGGATCCGCCAGAGTGAGCTGCGGCGGTGCGTCAGCCGCGCGTTTGATCGGATTGATGTCCGACAACCAGGTCGGCGGCTCGCCCAGCTGCATGACCGCCGCCGGCGTCACGGTCGTGCCAATGCCGCGAATGTATTTCGGATCGAAGTGCAGATTCAGCCAGGTGCGCGCGTTCTCCGCGAGTCCGGTCGGCAGAAATTCGCGTACGCCGATCGCGACTTGCCTCGTGCCGGTGGGCGTGAGGTAGCGATCGTAATCGATGTTCGGAAAATGGTAGTACGGGAAAAATGTTTGTAGCTGGTTGTACGCCGTTTGTAGCGGCTCGAGATCCCACAACGGTATCTCATCGAGACGCGTCGCCAGCTCGGGCGGCTGCTGCTCGAGCCGGCGATAGTCGTATGGCTGACGGCTGACGTCGCTGAGGCCGTAGGCAAGGCGCGTGAAGTCGATATTCCACCGGATGAAGGGCTCCTCGAAGCGGAATTCGTTCGGATCGACCCGGAATTTCTGCACGAACGATGGATAGAGCACGCCGCCGCCAATGCCGGCAAGCAACAGCAAGCCACCCGCAACGAACGTCGGCACCCACACGCGTCGTAACGCGGTGAAGACGAGTGCGCCACCGGTCAGCACCGCGAACATTGCGCTGATGCGCTGAGCCGGCAGGCGCGCGTGCACATCCGTGTAACCGATCGCATTGTTGAAGCCGCTGCCCTGAAACAGGATGGAGTAGCGGCCGATCCAGAGGTGCACGCCGGTCAGCACCAGCAGTGAGGCAAGCAGCAGGAGCGCGTGGGCGCGGGGACTGGTGTCGATCTCCAGCCGATTTTCTCGCATACGAATAGCGCCAACCAGCGCATAACCGATCAGCGAGAGCACGAGACTCCACAGCGCGACGAGCATCAGGAATTCGACTATCTGGTACAGCACCGGCAGCGTAAAGACGTAGAACGAGAGGTCACGGTCGAAGAGCGGATCACTCACGCCCCACGGCGCCCGCTCCAGCATGGTCAGCAGGCGCAGCGACATACCGCCACTGAATTTCACACCCGAGAGCCACCACCCCGCGAGCACGGACGCGATCAAAACTCCGATCCGCACCATGTTGCGAGGAATCTGTTCGGAGATTTCCAGATTGCCGTAACGGCGCCGCACGTGTACGGGTCCGAGCTGACGTGTTACAATCCACAAGTTGCCGAGCACGACCAGGCCGCCGAACAACGCCGTCACGGCGCGGGTGATGACTTCCGTCTTGAAGCGGGTCCAGAAGACCGAAGCGTAACCGACCTGCTGGAACCAGAGTGCGTCGGTATAAAAGCCGACTACGAAGCGGCTCGTGATCAGGACCAGAATCAGGCCGATCACGACCAGCACGAATATTCTGCTCGAGTTTCTCATTGGCTGTACAATCTCGGGCGCATGGCAGGCGTGTCAATCACCAGGGAGCATATGCCGGTAGCTGAGCCGCAAAGTATAGCGACGCTGCTTACAACGTTTGCGCTGCTGCTGGCGGTCAGTGCGCTATTCGGCCGCGGCTTCGAGCGGATGGGCGTGCCGGTCGTGCTGGCGTTCCTGGCGATCGGCGTGGTGACCGGCTACTACGCCCTGCCCAATCCTACCCTCGAAGATCACCACTTCGCGTTTCGTGTCGGTGTCGTCGCCCTCACCCTCATCATCTTCGACGGCGGTCTCAACACGCCTCGCTGGGCACTGCGCCGCGCGCTCTGGCCCGCGCTCTCACTCGCGACCCTCGGAGTCATCCTCACCGCCGCGGTAGTCGCGGCAGCAGCCCGGCTATTTGGTCTGCCGTGGGGTGAAGCGATGCTGATCGGCGCGGTCGTATCATCGACGGACGCCGCCGCCGTTTTTTCGGTGCTGCGCGGCAGCCGGATACAACTGAAGCATCGCGTTGCGACCACGCTCGAGGTCGAGTCGGGCATCAACGATCCGGTCGCAATGATTCTGACCATTGCGATCACGATGGCGTTGCTGCCGGGTGGTGGACACGACGTGCCCGTGCTTCTCGGGATGAGCGTGTTCCAGCTCGCCGCTGGCGCACTGGTCGGTGCGATCATTGGCAAAGGCGGCGCATTCCTGCTGACAAAGTACCGGCCGCCGAGTGGCGGGCTGGTGGCGGTCGTCACCTTTGCGCTCGCGCTGCTTGCGTTTGGCGCTGCGACAGTCGTGCAGGCAAGCGGCTTTGTGGCGGTGTACGTGACCGCCGTGCTGCTGGGGAATGCCGCGCTGCCGATGAAAGCGAGCGTGGTGCGCTTCCATGACGCGATGGCGTGGCTGAGTCAGATCACGATGTTCCTGCTGCTGGGCTTGCTCGCGCGGCCGGACCGCGTCGTGCAGAGCGTGCCGATCGCGCTCGTGATCGCACTCGCGCTGACTTTTGTCGCGCGCCCGGCTTCGGTGCTCGTTTCCTTGCTGCCATTTGGATTCAAACCGCGCGAAACGCTATTCATCGGCTGGGTCGGCCTGCGCGGCGCGGTGCCGATCGTACTGTCGATCTATCCGCTGCTCGCGGGCGTGACCGGCGCCGAGCGTGTATTCGACGTCGTGCTGATCCTGGTCATCTTCAACGCGCTCATTCCCGGCAGCACGGTGCGGCTTGCAACCAGGCGCTTCAGGCTCGAGGAAGACACGCCGCCGCCACCTGGAGCAGTGCTTCAGATCGAAGCCGCGCAACCGCTCGATGCCGAGCTGCTCTCCTTCTATGTCAGCCCCGCGCTCGCGGTCGCCGGCGTTCAGCTCGCCGATCTCGATTTTCCGGACGGCGCGGCCGTGTCGATGATCGTGCGCGGCGATTCGCTGATTCCGCCGAAGGGGAATAGCGTTCTGGAAGTCGGCGATCATGTGTATGTCATCACCAGGCCGCATGATCTCGGCGAGATTCAGCTGATGTTTGGCAGGCCGGAGACCGAGTAAGGTTGGAGAGCGTGCGAGTGTGGGAATGTGGGAGTGTGGGAGTGTGAGACGTGGCGTTGAGGGCGAGATTCGGTGCGACGGTCCGCTTATGCTGCGATCCTCGCAGCCTATTTTTCTCGGCCGGAGCTCGCCTTTTTCTGTATGTCCGGTGGTCTATGGTGCGTTAGCGGCGGCAAGTAGGTTATTCTCCCGGTTGCTAGCCTGCGCGTCACGCGCAAAAGCTAGCGGATTGTTCGCAGCTCCATAGACTAGTTAGTGTGCATCCGGAAACGGTGGTTTTCATCATTGGTCCGGAGTGTATTTGTTAGCATTCGCGTGAGTGTGGGCGCCAGCAGGCGAATCGTGCATGTGCATTTTGGTTTTCTGCGCCGGTCATCTT
>JBQTID010000097.1:0-12535 GCA_052389275.1 Gemmatimonadota bacterium | reverse complement strand
ACCGGCCAGGTGCTCTATGAGGTGCATATAGGCACCTTTACGCGTGAAGGCACCTTGTCGGCGGCGATCGCGCAGCTGCCAGACCTCGTCGACCTCGGCGTCACCGTGATCGAGATCATGCCGATAGCCGAGTTTGCAGGGCGTTTCGGCTGGGGCTACGACGGTGTCGATCTATACGCACCCTCGCATCTGTACGGCCGGCCGGACGACTTCCGCAGCTTCGTGGACCATGCGCACACGCTCGGGCTCGGCGTCATCCTCGATGTGGTCTACAACCATCTCGGACCGGAGGCCAATTACCTGGGCGAATTCTCGCGCGACTATTTCGCGACTCGCTATCAGAACGAATGGGGCGAAGCGATAAATTTCGACGGCCGCAACGCGCGTGAGGTCCGCGACTTCTTCGCATCGAATGCCGCCTACTGGATCGACGAGTATCATCTCGACGGACTTCGGCTCGACGCAACGCAACAGATCTTCGATGCCAGCCAACCACACATCCTGGCAGAGGTGCGAGAGCGTGCGCAGGCCGTGAGGCCCGATCGTACAACCTTCATCATTGCTGAAAACGAGCGACAGGATACGGCGCTCCTCCGGAAGTTCGGCCTCGATGCGCTCTGGAACGACGATTTCCATCATAGCGCACTGGTCGCACTCACGGGTCACCGCGAAGCGTACTACAGCGATTATCGCGGTCAGCCGCAGGAATTCGTATCCGCGCTGAAGCACAATTTTCTGTTTCAGGGACAACGTTACGCGTGGCAGGACAGCAGGCGCGGGACCGACGCGCGCGACATCAGTCGGGAGCGATTCATCATTTATCTCGAGAATCACGATCAGGTTGCGAACCAGCTGCACGGCGCGCGACTGCATGAGCTGACTTCGCCTGCAAAACTTCGAGCCGCGACGGCGCTGCTGCTGCTCGCACCGCAGACACCGGCACTCTTCCAGGGGCAGGAGTTCGCGGCGTCGAGCCCATTTCTCTACTTCGCGGATCTGGCGCCGGAGCTGGCGGCAGCGGTCGCAACCGGACGCGCGGCATTCATGTCGCAGTTCCCGAGCGTCGCCACGCAACCGGAGCAGCTGCCGGTGCCGGGCGACACGCGAACGTTCGAGCGCTGCAAGCTGAATCATGACGAGCGGCGACAGAACCAGCCGGTCGTCGACTTGCATCGTGATCTGATCACACTGCGCACAACCGACGCTGTAATCGCGCGTGCACACGCGACCGCCATCGACGGAGCGGTCATTGCACCGGCTGCGTTCGTCATCAGATACGTGGCCGAAGCGGGGGAGCGACTCATGGTCGTGAACCTGGGCATCGATCTGCACCTGCCGTCGATTGCCGAGCCGCTGGTCGCACCGCCCACCGATATGCGCTGGTCGCTTCTGTGGTCGAGTGAGGCACCCAAATACGGCGGCTCCGGCGCGATCGAGCCGGACGCCGAAGACGGCTGGCACGTGCGCGGCGAATCGACACTCGTACTGGAGGCGGTCGCAAGATGACCCAGGAGTTGCAATACGCGCCGCAACCGGAATCGACGGAGGTCGAGCGGCTGGTCGCGCGTGAATGGCTCGTCACCAATGGGCTCGGCGGTTACGCGTCCGGCACGATATCAGGCGTGATTACGCGTCGTTATCACGGCCTGCTGATCGCCGCGTTACCCGCGCCGATCGGTCGCACCGTGATGCTCAATCACGTGTCGGAGCGCGTCGAGCTGGGCAACGGCGATGTCGTAGATCTCGGCGGTGAAGAGCGGGTCGGGCCGGTGCTCCAGGTTTATGGCGCCGCGTGCCTGCGCGGCGTCCGTCTCGAGATGGGACTGCCGGTATGGACCTACGAAATGGGTGACCTCGTCATCGAAAAACGCGTACTCATGCCGCACGGCCACAACACCGTGCACGTGAGTTATCGCATGCTGCGCGGCCAGCACGCGGTAATGACACTGCGCCCCGCCGTGCATTTCCGCTCGTATGAAGCGCCGGTCAGCACAGCGATGCTGGAAGACTACCGCCTCGAGACCACCGGCAATCGCTTCGAGATACGGGGCCCCGACACACTGCCGCCGCTGCGACTCGCGCTGTCAGGTGAGCAGCGGGAGTTCACTATCGACGCGAAACATTTCATCGAGATGCTTTATCGGGTCGAGCACGCCCGCGGTTATGAATCGATCGGCAGCTTGTGGTCGCCGGGATTCTTTCGCGCCGATCTCACGCCCGCCGAACCGATCGTGCTGATCGCATCCACCGAGCCGTGGGACAGTATCGATGCGCTGTCGCCCGATATGGCGGAAGACCTCGAGCGTACGCGCCGCTCGCGCCTGCTGTCACTGGCCCCGCGTGCGCTGCATGATGACGTTTTCGAGCAGCTCGTGCTGGCTGCCGACCAGTTCATAATCACGCCCGCCGGCCGGGCCGACGAAACCGCCCGCGCTCAAGCTGCCGGCGACGAAGCCCGCACCGTCATTGCCGGCTATCACTGGTTTACGGACTGGGGCCGTGACACGATGATCTCGCTCGAGGGCCTCACACTCGGCACCGGCCGTCACCGCGAAGCGGCATCGATTCTGCGCACATTCGCGCATCATGTACGCGACGGCCTCATTCCCAACATGTTCCCCGATGGTGCGACCGAAGGGCTCTACCACACCGCCGATGCAACGCTCTGGTTTTTTCACGCCGTCGATCGTTACATCGCGCACACCGGCGATCACGCCATGATAACGCTGATGCTGCCGACGCTGACGGATATCGTGCAGCACCACGAGCGTGGCACGCGCTTCGGCATTCACGTGGATGCCGCTGACGGCTTGCTCGCGCAAGGCGCCGCAGGCTACCAGCTGACCTGGATGGATGCGAAATGCGACGACTGGGTAGTCACGCCGCGGCGAGGCAAAGCGGTGGAGATCAACGCGCTCTGGTACAATGCGCTGCGCGTACTGGAAGGCTTTCTGCGCCGCAAAGGCGACACGAGCGCCGCTGATACCGTTGCCGCGAGCGCGCAACGCGTGCAGGACAGTTTCAATCGGCGCTTCTGGTACGAGCAAGGCGGCCATCTCTACGACGTCATTGATGGACCAGATGGCGATGACGCTGCGTGCCGGCCGAATCAGGTATTGGCCGTGTCGCTGCCGCATTCTGTGCTCGCCCAGGACCGATGGGCGGCCGTGGGCGACGTCGTCGAGAAAAAACTGCTTACTCCCTTCGGACTGCGATCCCTCGCGCCGGACCATCCGGATTACCGCAGCACCTACCACGGCGATTTGCGCATGCGCGACGGCGCGTATCACCAGGGAACGGTGTGGGGATACCTGATCGGCCCGTTCGTCGATATGTGGCTCAAGGTCCATCCTGACCGGCAAAGCGAGGCGCGGCAATTACTGACAGGGCTGGTGGAGCATCTCGACCAATACGGCATTGGCAGCGTCGGCGAAATCTTCGACGCCGAGCCGCCTTACCAGCCGCGTGGTTGTGTCGCGCAGGCCTGGAGCGTGGCTGAGTTGCTGCGATGCTGGCTGAAGACCGCCTAGGTGGCGATCCAGGACCGCAAGATTTTTCTTGACACCCGGCTTGCCAATACGTATTAACATACGTGCGCCCTCGCAAAAAACTACGCGTCACCGTCCATGACATAGCGCGCCGCGCCGGCGTATCGCAGCCGACGGTCTCGCTCGTCCTGAGCGGCCACCCGACCGCCAGGGTCGCGCCCGCCACGCGCGAGCGGGTCCGCAAAGCCGCTGAAGAGCTCGGCTATCGGCCCAACGTGGTCGCGCGCGGATTACAGCAGCGCCGCTCCTTCGCACTCGGGCTGGTCGTGCCGGATCTGCGCAACCCGTTCTCGGTCGACGTGATCAGCGGCGCAGAGCGGGTCGCGGCGGAGGAAGGCTATGCGGTGCTGCTGTGCGATGCGCGCGAGCGCAGCGTCCAGGACCATTTGGACGCGCTTCAGTCGCGCTGGATCGATGGCGTCATCATCCAGCCGGCTGCGTATGCGGCGGCAACGCTGCTCCTTCAGAACAGCGTTTTGATCAATGAGCCTTCCGGTGATGCGCCGGCAGTCATCGCAGATATGGAAGACGCGGGACGATTGGCTGCGCGGCATCTGTTGCAGCTCGGACACCGCGCGATCGGGTTTATTGGCCCGGCGTCCGATCTATTTCGTTACCGAAGCATGGAGCGCGCGTTCGTGCAAACACTGAAGAGGGCCGATGTCCAAATTCGATCCGGCTGGTTCCGGCGCGCTGCACCTTCCGTGCAGGGTGGCGAAGGGGCCGCGCGCGCGCTGATCGCTTCTGCTGAGCGACCGACCGGCGTATTCTGCGCCAACGATCTGCTGGCGATCGGTGTCCTGAAGGGCTGCGCAGCCGCGCGCCTAAACGTTCCCGGAGATATCTCCATTATCGGTTGCGACGATATCGAAACCGCGCGGCTGGTCCAGCCCGAACTAACGACCAGAGCCGTGCCGGCGCGAGAGCTGGGCGCGCGCGCCGCGCGCATGCTCATTCATGGCATCGAACGGCACCAAACGAAGACGCCGCAGCCATTGCCGGTTCGGCTGATCGAGCGCGGTACGACCGCGCGGGTGACCGTATGATGCACGCTGTGATCACCGGCACCGGCTCATACATACCGGAGCGTGTGGTCACGAACGCGGAATTGTCCGCGCTGCTCGGCGAGGACATCGATGAGTTCGTAGCCAACACGCTGGGCATCCGCGAGCGCCGCTGGGCCGCGGCTAACGAATCCACTATCGACCTCGCCTTGCCCGCTGCGCAGCGCGCGCTGGCAGCAGCGGGCTTGGCGGCGCCTGACATCGATTTGCTGATCGTCGCGACCGACACGCCGCAATACATCTCGCCCGCCACATCCGTCGTGCTGCAAGGACGCATCGGCGCGAGCAGAGCGGCCGCGTTCGACGTTAACGCCGCATGCGCCGGTTTCGTCACCGCGCTCGACATCGCCTGGAAATACTTGCGCGCCGACGATCGCTACAGCCGCATTCTGATCGTCGGCGTTTACGCAATGTCCAAGTTTCTCGACATTACCGACAAGAAGACCGCCACCATATTCGCGGATGGTGCCGGCGCCGTTGTGCTCGAGCGCTCGACAACCGCGGGCGTGCTTGCATCCGAGCTATACGCGGACGGTGCGCTCTCCGATGGTATGGGCGTGTTCGCGGGCGGTACCGCCGAGCCGATCACGCCTGCCGTTCTTGCCGACAACGTCCGCAACCGGCTGCGATTCGTCCGCAAGTATCCGAAAGAAGTAAATGAAGAAGGCTGGCCCCGCATTGTGCGATCCGTGCTCGCGCGTATTGACCGCAACGAGAGCGACGTCGACCTCTGGCTCTGGACGCAGGTGAATCTCTCGACCATTCGCCTGGTAATGGACACACTCGGCCAGCCGATGGAGCGCGCGCACACGATCATGCTGCGCGTCGGCTACACAGGGTCGGCCTGCATTCCAATGGCGCTCGATGATGCGGTCCGAACCAATCGCTTGTGCGACGGTGATCTGATCGTGATGACCGGCTCGGGGGCTGGGCTGTCGATGGGAACCATCGCGCTGCAGTGGAGGGCGACGTAGTGGCGCACACCATTCTGCAAAGCTTCCAGAAGCAGGCGCTCGAGCGAGGGAATGAGGCGGCGTTCGCTGTTTTCGGTGAGTCTGCGCACACGCACACGTGGGCAGAATGGGAACGGGCCGCGCGCAGCTTCGCCGCTGCGCTGATCGACAGTGGCTGCGCTCCCGGCGATGTCGTGGCAATTCTGGCCGGCAACCGCGAGGTGTGGCCGATTGCCGACGTCGGCGCACTGATGGCGGGCGCCTTGAGCGTCGGCATCTATCCGACCAGCTCCGCCGTCCAGGTGCACGAGATTCTGAATGACTGCGGTGCGTGCGTGGTGGTAGTCGACACGGCGGCTCAGCTCGCAAAGGTGCTCGAGGTCAGGGCGGGGCTGCCCAATCTGCAAGTGATCGTGTGTGCAGCCGATGCCAGCTGGAGCGAATGGCTGGAGCGCGGCCGCGCAGTGCTGCCGCGGCGCGCGTGCGACATCGACGAACGCATCGATGAAGCGCAGCCGGACGATGTCGCGATCCTGATTTACACATCCGGTTCGACCGGCGTACCGAAAGGCGCACGCATCCCGCACCGCTACATCACGGCGTCGTCGGCTGCGATTGCAGCGACGCTTGGACTGAACGAACAGGACACCGCGCTGTCGTTCCTGCCGTATTGCCACGCGAGTGAACGGATATTCGGTCTTTACACTCGCATTCACTGTGGTATGCGCGCGCTGCTAGTGCCACATGGCGCCGATATCTGGGATGCAGCCCGCACTTTCGAGCCTACGCTATTCGGCGGACTGCCTCGCTTTTACGAGAAAATTCATGAAGCGGTGCTCGCAGGACAAAACATCGGTTCGCTGATCGGCAAGCGGGTACGCATAGCCACTAGCGGCGGCGCAACCCTGCCGGCGCGCATCGCCGAACACCTCGAAGCGCACGGACTCACGGTACTCGGCGCGTACGGACTGACCGAGCATTTGTGCGCCGTGATGCAGCGGCCGGATTCATACAGTTTCGACTCTGCCGGCCAGCCAATGCCCGGCACCACACTAAGAATCTCCGACGAAGGCGAGATCCTGATTCGGCGCTGCGATCTGACATTCAAAGGCTATCAGAACAATCCGGCGGAAACACGTGCCGCATTCACGGCCGATGGCGAGTGGCTGCGCACCGGCGATCTCGGCTTCATTGATGGGAACGGCCGATTGCAAGTAACCGGCAGGGCGAAGGAGCTGATAGCGCTCTCGAGCGGCAAGAAGATAGCGCCGGTGCCGATCGAGCGAAAATTGACTGCGAGCGCGTGGATCTCGCAGGCGGTGTTGTTCGGTGAGAGCCGCAAGTACATCAGTGCGCTGATTGTATTGCGGCGCGAGCAAGTCGAGAGCTGGGCGCGCGCACGCGGACTGGTTCAGCCGTATGACTCACTATTGCAACAGCCCGACATTCTGAGGCAGGTACAGAACGAAATCGACGTCGTCAATGCCGGTCTCTCGCGTCCCGAGCAGATAAAAAAGTTTGCGTTGCTGCCGATGGAGCTGAGCGCGGAATGCGAGGAGCTGACCGCGACCTTGAAGATTCGGCGCGCGTTCGTCGAGCAGAAGTACCACGCGCAGCTACAGGGACTCTACGCATGAAACGAATTGCACTCGGTGTGATTTTCGTTTCGATGCTGGCCATTGCGGCCGGTTACGCCTCGGCTTTTCTGCCGGGCGGCGCGCCGGCGGGCGTCGCGTGGCTATTCGCGCTTGCGATCGCCGCGCTGATGATCGCGGTGCTCGTGCTCGGCGCCGCCCGAAAGGGTGCGAGTCTAGGCATGCTGAAGTGGGTGTTCGGCTTCTGCTTCGCGTGCCTGGCGGTCGGTTTCTCGCTCGCGCTGCTCGCGCCGGCGGTAGCGCCGGAATCGAAACTGTGGCTGGGTTTGCCGCAGGGCGCGGCAATTATCCTGTACGTCGTCGGCTTCCTGCCGATGCTGGTGCTGCCGATCGCTTACGCGCTCACCTTCGACCATACCACGTTGAGTTCCGACGAGCTTGAGCGTCTGCGAGCGCGGCTCGAGGAGCTGCGCAAATGATCGCGCTCCAGACCGCCGCACTGCCGAAGCTGACGCAGCCGGCCATCATCGGGGTTGCGCTGGTGTATTTCGCGATTGTCGCCGCGATCGGCGTGTGGGCGACGCGCAAGACCCGCACGGCCACGGATTTCTTCGTCGCGGGGCAGGGGATTGGTCTGGTCGCGCTCGCGCTCGCAGCCATGTCGGCCACGCTGTCCGGATTCGCATTCATTGGCGGGCCGGCGCTCATCTACGCGATCGGGCTGGGCGCTATGTTCATCGTGCTGCCGGCTGGGCTCACCAACACCATGACCGCGTGGGCGCTCGCCAAGAAGATGCGGCTGCTGGGCGAAGCGCGCGGCTTGATCACCGTGCCGGATGCGATTGGCGCGCGTTACCGCTCGCGCACGGCGCAGGGCTTGTCCGGCATCGCGATGCTGATCGCGATCATCGGCTACATGGCCACCAACATTCTCGCGCTCGGTCTCGTCATCGACGCGATCTTCGGCAGCGGCCTCGGCTGGGGTGTGTGGATCGGCATGAGCATCACGCTCGCCTATTCAGTTGCCGGCGGTATTCTCGCGGGTGTCTACACCGACGTCTTCCAGGGACTGCTGATGGCGCTCGCGTCCGTCCTGGTGTTCCTGTTTGCGATGGATGTCGGCGGCGGCATGAGCGATATATCACGCACGATCGCGGCGGCCGATCCGGCGTTTCTGGGACCGTGGGGCAAGATCTCGCCGCTCGCGGCGCTCTCCTTCTTCTTCGTGTTCGGGCTCGGCTCGCTCGGCCAGCCGCATGTCATCCACAAGTTTTACATGCTGAAGGATCCGCGGCGCCTGAAATGGTATCCGGTGCTCATGACGGCCGCCCTGACGATCACGTTGTTGCTGTATTTCAGTGTCGGCATGGTCGTGAAGGCGTTGACCATCCGCGGCGACCTGACGCTGCTGCGCACCGACGACGCAACGCCGAGCTTCCTGCTTCAGTTCACGCCCGTGCTGTTGGCCGCGATCGTCTTCTCGGGCGTCGCAGCCGCGATCATGAGCACGGTCAACTCGTTCATGAACATCGGCGCCGCGGTGCTGACCCACGACCTGCCGCGCGCGTTGGGCACGCGCGTGTCGAACGAGCTGCGCTGGGGGCGCATTGCGACCGTCGCGATCTCGATTGTGGCAGCACTCACCGCGCAGCTTTCGGGAACGCTCGTCGCATTCCTCGGCATCTTCGGCTGGGGACTATTCGCATCGACACTGGTACCCGCGCTCGCGATCGGGCTGAACTGGGAAAATGCCACGCGCGAAGGTGCAATCGCATCGATCGCGACCGGACTGGTGGTCACGCTGCTCTTCGAGACGCTCAGCTACTTCAAGGTCTACTCGGTGCCCGCGGGCGTTACGATCTCCGGCGCGGCGCTTGTGCTTTCGTCGCTCGTCTTCTTCGTGGTGTCCTGGCTCACGCGCGCGCGCGCGCACGAACAGCTCGATGCGGATGTCCGCCTGATCATGGAGGCCTAATGGGGAGTGTGAGAACGTGGGAGTGGGGGAGTGTGAGAGAATGAAGTTCAGCGAATTGGTCATTGGCCAGTATGCAGAGCATACGAAGACCGTGACGGAAAGCGACGTCGTCATGTATGCGGGCATCACGGGCGACTTCAATCCGATGCACATCGACCAGACCTACGCCGAGCAGACCAAATTCGGCGGGCGCATCGCTCACGGCATGCTCACCGCCGGATTCATTTCGGCGGTGCTCGGCATGAAGCTGCCCGGCGCGGGCAGCATTTACATGAGTCAGTCGCTGCGATTCACCAGGCCCGTGCGCATGGGCGATACCATAACTGCGCGTATTGAAGTCATAGAGTTGTTCCCGGACAAGAAACGTGTTCGGCTCGCGACGTCGTGCCGGAACCACAAGGACGAGACGGTTCTGGATGGCGAAGCGCTCGTGTTGATGCAGCAGTAATATTCACCCCCCAAGGTCCAGGAGAGGATCCGATGAGAATCCAACTCGCACGCGTGGCGTCCCTGCTCACGCTGGTCCTGCTCGCGTTCGTGCCGACGGCACAGACCCAGCAGACGACCGGCCGGATCAGCGGCACCGTCACGGCACAGGACGGTCAAGCCGTTACCGGCGCGTACATCGCGGTAGTCGGCACGCGGCACAGCGCGGTAACCGGGCGTGACGGCCGCTTCGTCATTGCCAATGTCGCGGCGGGCAGCTACACGCTGCGCATCACACACGTGGCCTTCAAGGAAGCGACGGTTGCAGACGTGGCAGTGGCCGCCGGCTCGGACGCGGCGCTCGCGCCTACGCTGGAGGAGCAGCCGGTCAGTCTCGATGAAGTCGTGGCGTCCGCATCGCGCGGCGCGCAGAAGATCACGGAAGCACCCGCGACCGTGACGAAGATCAACGCCGACGTGATCGCTAACTCGGTTGGCAATTCGTTCAGCGGTGCGCTGAAAGAGGCGAAGGGCATCGACTTCATCCAGGTCGGCGTCACTGCGGTTGCGATCAACGCGCGCGGCTTCAATTCGTCGTTCAACAACCGCATGCTGATGATGGAAGACGGCCGCATAGCCGTGCTGCCGGAGAACGGGCTGCCGGTTGGCACATTCACAACCATTCCGAAGCTCGATCTTGCGAGTGTCGAAGTGCTGATCGGTCCGGGCTCGGCGTTGTACGGCGCGGATGCGTCGAATGGTGTGATCACGCTGACGACGAAGGACCCGCGTCAGTATCCCGGGATGAGCTTCGAGGTTTCCGGTGGTAACCGAAGCTACATCGATCTGCAGGGGCGCGCTGCGGGCGTCACGGGCAATTGGGGCTACAAGGTCACAGGTGAGCATCAGAGCGCGGATGATTGGAGCAACGAGCTGCGATATGGCGTGACAGCGACGAATCCGGGGCGCCTCGAAACCGGCGCGGGCGGCGCGGTCGACTGGACCAGCCGCGTCACGCGCGGCAATGGCTCCGTCTTCTACTACATGGGCGATGCGCAGCTCGAAGCGACCGTCGGCATGAGCGTGAGTGACGGTGTCGGCCAAACCAACGTCGGCCGCAATCAGCTCGATGACTGGAAGTACAACGTCGCCCAGCTGAAGTACACGTCGCCCCGCTGGTATGCGAGCGTGTATCGCACGCAGTCGCAAGCCGGCCAATCCTATGCGCTGAACCGCTTCACGGACAACAAGGCGGCGAATCCGAGCAAGAGTGACGAAGAGCTGCGTCTGATGTCCGACTGGCCGAGCGACGGTCAAATGTATGCGGCGGAACTGCAGGGCAACTTCGTGGTGCCGCAGCTGAAGTCAAGGCTCGTGCTCGGCACTCAGTTCCGTAACGACATCGTTAGCAGTGATCGGCAGTGGCTAACCGATCGGCTGACGGGCGAGGATCTCGCGATCAATCAGAAGGGTGTTTACGGGCAGGTCGATGCGCAGCTGCATTCGATGCTCAACCTCGTAGCGGCGGTGCGCTATGACGATCACGAGAATTATGATGCGCAGTTCAGTCCCAAGGTCGGCCTCGTGTTCAAGCCCGCCGAAGGTCAGGCGGCGCGCGTGACGTACAACCGCGCGTTCAAGTCGCCTACGACGCTCCAGACGAACTTCTTCATTCCGGACTTTGCTCCGGTCGTTGTGGCGGGTCACTGGATCGGCGTACACGGCAACACGCGCGGCTTCATCGTCAAGAATGCGGCAGGCGCGACTGTGACGACGTACGAGCCGCTCAAGCCGGAAGAGAACACGACATGGGAGCTGGGCTACAAGGCCGTGTTCGGTGACAGACTGATGCTGGATGTGGCCGGTTATCGCGCGAAGTACGACAACTTCCTGAGCCCGCTTTCGGTGATTTCGAACTCGCTGGCGGGTCAGACAGCCTACTTCGCCGACAATGACGAGCGGGTCGACAACGCGACGGCCAGGCAACTTGTCTTGACCTACTTCAACATCGGCCAGGCGAAGCTTCAGGGGATTGACGCGGGTTTCAAGTGGCTGCTCAACAAGAACGTGGATGTCAGCGGCACGGTGTCGCACACGGAGCTGACCGCGCTCGATACGGCAGGCACCGCAACGGCCGCGCAGAAGGCCGAAGCTACCTCGCTCAACTCGCCTGTCTTGAAGTGGACATTGGGCGCGCACGCAGAGAACATCTTCCGCAACTTCGGCGCAGGATTGACAGCGCGCCATGTGACCGGTTACCGCTTCCGCTCGGGCATTAACAACAGCTGGGTGCCCACATTCAATACGGTTGACCTGAACTTCTCGTTTGCCGTGCCGGCGCTGGGCGCTCACGTCAATGCTGCCGTGATCAACGCGTTCACGTGCAAGAGCAAGTACACATACGAGGACGCTCCAAGGCAGTTTGAGGTGAAGGAATCGAATAACATCTGCGGCTTTAAGCGCCACCAGGAAATGGTGAACATGCCTTCGATCGGTACGATGTTCTTCCTGGGCGTGCGGTACAACCGATAGCGATGAGGCGATAAGTGCGCTGAGTGCGATGGGCGCGAAAATCATCGCACTTATCGCACCTATCGCACCAATCGCACTGATCTCCTTATGCCTACACTCCTAATGGCATTACTGCTGGTTCAAGGCTCCTTTACCGAGCACACTTTCACGAGCGACGCCGGCTCGAGAAAGTACTGGCTCTACGTGCCCAGCTCGTATGATGGCACGAAGTCGATGCCGCTTCTGGTAATGCTGCACGGTTGCACGCAGGACGCGCCGGACATCGCACGCGGCACGCGCCTGAACGAACACGCTGAGAAACAGGGCTTCATTGTCGTGTATCCCCAGCAAGGTGGCGAGAACGTCGGCAAATGCTGGAACTGGTTCGACGAGCGGCACCAGTCGCGCGTGAGTGGCGAGCCTGCAATCATTGCCGGCATAACCAACGAAATCATCAGGACCC
>JBQTID010000096.1:0-10328 GCA_052389275.1 Gemmatimonadota bacterium | reverse complement strand
CTGGATGAGCTCCTCCGCCTTGCGGCGAGAAGCCACACCCGCACTAGCCAGAAACTTCTGAAGGCGAACTTGGCTCATCCGCTTGTGATGGCGCTGGCGAGAGCGATTCGACCGGGCGCGCGCGCAGGATGACCGGCAGATCTTCAGGCCGCGGCAAATCCTCGAGCGAGTTGAAGCCGAAATGATCGAGAAACTTCGTGGTCGTGCCATACAGCAGCGGCCGTCCCAGGCCTTCGCTTCTGCCGACAACGTCGATCAGATGACGATCCTGAAGCGTCTTGAGCACGCCACTCGAGCCGACGCCGCGAATCTCTTCGATCTCATTGCGACCGATCGGCTGACGATACGCGATGACCGCGAGCACTTCGAGCGCCGGATTCGATAGGCGTGTCTGCTGCGGCACGGTCTCATAGCGCTCCAGATACGGCGCAAACTCCGGTCGCGTCAGCAGCTGATAGCCGCCCGCGATCTCGTAAATCTGCCATGACCGCTCCTGCGCTTCATATTCGTCGCGCAGCTGCCGCACGACGGCTTCGACCGTGTCCTCATCGAGCCGCTCATCGACACGCGCAATGTCTGCGGCGGTGAGCGGCGCATCACTGGCGAACAGCAGTGCTTCAACTATCTGCGTCAGTCTCATGATCCAGTGGCTTGTCCTTCCTGCGGTATAGCCAGAGTGTCTCGAACGGCGCGCTCTGCTTCAGCTCGACTTGATGCTGCTTCGACAGCTCCAGGCCGGCCATGAAGGTTACAACCGCGTGCAGCTTGTCGGCGAATGGCGCGACCAGCCGGCTGAACTCGACGCGCGTGACGCGGCTGAGCGTCTGCGCGATCAATGCCAGTTTTTCTTCGAGCGGGACCGCGCGCGCTGCGACGCGATGATCGGTCGGCGGCCGGTAGCGCTCACCGACATTGAGGCCGGCCGTAAACACGTCTTCCCAGAGCGTCTCGAGCGGGCCGTATACGACCTGCGGTTTTGGGCGCGGCGGCACGTAGCCTCTGCCGAAATGCCGAATCCGCTCCAGCTCCATCTCCTCCAGCCGAATCGCAGCTTCGCGAAAATGCTCGTACTCGAGCAGCCGCTTGACGAGCTCTGCGCGCGGGTCCTCGAGCTCGCCACTCTCGGTGACGTGCCGCGGCAACAGCATCTGCACCTTGATGCGAATCAGCGTCGCAGCCAGCTCCAGAAACTCGCCGGCGTTGTCGAGGCCCATGCCCGCCATGCCGCGAATCGCGACCAGAAATTGCGCCGTGATCTGAGCAATCGGGATGTCGAAGATGTCGATGTCCTGCTCGCGGATCAGATGCAGCAACAAATCGAGCGGGCCCTGGAAGCGGTCCAGCTCGACTACGAATCCTTCTTCGTGCCCGGCAGGGGGCGTCATTACGTCCACAGTGCCACGAACCGCATCGACAATTCGTACAGCAGGAAAGCCGGCATGAGTAACACATTGAAGATCGGGCGACCGAGGAAGATCAGGGCCATCAGGATCAGCATGCCGTATTGATACAGCCCGCGATACGCCAAACCGAGCCTGGGCGGCAGCAGGTGATACAAGACATGCGAGCCGTCGAGCGGCGGAATCGGAATCAGATTGAAGAAGGCGAGCACCAGGTTGATCAGCACCGCCTGTTGCGCCATCTGCAAAAGCAGCTGAATGGTCGGCGCCGCCATCGGTAATGCGCGGCCAATATGGATCAGCAGGATGAGCAACAGCGTCGCAATCACCGCCAATGCGATGTTGACCACGATGCCGGCCAGTGAAACCAGGATGTCGCCGCGCTTGTAATTACGGTAATTGCGAGGATTTACCGGCACCGGCTTCGCCCAGCCGATCAAAAACGGCGCGCGCAGAACGATCAGCATTACGGGCACGATGATGCTGCCGAACAGGTCGATGTGCGGAATCGGATTCAGCGTGAGCCGGCCCAGCATGTAGGCCGTGTCATCACCTTGCCGCCGGGCCATCCATCCGTGTGCGTATTCGTGCAGGACAACCGAGAACAGAAGGACTGGTAGAAAAAGAACGAGTTCGTGCACTTGCATGGCGGCGAAAGCTAGGCCCGGCCCTTTTCCTTAGCCATAGCGGTTGACGCAAGCCCCGTTTGCCGCTAGGTTTAGCGGCTGTCTTTTCATTCAGGACCCAGGGGAATCAAGTGGCGAATACACGCAGCGCGGAAAAACGGAACCGGCAGGATCAGAAGCGCAACGAGCAGAATCGGACTCAGCGCTCCCGTTTGAAGACGGCCATCAAGAGGGTCGCGACCGAGACCGACCCGGCCAGGGCCGCCGAATCCTACAAGGAAACGGCAGCGTTGCTGGACCGTATGGCGAGCCGTCGCCTGATCCACCCGAACAAGGCGGCCCGCAAGAAATCGCAGCTCGCGAAGCAAGTCCAGAATCTGGGCAAGCAGTAAAGTAAAAGGCGCCGAATCGGCGTCTTTTTAGTTTCGGGCTGGCTACGACTATATCGGTGTGGGCGGATTTCACCGCGGAGCCCGCCGAACGCACAGAGAGCGCGTCTCCAATCCGCAACCATCCTGCAAGGCAAGCGAATAAATAGGAGATATGGGGATTTGAACGGCGATATCGGCGATGCTTCGTCGGCGGCCCCCCGACTATCCGTGCATACCTAAGTCCATTTTTCTTGGTTTTACCGCTGCGTAGGCGCTTGGATCTAGCGACCTGCTTGAACGGTTTTCAAACTTTAGCAGGTTGCTGAAAAGTTCGTGATCCGTCTTCTATATGCTTCCAGGTGCTTTCGAGCGGTTCATGAGACCGAGTTGCAGGCCTCAAATTGGGTGTAGCACCGGATTGATTTTGGTCCGGCGCATTGCTGAGCGCGCAAGTCGGCGCTCATGCGCACACTCCGGCCACGATCAAATTTCGTATTCGCACGAGGTTGTAGGCGGCATTGGTAAAAGTGAACATCCAATCCACGCGCTGCAGGCCTCGATGCCGCAGCTTGCGCAGCAGACCGATGCCCTTGCCCCAGCCAAAACCTTCTTCGACCAGTTTGCGCTTGCATTGGCTGATGGCGTATCCCTCGTGACGAGTGGTTCGTCCATCTACCGGACTCGAGTAGCGCCGGGCATGGATATTGGGCGCTATGTGCGGCGTCAGTCCGAGCTTGCGAACGGCCTCCACGAAGTCACGCGATCGTAGCCCTTATCGCCACCGACCGTGCGGCGGCCCTTCTTCGGTTCCAGACCACTCAGCATCTCCAGGGCCGCATCGGTTTCGGCATCGTAGCCGGGTTGCGACACGGTAGTCGCCACGATCAGCCCGTTTCGATTTTCCATGAGCACGCTGCCCAGATAGCACAGCTTGGCTTGTGTTCCGAGGCTCTTGCGGGCCAGGCGCGCGTCCGGGTCTGTCGTGGAGACATGGCTCCGATTGGACCGCTTTTCGTTACGGAAGTTGATCGTAGGATTACTCGGATCATCGTCATCGCTGGGCGGTGTGCTCTCGCCCTTGGGCCGAAAGCTCTTCAAGCTGGCCCAGGCTTCCAGCAGTGTACCATCCACTGTGAAGTGCTCGTGCGAGAGCAGCTGCCGCTCCTCAGCTGCCCGCAGCACCTCGCTCATGAACGCGCCGGCGATGTTGCCTCGCAGGAGCCGTTCGCGATTCTTGCTGAATACCGTAGGCACCCAGACCTGGTCGTCCATGTTCAGGCCCACGAACCAGCGAAAGAGAATGTTGTAATCGAGCTGCTCCATGAGCTGTCGCTCGCTACGAATGCTGTAGCATACCTGCAGCAGCATCGCTCTGAGCAGCTTTTCCGGCGCAATCGAGCGGCGGCCCATTGCGGAATAGATCTCATCAAAGCGCGGCGACAGCTTGACCAGAATCGGATCAACCAGCTTCCGAATTACTCTCAGCGGATGGTCCTGCGGAATACGGTCTTCAGCAGAGATATAGCTGAACATCGCGCCTTGCTGCCGATCTTCTCCACGCATGACCAAGGGCTCCGAGGAAAGAGGTTGCATCACCATAAACATCTCTCATCCTCAGCGCCATCCTTTTATGAGAGTTTTTCAGCATCCTGTTAGAAAAAAATGTGTGAAGCACCGACACGCGGCGGATGGCCGGCACCGCATCGCCATCATCTCCGTTCAAATCCCCATATCTCCTATTTATTCGTTTTTGCCCACGCTAAAGACGCTCGGCGTGTTCTGCGATCTCTGCGGTAAGAAAATACTTATCTAACCAAAAACAACGCGTCCCTCGACGATCGTTTGAACAGCCCGACCTTTCAATTTCCAGCCTGCAAATGGTGTGTTTCGGCTTTTCGAAAGAAACTTCGAAGCATCGACCGTCCACTCCAGATTCGGATCGATCACCGTCACATCGGCCACAGATCCTTCACGCAGCGAACCGCCCGGCAGATTGAACGCGCGCGCCGGTGCAGTGCTCATGCGGTGCACCATTTCGCCCAGCGAAAGCTGCCGCGTGTGCACGAAATGGGTGAGTATGATGCCGAGCGCAGTCTCGAGCCCGACCAGACCAAAAGGCGCATCCTCGAAAGCCTGCTCCTTCTCATCGTAATGGTGCGGCGCGTGATCAGTCGCAATGACATCGAGCGTGCCGTCCAGCATGCCCGCAATAACCGCCTGCCGGTCCGCTTCGCTCCGCAAAGGCGGATTCACCTTTGCTTCCGTGCGATACGCATCCGCTGCTGCGTCGGTCAGTGTGAGATGATGCGGCGTGGCTTCCGCGCTCACGCGTACGCCGCGTGCTTTGGCCTGTCGAATCATTTCCACGCCGAGCCGCGTCGAGACGTGCTGAATGTGAAGGCGCCCGCCGGTCTGCTCCGCGAGCAGCAGATCACGCGCGATCATTACATCTTCGGCCGCGTTTGGGATGCCGGTCAAGCCGAGACGTGAAGACACCACACCCTCGTTCATCGAGCCACCGCGTGAAAGACTCTTTTCCTCGCAGTGACTCGCGACCGGCACATCGAAGGCCTGCGTGTATTCGAGCGCAAGCCGCATCAACCCGGCGTCCGAGACGGGCTGGCCATCGTCGGTGAAGCCGACCGCTCCTGCATCTACCATCTCCCCGATCTCGGTCAGCCGCTCGCTCTGCTGCCCCACTGACACGCAGCCAGTCGGATATACACGCGCGGCATTCGCGCGCAGCCCCTGCGCACGCACATAGCCAACCGCGGCCGCATCGTCGGTCGGCGGTTCCGTGTTCGGCATCGCGCACACAGCCGTAAAGCCGCCGGCCACCGCCGCGCGGGCCCCGGTCGCGATGGTTTCCTTGTGCTCGCCGCCCGGTTCACGCAGGTGCACGTGCACATCGATCAGACCTGGACGTACAATCAACTCTGCGACGTCACGCACTTCAGCACCGTCCGGTGCTGCAACGTTCTCGCCGAGCTGAGCCACCTCGCCATCGACCAGCAGCACATCCAGCACCCGCCCCATTGTCCGGGACGGATCGATGACGCGGCCGCCGCGCAGCAGGAGCGGTCGCGGATTACTCGGCATGCTTCGCAGCCTCCGCCTTTTCGGGAGCGCCGCCCGCGAGTAGATACAGCACCGCCATGCGCACCGCCACGCCGTTCGTCACCTGATCGAGGATCACCGAGTGCGGTCCATCGGCCACGTCGCTGTCGATCTCGACGCCGCGGTTCATTGGACCGGGATGCAGAATCACGAGGTCGCGAGGCGCGCGCTCGACGCGCTCGCGCGTGACACCGAAAACGCGGTTGTATTCGCGCAGACTCGGCACGAAGCCGGCCTGCATGCGCTCGAGCTGGAGCCGCAGCACGTTCAGCACATCGGCCCACTCGATTGCCTGCTCGATGCGCGTGAAGACAGTAACGCCGAGCTCTGCGATGTTCGCCGGCAGCAGCGTGCGCGGTGCACAGACGCCGACTTCGGCACCCAGCTTCGTGAGCCCCCAGATATTCGAGCGCGCGACGCGCGAATGCAGGACATCGCCGACAATGCAAACTTTCACGCCTGCGATCCGCTTCATGCGATCGCGAATCGTCAGCAGGTCCAGCAGTCCCTGGGTCGGGTGCTCGTGCCTGCCATCACCGGCATTGATCACGTTGGATGGAATGCGCTCGGCCAGAAACTGAGCGGCGCCGGACGAATGGTGGCGCATGACGACCATGTCGATGCGCATCGCCTCGAGGTTGCGTGCCGTGTCGACCAGCGTTTCGCCCTTCTGCACACTCGAGCCGGCAGACTGAATGTTGACCGTATCGGCCGACAGCCGCTTCTCGGCAAACTCGAATGAGATGCGCGTGCGGGTCGACGCTTCGAAGAACAGGTTGACGATAGTCTTGCCGCGCAGCATCGGCACCTTCTTGATGGCGCGCTCGCTGACTTCCTTGAATGGCTCAGCGGTATCGAGAATGGAAATAATGCGACCGGCATCGAGCTGCTCGAGACCGACGAGGTCCTTGCCGAGCGACGTCGCAAGCGCCGTCATGAGCCGCCACGCTGGACGATCTCGACGGCGAGGGAGCCGTCGATTGCGGGCACTCTGAACTCGACGACCTGTTCGTTCTGTACGTCGATTTTCTGGCCGATGATATCCGGCTGGATCGGCAGCTCGCGGCCGCCCCGATCGACCAGCACGCACAGCTGAATGCGCGCGGGCCGGCCGAAGTCGGCAAGCTCATCGAGCGCGGCGCGCACCGTGCGGCCGGTGTAGACCACGTCGTCGACAATGACCACGTTGCGGCCATCAATGCCCACGGACGGCAAACGCGTTTCGCCCAGCACCGGACGAGGGCCGACCGCGGTCAGGTCATCGCGATACAGCGTAATGTCGAGAGTGCCAACGGAAGGACGACGGAAACCGGTTTTTTCGATTTCGTCGGCGAGGTATGCTGCGAGATGAACGCCGCGCCGCTGGATGCCGATCAGCCACAGCTCACTGACGCCCTGGTTCGATTCAACGATTTCACGTGCCATCCGCGCGATTGTGCGTTGGACAGTGTTCTCGTCCATAACCAGTTGGCGCTGCGAATCAACCATTCATCCGCCCCAGTGCTTCAGCCGCGCGAACTCTAGGCGCTGGAGCGTGGAGCGTCAACCTTCGACCGGATGGACTGTGCCAGTGCCGTGATCGCGTCGGCTGGTACTTGCGAAGCTGGTTGCCTCAAAGGTATCTCAATATGAATGAACCACCCGCTCGCATCGGCTGTGGATCAGGCGCGCCTGAATGCCGTGTGCATGCGTCTTGGTCTTCGCTTGCTCGTCCTGTTCGGATCACGCGCCCATGGCGTACCAATGCCGCACCAGGATAGTGATTGTGATTTGGCGCTGGTGCTGGCGGAACCGGAAAGCGCGGTCAGGTTTTGGGACTATCACGCTGCGCTCGCGGAGCTGTTCCCCGAGCTGACCCTTGATTTGGTGTTTGTCCAGCGCGCGGATCCCCTGTTCCGATGGGAAATCCTGAACAGTGGCATTTTGCTGTGCGGCGAACCGGACGACTTTCTTGAGTTGCGTGCCTTCGCTTATCGCGATTTCGTGGATTCCGCCGATTTGCGTGCCCTCGAGCGAACACTTTCTGAGAAAAAGCTGGCACATATCCGGAGGCAATTGCGTGTTGCGCCCTGAGTTCGTTGAGCGCAAGCTCCAGCTCATCACCGACGATCTCGGGCAGCTCGCAGCATTCCAGGCTGAAACATATGAGTCGCTGATTGCGGATGTCCTCAAGCTTGCCGCGGTCGAGCGCATTCTCGAGCGAATCATCCTGCGCGCGATCGATGTAAACGAGCACCTGATCAGTGCACTCGCTACCGGCGAGGAAGAGCGGACCACGCGCCTTACGTACCGCGACACATTTCTCAGGCTCGCCGATTATGGCGTATATTCCCCGGAATTCGCGGCTCAAATAGCCCCCAGTGCGGGACTGCGCAACATTCTGGTTCACGAGTACAACGATGTGGACCATCGGATTGTCTTCAATGCCATCCAGACGACATTGCGACAATACGCAGACTATGTCGAGCAGATACGGTGCTTCGTCGACGCTCGAACTGAGGCTGATCAGTAAACAGCGTCGCCAGGACCACAAACCCACAACAATGGTGGCATGCGATGACGGTGCGCAGACTGTTTCGTTGCGTGATTGACGTGGAAGTGAGCGCTGAAGGGCTTACGCATGAAAGTGTCCGTGTTCGGTGCGAGGACTGGGACCGGGAACGTGCCCGGTCGGGTTTGCCGCCACGTGATGAACAGCTCGCAACGTAGGCGGAGCTCCGGCACCAGACTGCGCTTCAGCGGGAGCTGCTGAAAACCACGAAACTAACCGAAGATTATTTGCGGAGCGCCGTCGTCCTGGAGCTTACAATGGGCAGTCCACTTCGGACGCTCGGGACGGAATACAGGCCGGAGGAAGAGTTTCGTCGTCCTCTCATTGAGCGGTTGCCGCCCGCAAGCCGACATTATCTTCGTGAGGCCATCGCGCGTGAGAAGTTTCTTGAGGCGAGTGAAGCATTTCTGGACTCAGTGGCGGCAGAGGTTACGGCCGTCCGGCTCGAGCCCCTGCCGGGCTGAAAGGAGAATCGTCGCATGAAGCTGTTGTTGCAATTGCTGCTGCTGGTCTTCTGCACCGCGCTCGGCACCGAGCGCGCGGCGGCGCAGAATCCCGAGCTCGAGCGCCAGCTCACCACCGTGACCGCCGATGTCGAGGCAAACCGCAAGCTCGCGCAGGTCATGGTCGACAAGATCTTCAGCTTTTCCGAGCTGGGCTTCCATGAGACCGAGACCTCGCGCTACATCATCTCGATCCTGAAGCAGAACGGTTTCCGCGTGCGTGAAGGTATTTCCGGAATTCCGACGGCATGGTGGGCCGAATGGGGCAGCGGCAAGCCGGTCATTGCCCTGGGCAGTGACATCGATGCGATTCCGCAGGCCAGTCAGAAACCCGGCGTCGCATATCGCGATCCGATTGTACAAGGCGCACCGGGTCATGGTGAAGGTCACAATTCCGGCCAGGCAGTCAATGTCGTAGCCGCGCTCGCGTTGAAGCGGATCATGGAGCGCGAAAAGATTCCGGGCACCATCGTGTTGTGGCCCGGCGTCGCTGAAGAGCTGGTCGCCGCGAAAGCCTGGTTCGTACGCGACGGCATGTTCAAGAATGTCGACGCGGTGATCTTTACGCATGTCGACACCAACTTCTCGACGCCGTGGGGACAGCCCAGCGGAACCGGCCTGGTTTCTGTGGAATTCGAGTTTACCGGCGAATCGGCGCACGGCGCCGGCTCACCGTGGCGCGGCCGCAGTGCGCTCGATGCCGTCGAGCTGATGAACATTGGCTGGAACTACCGGCGCGAACATCTGCGGCCTGAGCAGCGCTCACATTACGTCATTACGGATGGCGGCGACCAGCCGAACGTGGTGCCCCCGAAAGCGTCGGTTTGGTACTACTTCCGCGAGATGGATTATCAGGGGATCAGGAAGAACTTCGACATTGGCGTGCGCATCGCGGAAGCCGCGGCCAAGATGACCGATACCGAAGTCCGGCATCGAATTCTCGGCACCGCGTGGCCGCGCCATTTCAACAGAACTATTGCCGAAGTCGCGGACAAGCACGTGCGAGTCGTCGGTTTACCGCAATGGACGGAACAGGACCAGCAGCTTGCGCGCGCGGTCCAGAAGGAAGTCGCAAGCACCGACACGAGCGGCCTCGCGACTCGCATTGACTCGCTGCGGCCGCCGTCGCCGCGGCCGGCAAGCGGTGGCTCCGATGACATCGGCGATGTGTCGTGGGTCGTGCCGACCATCACCTTACGCTATCCGGCCAACATACCGGGAGCGACCGGTCATCACTGGTCGAGCGCGATAGCAATGGCCACTCCCATCGCGCCCAAGGGCGTAACCGCGGGCGCGAAAGTGCTGGCGCGCACTGTGCTCGAGCTGTTGCTCACGCCGGCGCACATCGACGATGCGTGGAAGTATTTCCGTGAAGTCCAGACGAAGAACACTACGTACACGCCATTCATCGGACCGAACGATCCGCCGCCAATATGGCTGAACCGGCGCATCATGGAAGAGTATCGTCCACAGCTGCGCCGGTTCTATTACGACGAAACGAAGCACGACACCTATTTGCAGCAGCTCGGCATCACCTATCCGACGCTGCGCAAGTAAGCCTAGGTCACAGTGAGCTGCACGGTGGCACTGCCGGTTTGAGCGCCGGACGCGGCGTTCACCGTGAACGTGTGAGTTCCTGCCTTTAGTCCGCGCACAACGACACTGGTGGCTGTAGAGCTCAACACGGTCAAAGCCGTAGCATCGGACGAGGTGAAGGTAAGCGTCGGGTCGCTGATCGCGTTGCCCGCCGCATCGCGCAC
>JBQTID010000095.1:0-13795 GCA_052389275.1 Gemmatimonadota bacterium | reverse complement strand
AACCGCGACGGTCTGCGTAGCGCCCTGCCTTCACCCATGTCAGCCCGTTTTTCAGCAACCTGCTAGGCCAGCGCATGCGACACGCCTCTTGAGCGTGTTATGCGGCGGTCTTACATTCGTCGGGCATCCCATACAATCTCGGTATACCGGAGGCAGGAGGAATCCATGGCAATCGCAAACGTGCGCACCGCTGGTTCTCTTACGTGTGTGCTCGCCATTCTGGTCGCACTCGCCGCGCCTCTGCATGCGCAAAACACCGTCAATCTGCACGGCCGCGTGACGGACAACACCGGCAAGCCGCTGGTGGGCGCACAGGTCACGGTACTGAGCGTCGAAACCAATCAGCAGCGTGGCGCGCTCACGCGCGCAGACGGCAGCTACAACATCGTGGGATTGTCACCCGGCAATTACCGCGTGACGCCGGTCATGATCGGGTACGCGCAGGATCAGCGGAACGTCAGTCTGAGCGCGGGGCAGATCTCGGCATTGAACTTCGCATTGTTCGAAGAAGCGGTCGCCATGAAGGCGGTTGAGGCGACGGCCGAACGCGAAGCCACTTTCGAAGTGCAGCGTCACGACGTGTCGACGCCGGTGGTCACGGTCGAGATCGTCAACCTGCCGCTCAACACGCGCAACACCATGAATCTGGCCGCGATCGTCCCGGGCGTGAAGACCTTCGCACCTACCGCGGGCCGCTCGCTGCCGGCGGTTGGATCGCTGCCGGACCTGAGATTCTGGAACTTCTATCTCGACGGCGTCGAGTGGAAGAGCTTCTTCAACGGCAACCTGGTCGGCATTCCGCAGACCGCGTCGCCGCTACCGCAGGAGGCCATGCGCGAGTTTCGCGTGCATCTGAATCCATACGACGCCGCCTTCACGCGCGGTTCGTCGTTCATCATGTCGGCGGAATCGCAGCGCGGTACCAACGAGATGCACGGCTCGTTCTTTGGATTCCGTCAGAGCCTGGGCATGAACGCGCACGACCTCCTCCAGCGCCGGGCGCGTGACGCGAATCCCAACTTCGAGCGCGCGGATTACGGCCGCTGGCAGGCCGGCTTCAACCTGCGCGGCCCGATCACGCAGGACCGCACGTTCTTCTCGGTCAGCTACGAGGGTCAAAGCACCGACAACACGCTCACGGTCAACCCGCGCAGCACGGTCTGGTCGAACTTCGCTAAGGACCATGCCGCGCCCACGGTGAACCACACCGGGGTCGTGCGTCTCACGCACAACGTGAACCCGCTGCACACCGCCGATTTCACGTATGCGGCGCGCTACTACGACAGCGAGACGAACTTCGGCGGCGCCATCGACCGCAGCGGCGGCATCACGGCGACGTACTGGGTGCACAGCGCGCAGCTGCGCGACACCTACACGCCGGACGCGAACACCGTCAACGAGCTTTCGTTGAATGTGCTGTCCTGGTCGCATAACGAAGCCCAAATGGAGCCGGGCCGCAAGACCGAAACGTATCCGGGAATCACGTTCGGCACCAACGGTTTCCCGCTCGAGCTCAAGGAATTGACGTTCCGGCTGGTCAACCGCTTCACGAAATCGATGGCGGACGGCAGGCACCTCCTTACGGCCGGCGGCGAGGCGGCGCGTGTCAACATCGACGCCTGGCTGCCCAACAACCGCGATGGCTCCTTCGGCCACAACGTCGATGACCCGAACGCGCTGCCCACAACCGCCAGCATTGGCATGGGCTTTCTGACGGGCACTGACGAGGATGCACGCGCCAAGAGCAGCGGCTGGGCAGTCGGCGTCTACGTGCAGGACCAGTGGTCGGTGAGCCGCAACTTCCTGCTCACGCTGGGCCTCCGCTGGGACGCCGAGCTGAATACGCTCAACAACGACTTCGAGTCGCCGTTCGCCGATGATGCGGTTCTGAAGAACATCCCGATGCTGCAGAACTTTCTAGTCGACGGTGACCGCAAGAACGACCTGAACAACTTTGCCCCGCGCATGTCGTTTTCGTGGGACGTGAATGGTAACGGGCGGACGTACATTCGCGGCGGTGCGGGCATCATGTACGATCGCATTACGACCTTCATGTCGTTCTTCGAAAAACGGGCCGCCGGGTGGCGCGTCTACAATTTTACGAATCCGGGAACCAAGGATCCGGAAGTGCTGCGCCAGCGCGTTCGCGACGGGCAGGGCAGCAACCTGCTCTCGCTGAACCTGATGAAGAAGGATATGCAGGTTCCTTACAACATCCAGACGTCGCTCGGCCTCGGGCAGCAGCTGGCGCCCGGACTCGCGCTCAATTTGGACTACATTCACCAGGACGCGAATAACCTGTATGTGCAGGTCACGCCGAACTACCGCACCAGCTCGACGACGCGCAAGCTGACCAACAGCTTCGGTGACATCACGCTGTATGACGATTTCGGCGAGGCAAAGTTCGACGCGATCGCTACCAGCGTTACGTACAACAAGCCAGGGCTGCGCCTGAACGGCGCATACACGCTTGGCTGGTATGAGTCCACGTTCGAGGGGTTGGGCGGCTACAACGACGCGTCGTTCTTCGTCATGCAGCCCACGACGGGCGACGAGCGGCACCGCGTCGTTCTGTCAGGTGTCGGCGACCTGCCGTACGGCTTCAAACTTTCGGGCGTGTTCATCGTGGCGACACCCAGGCCGTACGTCGCGATACTCGGTCAGGACACGAACGGCGATCTCAACTTCAACAATGACTTCCTGAATGGTAAGGCGGAGCGCACGATTACTCCCGACAAATCGTGGGAGAACATGTACCGCACGTTCGATTTGCGTCTGGCCAAACAGCTCGCGCTAGGCGGCTCCGGCAAGGTCAGCGTTAGCGCGGAAGCCTTCAACATTTTCAACTTCGACAACTATTCGGCTTTTGATGGCCGGCAGAGGAACGCGAATGGCACGACGCGCGACACATTCGGCGACTTTACCGGTGTCTTCGCCGCGCGTCAGGCGCAGGTAGGCCTTCGCTACGAGTTCTAGCGTGAAGCTCGCAGCTCGAAGAAATGCGAGGGCGGAGAGCTACGTCTCCGCCCTCGCATTTTTGCTCATGACCGCATGCGCACCGCGCGCCACCAGGCCCGTTGCGCCGCAAGCGGATACCACGAGGGTCGAACGCGTGGCCCCAGGCGTATCGTATGAATTTCGTTGGTACGCGTCGGGCCCCTGGGCCGTCCACACCGTAACGATCGATCCGCGCGCTTGCGTCGCCTTTCGCACGATCAAGGCACAAGGTCACGTGGTTGGCCGCGCGCGGACCACGGCAATGGCCGCGCGCGCGCGCGACTCACTCGATCTCGACGTGCTCGCGGCGATCAATGCCGACTTTTTCAGCTTTGTTCCGCCCGGCGTGAGCGAAGGTCCGCAGATTTCCAACGGTGTGCTGCTCAAGAGCGAAGGCTCGCACCGCGAGGCGCTCGAGGATCGCCGGCTTCGGCTACAGCCGGTCTTTGTGATTGCGCGCGCTGGCAAGCGACATCTCGCGCATACCCGTTCGCGCGGCAGCGTGCGCGCGGGTTCGCGCGTCGCGCCACTCGGCGGCGTCAATGTTCGGGCCCGTGCCGACAGCGCTTTTGTCTTTGATGCGTTGTTCGGCGACACGACAGCGGCGGACACTGGAGCGCTGAAGCTGGTAGTGCGTCAGGGTGTCGTTGCGCGCGTGGATACGAGCGCCGGCAGTATCGGCATTCCGCGTGACGGCTTGGTCGTCACTGCGCGCGGTGCAGCACGAGCCACGCTGTCGACGATTGCACCCGGTGACCGCGTCGAGTGGACCGTGAGCTTCACTGGTCTGCCATCGAACATCGCAGAGCTGGTCGGCGGTTATCCGATGCTGCTGCTGGACGGCAAAGCCGTGCATCACGACGAAGCCGGACTGCGCAGCGCATTCGCGGATCGCAGGCACCCGCGCGCGGCGATCGGCTGGGGCAAGGAACAACGTATCTACCTGGTTGCCGTCGACGGCCGGCGACCTGGATACAGCGAAGGAATGACGCTGCACGAGCTGGGCGAATACCTGCGCGCACTCGGCTTCACTCACGCAATGAATTTCGATGGCGGCGGCTCTACGACGCTGGTGGTTGGCGATCGCATCGTAAACACGCCGACCGACACGACTGGCGAGCGTGCCGTGTCGAATGCGCTGGTCGTCCACCGGACCAGGGAATGCGTTTTTTGAATGAATGGCCCACACTTTGATAGAATGACGGTGCCATGCCCAATCTCTACGTCTACTACTTCGGTAACGGCCAGGCCGACGGCAGCAAAGAGGACAATGCGCTGCTCGGCGGCAAAGGCGCCAACCTCGCCGAGATGGTCCGCATTGGTATTCCCGTTCCCCCCGGATTCACCATCACCACGGCTGTTTGCCGGCAATACCTCGAGAACAAGACGTATCCGCCGGGTCTCGAGGAGCAGGTCGCAGCGAATCTGAGGCGACTCGAAGTCGACACCGGCAAGAAGTTCGGCGGCTCGGACAATCCCCTGCTGGTTTCGGTGCGCAGCGGCGCCGCCGCTTCAATGCCCGGCATGATGGAGACGATCCTCAATCTCGGACTCAACGACACGACCATTGCAGCGCTCGCGCGCGCCTCCGGCAATCCGCGCTTCGCCCACGATAGTTACCGACGCTTCGTGCAAATGTATGGCGACGTTGTACTCGGCGTACCGAATCACCGTTTCGAGACGTTGCTCGAAGAGCGAAAGAGCGAGCGTGGTGTCGACAACGATACCGACTTGTCTGCTGATGACCTCGCGAAGCTGGTAACGAAGTTCAAGGCGCTCGTGCAGCATGAAACCGGCGAACCCTTTCCGGACCATCCGGAGATTCAACTATGGGGCGCGATTGCGGCTGTATTCAGGTCGTGGCACATCGAGCGCGCCGTCGCATACCGCAAAGTCAACAACATTCCTGACGACTTGGGCACGGCCGTAAGTGTCGTGTCCATGGCGTACGGCAATATGGGCAACGACTCCGGCACTGGTGTCGCGTTCACGCGCGATCCGGCGACTGGTGAGCGAACGTTCTTCGGCGAATTCCTCATCAATGCTCAGGGCGAGGATGTGGTAGCCGGCAGCCGCACGCCGATGTCGATCGACCAGATGGCGGACAAGCTGCCGGCAGCCTATGAACAGCTGCTCGCGGTGCAGCAAATGCTCGAGAACCATTATCGCGACATTCAGGACCTCGAGTTCACGGTCGAGCGCGGACGGCTGTATCTGCTGCAAACGCGCTCGGGCAAACGCACCGCCGCGGCCGCTGTGCGCATTGCGGTCGACATGGTGGACGAAGGGCTGATCACTCGTGAGGAGGCGGTGCTGCGCGTGGATCCGAAGCAGCTGGATCAGCTGCTTCATCCGCGCATCGATCCGCGCGCGACGGCTCAATTGGTCGTCACTGGTTTACCCGCTTCACCAGGCGCTGCTTCCGGCAAACTGATCTTCGATCCGGGTGAGGCCGTATTGCGGGCGGCGGAGGGTAACGACGTTGTCCTGGTTCGTGCCGAGACATCGCCGGATGATTTCCAGGGCATGGTTGCGGCGCGCGCAATAGTCACGACCCGCGGCGGCATGACATCGCATGCGGCAGTCGTCGCGCGTGGCATGGGCAAGTGTTGCGTGGTCGGCGCGCACGAGTTGCGCATCGACGTCACGCGCAGGCTTATCCGGTCAGGCGACGTGATCGTGAATGAAGGCGAGTGGATCACGGTGGATGGCACCAGCGGCCGCGTGCTGGTCGGCCGAGTGCCGACCGTCGAGCAGAGGCTTTCGGAGCATTTTCGCAGGCTAATGCGCTGGGCGGATCAGGTGCGCAGGGTCAAAGTGCGCGCAAACGCGGACACGCCTGCCGATGCGCGCAACGCGCGCGAGTTCGGCGCGGAAGGCATCGGCCTGTGCCGGACCGAGCACATGTTCTTCGATGGCGACCGGATTCAGGCTGTGCGCGAGATGATTCTGGCCGAGAATTCAACGGCGCGCCGCGCCGCGCTCGCGAAGATCCTGCCGATGCAACGGGAGGACTTCAAGGGCATCTTCAAGGTCATGGATGGTCTGCCGGTCACGATCCGACTGCTCGATCCGCCACTGCACGAGTTCCTGCCGCACAGCGCAGAAGAGGTCGCGCACTTCGCTCAATCCGCAGGATACGACGAGACCCATGTCCTCCGGCTGGTAGAGCGGCACCGCGAAGCGAATCCGATGCTCGGCCACCGCGGCGTCCGTCTCGGTCTCTCGCATCCGGAAATCACGGAGATGCAGGCACGCGCGATCTTCGAGGCGGCCGCCGAAGCAATGAAGGAGGGCTTCGATGTGCATCCCGAGGTCATGGTGCCGCTGGTCGCCGATGTGCAGGAGCTGGTGCACCAGAAGCAATTGATTAGTCGGGTGGCGACCGAGGTGATGGGCGAAACCGGTCGCAGCATACCCTACACGGTCGGTACGATGATCGAAGTGCCGCGCGCCGCGCTGATGGCGAATGAGATCGCGCGCGTCGCGGACTTTTTCTCATTCGGCACGAATGATTTGACACAAACCACGTTCGGCATCTCGCGCGATGATGCGGCCAGCTTCCTGCCGCGCTACATCGAAGCGGGCATCTATAGCGAGGATCCATTCGCCGTGCTGGATCGCGAAGGTGTGGGTCAGCTCGTGCAGATGGCAACGTGGGAAGGCCGGAAACGGCGACCCACACTCAAGGTCGGCGTGTGTGGTGAGCACGGCGGTGAGCCGCAATCGGTGGAGTTTTTCGACGAGGTCGGCCTCGATTACGTGTCGTGCTCGCCGTTTCGCGTGCCGGTTGCACGCCTCGCGGGCGCGCACGCGGCGCTGAAGAATCGGGTCGCGGGAGCGCGCGATCGCGAGAGCGACCGCAGGATCGTTGGGCAGCGCCCCGTCCTCTTGCCGGAGATACCAGCACGACCATAAGATGGGCCATGGAGCCTCTGAACAAATCGGAGTTTGAGAAGCCCGTTCGAGCGGCCGTGACCCGGCCGCTCGTGTGCATCAGGGCTACCTCGGTCGCGGTCGCGGTCGCGGTCGCGGGTTGTTCCGGTTCACGGGAGATGGTTCGTGTGGTGCCCGACCCGACGCCGCACGTGGTCGACACGGCAACGCCACCGCAAATGCGCCCGACGCGCGAGCTCGTGCTGCTCGGCACGACCGACGTCCATACGCGCGTATATCCGTACGACTACTATACCCGCCAGGATGTCGACTATGGCCTTGCCCGGCTGAAGCCCTTGATCGACAGCGTGCGCGCGGCAAATGCCGGGCGGACCTATTTGTTCGATTCGGGTGATCTGCTTCAAGGCAATCCGCTCGGTTTCGTTTACGCGCGCATTCACGGCGATCAGCCCAATCCGGTCATGCGCGCGATGAACCTGCTCGGTTACGACGCGAGCACGATCGGCAATCACGAATACAACTACGGTCTCGAGCATCTGAACCGCGCGCTCGCGCAGGCGCGGTTTCCATTCGTTACCGCGAACGTTTTCAAGGATGGCACGCAGGAGCACGCGTACCGCCCCTACACGCTGCTTCCACACGTGGTCGCCCCGGACGATACCATCCTGATCGGCGTGACCGGCAACACGCCGCCCGGCGTCGAGATCTGGGACCGGCAGCACGTGCAGGGCGTGCTCGATTTTCGCGACGTCGTCCAATCGCTGCGGCCGGTGATTCGCGAGCTGAAGAATCGCGGCGCGGACGCAATCGTCGTGTTGTCCCATGGCGGCCTGACCGGCACGAGCTATGACACGACCGGCGGCCTGCCGCCCGAGAACGCTTCCGCTCAGCTCGCGCACGAGGTCCCGGATGTAGACGTCATCTTTCTGGGGCATACGCATCTCGAAGTGGCCGATACCAGCATCAACGGCGTGCTGCTCACCCAGGCGAAGAGCTGGGCACAGAGTCTCGCTAACGTGCAGCTCAAGCTCGAGCGGCGCGGCCCGAGCGACTGGCTCGTGATCGACAAGCATGCGAGCGTGATGCGGCCGAGTCCGATGCGCGCGGACACTGCGTTCCTCGATTCGCTGCGCTGGGAGCACGAGCGCACGGTCGCGTATGTGAAGTCCGTCGCGGGCCGCTCCACGCAGCGGTGGGAGGCGCGCGACGCGCGCGTCAAGGACACGCCGATCATTGACTTCATCAACGAGGTGCAGCGGAAGACGGCGGGGACGGACTTGTCGGCCGCGGCCGCGTTCGACATCAATGCCGTGATTCCGGCGGGTGACGTGACGATCGCGGACCTCGCCGGCGTTTACGTTTATGACAATACGCTGAAGGCAATTCGCATCACCGGCAGCCAGCTGAAATCCTACCTCGAGAAGTCCGCCGAGTATTTTACGTCAGAGAAGCGCGTTCCGGGCTATAACTTCGACATCATCAGCGGCGCGGATTACACGATCGATATCTCGAAGCCCGAAGGGCAGCGCATCACGAAGCTGACCTACAAAGGACAGCCGGTGCGGGCAGATCAGCAGTTCACCCTCGCACTCAACAGTTACCGCCAAGCGGGCGGCGGCGGGTTCTCCATGATCGCGAATACGCCGGTTGTATATGACCGGCAGGAAGGCATTCGCGAGCTGTTGATCGAGGAAGTGAGGCGCCGCGGCGTGTTGCGCGCTGCCGATTACTTCACGCAGAACTGGTCAATCGTGCCTTTGGCAGCGCGCGATTCCCTGCTATCCCTGCGAAGGCGTGAGCTGCGGGCTGGGGCTCGGGCTGGGGAGAGGGTGAGAAAGCGGCTGCGAGTGCTTGCGACCAATGATGTGCACGGGCGTCTGCTGCCGGAGACCTATTCCTGGTCGAACGGACGCGCTGTCGGGGGGATGGCGGCGCTGGCTTCGTACTTCAAGCACGAAGCGCAAGGATTCGATGGCGCGACGATCATCCTGGACGGCGGCGACGTGATGCAAGGCACGCCGATCTCGAACCTGACCACGGGGCGCAGCAGCGTGGCGACCTTCAATGCCAGCGGCTATGCCGCAGCAGCCATCGGCAACCACGAATTCGATTGGGGCGTGCCGATTCTGCGCGACCGCATGGCGCAGGCGAAGTTCGGCTGGCTCGGCGCCAACATCTTCCTGGCGGGCAGGCAAACCCAGCCCATCTGGTCCAAGCCGACGCGAATGGTCACAGTAAATGGCATGAAAGTCGGCATCATTGGTCTCGCGACGGAAGAAACGCCGGCGACCACCAAATCGACCAACGTGATTGGACTCGAATTCAGGAGCGGCAGCGCCGCGATCGATCGCTGGGTGCCGCAGTTGAGAAAGCAGGGTGCGGATTTCGTGATCGTCGTCGCACACTCCGGCGCGGTGTGTGACAGCGACTTCAAGCAGTGCAATGGCGAGATCATCGAGTGGGCGCGCGCCACGACCAACAAGCCGGATCTGATCGTAGCAGGACACACTCACCGCATGGTTCGCTATGTGGAGAACGGCATTCCCATCATCGAAGCCGGCTCCTACACCACCCGTTACGGCGTTGCCGACCTGACCCGGGATAGCGCGGGCACCCACGTATGGATTCACGATTTTCCGACGCCGTTCGCTGATCGCGTTACGCCGGACACGATGGTCGCACGCATCGTCGCAGCGGCGCAGCGTGAGATAGGACCGCAAGTCAACCGCGTGATCGCCACGCTGGCCGATACGATCCGCCGGAGTGGTGCGGGTGAATCGCCGCTCGGCAACCTGCTCGCCGATGCGTTCCGGACGCAGACGAACGCGCAGCTTGCTTTCGTCAACAACGGCAGCATTCGCATCAACGAGCTTCCCAGAGGACCCGTGACCTGGGGCACGCTGTATTCGCTTCAGCCATTCGAGAACCGGCTGGTCAAACTTTGGATGACTGGCGCGCAGATTCGCGATGTCGTAGAAACGGCGCTCATGGGCAATGCGCCCGACATGCACATCAGCGGCATGAGGGTGGTGTACAATCCGTCGTCGCCGGCGGGTCGCCGCGTGGAAAGCATGCAGCTGATCAGCGGTGAGCAGATAACGGATGAAGACATCTTTGTAGCGGCTGTCACCGACTTTCTCGCGTTGGGCACGGGCGACGGATACGCCGCGTTCGGGCAGGCGACGCGTCGTCAAACCGTAGATCTGATCGACCTGGATGCGCTGATCGATTATTTGAAGAGCCGACCGCAGCCCGTGCGGGTGGATCTCGCCGAGCGGCGCTTTTTGATTACACCCACGAATTAGGAACGATTGTGCAGGTTACCAGAGAACTGATCGAGAAGTTGCCGAAGACCGAGCTGCATGTGCATCTGGACGGAAGCCTCCGGCCGACAACCATGATCGAGCTGGCGCGCGAGTACGGCAAGAAACTGCCGGCATGGGACCCGGATGCGCTGCGCGAATACATGCACGTGAAGGATGCGCGCAACCTGGTAGATTACCTTGCGCGCTTCGACACGACCTTGTCGGTCATGCAAAGTGCTGAAGCGCTCGAGCGCATTGCCTATGAGCTGGCGGAGGACGCGGCGCGCGAAAATGTGCGCTATATGGAAGTTCGCTACTCACCGGTTCTCAACATCCAGGGCGGACTGTCGCTCAGCGAGGCAGTCGAAGCGCCGCTGCGCGGCCTCAGGCGCGCGGAACAGGATCATGACATTCGCACCGCCGTCATTATCTGCGGTCTGCGCAACATGAGTCCGCACACGTCAATGGAGCTGGCGCAGCTGACGGTCGATCACCGGCACCGCGGCGTGGTCGCGTTCGATCTGGCCGGCGCGGAAGAAAACAATCCCGCGAAAAAGCATCGCGACGCATTTTACTGCGTCGTGAACGCGAACGTCGCGGCTACTATTCATGCGGGCGAGGCGTATGGCCCCGAGTCGATCCATCAGGCGCTCCACTATTGTCACGCCAATCGCATCGGCCACGGCACGCGCCTGTTCGAAGATCCCGAGCTGATGCAATACGTCAACGACTTTCGCATTCCGCTCGAGATCTGTCTGACATCCAATGTGCAAACGCGCGCGGTAGCCGACTTCGCCGAGCATCCGGTGCGACTGTATTACGACGAAGGCCTCGTCGTCACGCTCAATACCGACAACCGATTGATGAGCGCGACCACCGTGACCGAGGAGTTCTGGCGCGCTCACCGGCATCTGGACTTCACCTGGGATGAGTTGTGTGACATTGCGGTGATGGGCTTCGAGAGCGCGTTCCTGCCTTATCAGGAAAAGGTGGCTCTGGTGGAGCGCATGAAGGAAGAGATTGCTGAATTGACGGAGTCGGGTACCCGCATAAATGCGGGCGCGGTCGCGGGCGAGGGCGCGGGCGCGGGAAAATGAAGGGGTCGCGGGATGCGGGTCTCGGTCCGCGGCCCGCAACCCGCGAACCGAATTGTTCCCGCGCCCACGACCGCGACCGCGACCGCGACCGCGCCCGCGTCCGCGTCCGTTCTAAACAGCAGCGCCAATACCCGCCGCGCGCCCCGTAGCAAACGCCCACGCAAAGTTGTAGCCGCCGATCGGACCAAACGCATCCAGCAGCTCGCCGCACAGGAACAGCCCCGGCCGGATCCGGCTCTCCAGCGTACGCGGATCGATTTCTGCCAGTGCGACACCACCGCCGGTCACTTCGGCTTTCTTGTAACCTTCATCACCCGTGTACGGCAGATTGTAATGCGTCAACGCGTCGACCAATCGTTTGCGCGCATCCTTCTTCAATTGCGACGTTGTTTCGTCGGGATTCACGTTCGCTTCTCGCATCAGCGCGTCCGCCAATCGCGCCGGCAGCTCGCGTCTGACCAGCACGCCGACGCTCGTTCTGCCGTCTTTCAGCAGCGCAGCCCACGCGCCGGCATCGCGCGCGGTCCATTGCACGAAGATCGGCTGCCGTGTCGTGATCGCGAAATGCGAGATGTTGAGGACGGACGGCCCGCTGTATCCGCGGTGCGTGAAAAGAAAGCCGCCGCGTGTGCTGTACTTCGAAGCCGGCGCGGCGAGCGTCGCCTCGAGCGAGATTCCGGCCAGGTCCGCATGCCTTGGTGGATCGCAGGTGAGCGGCGTGAGGGCCGGAAATAGATCCGTGATGCTGTGACCGAGCCTCTCTACGATGTTCAGACCGGTACCATCACTGCCGGTCGCCGGAACCGACAGACCGCCGCTCGCGATGATGACTTTCGAGGCGTCGATGCCTGCCCCGCCTTCGAGCGCCACGCGCCAGTGCGTGTTCGCCGGCGTGATGTCCTTCACGTAGCTGTTATGGCGGACATGCGCGCCTGCGCGCTTCGCTGCTTCGAGTAGCGCGTCGCGCACGTCACGTGCCTTGTTCGAGACCGGAAACAGCTTGCCCGATGCTTCCTCGAGGGCGAGGGGTATGCCGAGATCCCGCTCGATGAAGCGACGCTGCTCCGCGAGCGGCCACGACAACAGCATCTTCTTGAGCGAGTTGGGCGAAGACGCCGTGAAGTACTGCGACGGCTGTAGCTGGGACGGCAGAACGTTGCAGCGGCCGCCGCCGCTGATCAGGATCTTGCGGCCACCGTCCCTGGTGCGCTCGAGCAGCACCACATTCGACGATTCGCCGCGCGCCGCGAAAATCGCCGCCGTCATCCCGGCGGCGCCGCCTCCTACAACCACGATGGGAAGATCGGATGCCATGTGAAAACTTTACGCGTCCGTGGACTTCTTTGCGATTCCTGGGGAACTCGCACGTTGAGGCCCAACATCTTTTTTCATGGCACGACGCTGGCTGAAACACCGCCGAATGGAACTGAGTCCTCTCTTTGCCGTCCTCGCCCTGACGGCCGCGCTCCTCGCTTTCCTGCTGTTCCTGTACCAATCCGGAAAACAGCGCGGCTTCGAGGAGCGCGTTGCCAGCGCGCAGATCGACCCCACCACTCGCCTTGCGTCACGCGCGGTGGTCGATCAGCCTGCTGGCGATTGAGTTCGCGGCGGCCGAGCGCGGCCGCGATCTTTCGATTGTCCTGTTTAGCATCGACAACTTCCGCGGCTCGCGGTCATCGATGGCGGCGCCGCTCGCGCCCGGCTGCTCCTGACGATCGGCGCTGTTCTGCGTCGGCGGACGCGTGGCATGCACACCTCGGCGCGTCTCAATGAGGAAGGCACATTCATCTCAATTCTGGGTGGTGTGCACAGCAGGGGCGCCCGCACCGGGTGCGCAAGGACGTGGGCACGATTGGGGTGGGTCCACATCCGTTGATCGTCAGCGCGAGCGTTTGCCCGTACCGGCCGGAAATGCACTCCGTGGAGGAAATGCTCGCGGAGGCGCACAGCACCCTGGCCGAAGCCCGGACGAAGGGTGGCAACCACGTCGTCGTCAGCGGCGAGGTCTGAGCCTTCAAACGGTCCCGGAGTACTCAAAATAGCCTGTCCGTGCCTCTTGACTCCGCCTCCGCCAAGAGCGTATCATGCTGGCGATTCAAGAACTTAAGAACATCCGTCAGTGATCACGACGACGTGAGATTGTTCGCGCCACTTTGTTGTCCATACGGCGGCCGCGCCGTGACCAACTCGTTACCCAAAAACGTGTGCCCAGACGATGAACAGGAGATGTCCTTTCGTCGCTTTTTAACGTGCTAGTTCGTTCAGATGTAGAACGCATGGTCATCCCCGAACCGTGGAGAAAGCATGATCCGTTACGTCGGTAAGCTATTCGCCCTTCTCGCGCTTGTCGCGCTCGTCTGGCCCGCCGGTCAGGCGAACGCCCAAGGCGTGACTAGGGGCGCCATCACGGGTATCGTGACCGGCCCACAGGGCCCGGTCGTTGGTGCCAACGTGGTGGCGGAACACGTTCCTTCCGGCACGCGCTACGGCGCACTCACG
>JBQTID010000094.1:0-7278 GCA_052389275.1 Gemmatimonadota bacterium | reverse complement strand
TACAACCAGGATCTGCGGGCAGCGACGCACGCGATCATCGCGGCCGCCGAGTCCCGTCCTAAAGACCCGTTTGCCGCGGTTGAAGCACTTCTGGAGTAGGCTATATTCCACGGGATATGGCCAGAATCCCGTACAATCCGAAAGAAATCGAAGAGAAGTGGCAGGCCAGCTGGGCCGAGCGCGGCACCAACTCCTTTACCGAGGAGCAGCTGCGCGCGGTGGAGCGGCCTTTCTACAATCTCATGATGTTTCCGTATCCATCGGCGGAAGGTCTGCACGTCGGCAACATGTACGCGTTCACCGGCGCCGACATCTACGGCCGCTTCAAGCGTCTGCACGGCGAGCACGTGTTCGAGCCGATCGGCTTCGATGCATTCGGCATTCACTCCGAGAATTTCGCGCTGAAGGTCGGCACGCATCCAATGCAGCTGATCCCGAACAACGTCGCGAACTTCACGCGCCAGCTCACACGCATTGGCGCAATGTACGACTGGAATCACATCGTCGACACTACCGATCCCGGCTACTACAAGTGGACGCAGTGGATTTTTCTCCAGATCTACAAGGCGGGACTGGCCGAAAAAAAGGAAGCTGCCGTCAACTGGTGCCCATCGTGTCATACGGTGCTCGCCAATGAGCAGGTGATCGCCGGCGTGTGCGAGCGGTGCGGCACACCGGTCGAGCAGCGCTTCCTTTCCCAATGGTTCTTCAAGATCACCCAGTATGTGGAGCGGCTGCTCAACAACCTGTCATGGATCGATTGGTCGGAATCCACGAAGAAAGCCCAGGAAAACTGGATCGGACGCAGCGATGGCGCAGAGCTACGATTTCCAGTCAAGGACGGCGTCGTCATACCGGTATTCACGACGCGGCCGGACACCATCTTCGGCGCGACCTTCATGGTGCTTGCGCCTGAGCATCCGCTGGTTGACGAAATCACGATGAAGGATCAGCGCAATGTCGTCGACAAGTATCGCGAGCAGGTCGCTTCGCTGGATCTGGTCTCGAGAAAGAAGACGATCGAAAAGACCGGCGTCTTCACCGGCGCTTACGCACGCAATCCGGCGACCGGCAAGGACATTCCCATCTGGCTCGCGGATTACGTGCTGATGGAATACGGCACCGGCGCAATCATGGCGGTGCCCGGACACGACGAGCGTGATTTCGAGTTCGCGACCAGGTACGAGCTGGCGATTCCGCGCGTCATCGCGGGGCCGGGCGACAACGCGGACACGCCGCTTGGTGAAGCGTACGCCGGCGCCGGCACGCTCGTGAACTCGGGCGAGTTCAGCGGCATGACCTGGGAAGCCGGCAAGCGTGCGATCACGGATTCGCTGGCGCGTGTCGGTTATGCGACGCCGCGCGTCAACTACCGCCTGCACGACTGGTGCATCTCGCGCCAGCGCTATTGGGGACCGCCGATTCCGATCATTTACTGCGATCAGTGCGGTACGGTGCCCGTGCCGGAGGAACAACTGCCGGTAACGCTGCCGTTCGTGGAGAACTACAAGCCGGACGAAAGTGGCACCAGCCCGCTCGCGCGCGTGGAAGCATGGTATCGCGTTGCATGTCCGGAGTGCGGCGGCCACGCGCGCCGCGAAACCGATGTCAGTGATACATTCCTGGACAGCGCGTGGTATTTCCTGCGCTATCCGTCGACCGATCGCAACGATGTCGCATTCGATCCGGAGCTGACCGGCAAGTGGCTGCCGGTAGACATGTACATCGGCGGCGAAGAGCACGCGGTGCTGCACCTGCTGTACAGCCGTTTCGTGACCATGGTGCTGCACGACATTGGCCTGATCGATTTCGAAGAGCCGTATCAGCGCTTCCGCAAACACGGCCTGCTGATCAAGGAAGGCTCGAAGATGTCGAAGAGCCGCGGCAATGTCGTCATCCCCGACAACTACATTCAGCAGTGGGGCGCCGACGCGTTTCGCACATACCTCATGTTCCTGGGCCCGTACCAGGAAGGCGGCGATTTCCGCGATCAGGGATTACAGGGGCCGTACGGTTTCCTGAGCAGGCTGTGGGACACGATCGTACCGGTCTCGGAGCTGGGCGATGAAGCGCCGGGCAACGCAATCGAGCAGAAGCTGCACGCGACCATCAAGAAGGTGACCGACGACATCGCGGCGCTCCAGTACAACACCGCGATCGCCGCGCTGATGGAATATTTGAACGTGGTCCGACACGGCGGTCGTAACGCGCATCGCTCGGAGATCGAGCCGCTGGTGCCGCTGATCGCGCCCTTCGCGCCGCATCTCGCGGAAGAACTGTGGCAGCAGCTCGGCCACACCGACAGTATTTTCGACGGAAGTAACTGGCCGAGCTACGACGTAGCAAAGACGGTCGCGGACACGGTCGAGTTTATCGTGCAGGTGAACGGCAAGGTGCGTGGTCGCATGCCGATGCCGCGCGGCATCAGCGAAGCGGCCGCGATGGAATCGGCGCTCGCCGATGATAACGTCCGCAGGTTTCTGGACGGCGGGCAGGTGCGCAAAGTGATTTTCGTGCCGGACCGGCTGATTAATCTCGTGGTGGGATGAAACGCCTCACCGCGCGTGAACCTGTGGCGGCGGGAAGAATGATTTTCCACCTGCATTGCGTCCGATACCCAGAACGATCGGCGCCCCCGGACCACCACCAACGACGCCCGACCCACAGCACCATAAGCGGTTAGGTGGCGGTGTATAGTCTTTTACCGGCGCGTTGCGGGCAGCACGATGGCGGCGAAGAGTCCCGGCTCAAATGGCGGGCCGTAGATCCTCAGTTCAGCACGAAAGCCCGCCGATTCGCGAGTGGTACTCTCGTAACCGAGCCTCCCGAAAGCCCGGAAATCAACAGTCGAATACGCCGCGCCTCCGATGCCCCAATAGTAGTGGCCTGATGTTCCCCGGGACGCTAGTGCCTTAACACCCACATCGATTGAGTTTGGCTGCCTGCCACCGACGAACACTCCCAATGTCGGTTGAACGTCGCCACCTCCCACGGCCGCTTCAAACCCCGCCATTAATCGACCCGTGACTTGGAGGGAGAGATCTTCGCGATACGAAAATCCTAGGTAAAAAGCTCCATTGAAAGAAGGCCGTGGTGCTTGAGCCATCATGGGCCCACTCAGAATCAACACAGCGGCAGCACCACCAACGAGAGCCAGTCTGTGCATCAGAATCCGTACCGGCCAAGTGCGTCCTTATATGGAGCGACCCCTTCCGCCTCGCTATCAGTATACCATCCGCGGAACTTGGCGTCCGTCCAGAAACATTCCTCGCCGTGGTACGATGAAGTGTCGGTGCTTAACACGCAGTTAAGCATGGGAACCGAGCTACTGCCCAAGTTCCGGTACCACTCGACCGGGAATTGACCGATCGCCTGGTTATCCGGGCACTCATCTAAGCCATCGAAGCCGCCTGCGGGGTGAGATTTGTCTATGCAGTGTGCGTAATTTTCTGGCAGTTGTGGTTTGGGCTGATTGCGAGCGAGCAAAAGGCCATCGTATCTGGGCTGCAACCGCAGTAGGAATTTCTCGAGATTCCAGGAGAGAGAACCCGAGGAGAAACACTCTTGACCTTTCGTGACAAGGGTAATCTGCTTTTCTTAAGATCAAGATGCAAGGAGCCCGCAGGGGACTGACAATTTGTTTCGCCGGATGGTGCAAGTGGTGATGCAGCAGCCGGTCAGGCGCGAGTTTGAGCGGCGCACGGGGGCGCTGCATATGCCGATGCCGCGCGGCATCAGCGAGGCTGCCGCAACGGAATCTGCACTCGCGGCTGATAACGTCCGCAGATTTCTGGACGGCGGTGGCAGCAGCTCGGCCACACCGGCAGCATCTTCGAGGGTGCGCATTGGCCAACCTATGACCCGGCCAAAACGGTAGCCGATACTGTCGAGTTCATTGTGCAGGTCAACGGCAAGGTGCGTGGTCGCATGCCGATGCCGCGCGGCATCAGCGACGCGGCCGCAAAGGAATCGGCGCTCGCGGATGAAAATGTTCGCAAGTTCGTCGATGGCGGCGTGCGCAAAGCGATTGTTGGTCGCTGATATCGCGCGGATACGCCATCCCGGCGACGAGTAGCATGAGTAGCGATCGTGCAATCATCATCTCCCTAAATTGGAATCCGTCCGTCTGCATCGCATGTTGCGGAAGAGTCGCCATTCTTGTCGCCGAGCCGGAAATAATTTACACTGAATTGTTCTGGGCAGCTGGCAACGTTCGATGGCCCACTATGCGGCGCAACGGATATTTCACATCCGCTGATCAGAGTTGCCGCTGGTTCGAGCTTTGCAATGCAGGATTGACCGTTCAACTCTGGGAAAGGCCCCTCTATGCGTTCGCCGATGAAGGCGAAGCCGCTAGTTTGCGCTGTTTTCGTACTGGCAGCGTACTCCTCACCCGCGCGCGGCCAGGAACCGGTCACGTTGCGCGCAGCCTTCGCGGACCAGAACCGCGATTTCATTCCTGATCAAAAAGGCAGAGTCGTCCGCGTACGGGCGAAGATCACTTCGGGCGCGCGCGTGACTGGCCCGAAAGCGCAGCTCATTTATGCTCAGGACGAGACGCGCGGCGTCGTCCTGTTCAGCCGTGACACCACGATGCTGAATTTGTTGGAACGCGGCGACGTTGTCGAAGTGGTGGGCGAGGTCGACCAATACCGCGGCATGGAGCAGTTGGCTGTAAAGACTCTCAAGCTCATTGGCAACGGTCGCGAGGTTCAGCCGCGCAGATTGAAGACTGCTGAGGCGGTGAAGGAGGCAAACGCGGGACTGCTCGTCCGCATTTCGGGAAAGCTTTTGGTTGAGAAATCTGAACGTGCTGTCACCGTAGAGCTCACCGACAATACCGGTACAATTACCATCTTCGTGTCGCGCAGCAACCTGCTCGATGCGGGCCTTGTGCGGCGGTTGGAGGAGGGTGGCCGTGCGACTGTGGTCGGCATTGTGTCACAATTTGATAAAGAGCCGCCGTACGATTCGGGATACGAGTTGATTCCGCGTGATCCCAGCGACTGGCACTTTGCACGGCCGCTGGCTTACCGCACGACAGCTTGGCTCGGCGGTTTACTGAGTTTGATGGTACTCGCCAGTTACATGTACCTGCAGCGGCTCCGGGCGGAGAGGAACTCAAAGGAATTGCGTGCACTGACGCAGAAACTCGAGCGCACCAACCAGGAGCTCCGGCATGCCCAGAAAATGGAGGCTGTTGGACGGCTGGCCGGCGGTGTGGCGCATGACTTCAACAACGTGCTGACCGCGATTATTGGCCACGTGGAATTTGTCCTCGATCGCCTTGGACCAATCCACGAAGTCAAAGATGATCTCGAGGAGATTCGCCGCTCCGCTGACCGCGCCGCTTCTCTGACCCAGCAATTGCTTGCATTCAGCCGGCGGCAGGTTCTACAGGCAGCTGTCGTGGACGTCGGCGAGATTCTCTCCGACACGACCAGGATGCTGCACCGCCTGCTTGGCGAAGACATCGTGCTGACGACGCGTACCGCGGCGAAGCTACCGAAGGTTTACGCCGATCCTGTACAATTGCAGCAAGTGGTCGTGAACCTCGCGGTAAATGCACGCGATGCAATGCCGGCGGGCGGCATGTTGACGATCGCAATGGAGCGATTTACCGCGGCAACGGAGACGCTGCTTCAGAACGTCGAAATACCTCGTGGTGAGTACGCATTGATTACAGTCGAAGACACTGGGTCTGGCATGGACGAGGCGACCAGGGCGGCAGCATTCGAACCGTTCTTTACGACAAAACCGGCAGGAAAAGGTACGGGGCTGGGACTGAGTACTGTCTACGGCATCGTGAAACAGAGCGGCGGGTTTGTTTTCATTGATTCCGCTCCCGGTGCGGGCACGAAGTTCAGGATTTACCTGCCTGCCACTTCAAAAAATATCGAGGAGCAGAGTAATGCTGCGGAGGCGGCGCCGCCGCACCGTGCTGGCAGCGGGACGGTGCTCCTAGTGGAAGACGAAGCAGCGGTTCGCGCGTTGACTGCCCGTGTCCTGAGCCGCGACGGTTACACCGTAATCTCTGCCGGATCGGGCGCTGAAGCACTCGCGCTCGTGGATCAGCACCAGACTCGTGTCGATTTGTTGCTGACCGACGTTGTCATGCCAGGAATGAACGGCCGCGAATTGTTTCAGAGACTCGCGTGCCGGCAGCCCGGCCTGCGAGTGCTTTTCTCTTCCGGCTACGCGTCCGACCACATCATACAGCACCATATCCTGGACCAAAGCTGGCCGTTTCTCCCCAAGCCCTATGCGCCGAACGATGTGCGAAAAAAGGTTGCCGAGGTGCTGGAGCGCGAGCCGAGCTCGCCTGAGTTCTTGCTCGAATCGTGGCAAGCAGAACAAGCGGCAGCGAGTAATTAGCAGCGGCACTCCGCAATCGTGAGATGCGCTCAGTCGTGGGCGATGCGCAGCCAGGCATACGCATCGACCATATGGTGAACACGCGATCGGCGGCTCATATTCGAGCTCGCGATTTCGGAGAGTGGCGCGGAGTCGGGATGCTCGTGTGCTTCTGCGACCAGCGCATCGATTGTTCCCAGTACGTCCGGCAACGTGCCGACACCGGTTCCCTTTACTGCGATCAGCCGGCGTTGGACGTCGCTTTTGCAGTCGAACGCATCGACCTCCTGGATGCAAAAAAAGCACTCTCGCACGTGCGAGAGCGCCAGTGTTCTCTTGAGCGGAGGACGAGGGACTCGAACCCCCAAGGGCTTGCGCCCGCCGCATTTCGAGTGCCAAAGGTGAGTGTGTCCCGCGTGACACTCAGCGCCACAACTGCGCACAATTGCGCCACTTGCGAAGCCTTCCGGAATAGGCGAACGTGCCACGTTTTGCCATTCTTGCCCATCGGTTACGGCACAATTAACGGCACAATCGGCCTTGCGCCGGCTTGGCAAACTTGAACAGAACCCCGGCGCACGTGGTCTAACGTGGTCACTCGGTGAGTCCTAAAATCACTGTTGACGCTCGTAGCGGATCGCCACCGCTCGAATCATCGTGACTGCGGGCGCGCCTGGTCTTGGGTTGACCGACTCCGAGACAGCAGCGAGTTGACCGCCCGCCGGCAGAATTATCAGGGCGTCCGCACCGAGACTGCGCGCCTTCTCCCGCAGCAGCCCGCGGGCTTCTGGCAAAGCTGCGGTACTGAGTTCCGCCAGCCGTTCGTATGGACGCTCGGGAAAAGACGTGTAGATCGGCACAATCTTCGAAGCAGACGGATAGATGTTGTGCGTGAGCATGCGGACCGAAACTGCGGAGGTTGCG
>JBQTID010000093.1:0-8284 GCA_052389275.1 Gemmatimonadota bacterium | reverse complement strand
ATAAATGTCTTTAGCGCCTCGCTCCTGAAGCGCGTATACTACGCTCTCCAGTGTGCCGGCCGTGTCGATCATATCGTCTACGACGATGCAATTGCGGTCGGCGACATCGCCCACGACCTGTAGCACTTCCGCAACGTTTGCCTGCGGACGCCGCTTGTCGATGATCGCAAAGCTCGCGTCCAGCCGGCGCGCAAAGCCGCGCGCCATTTTGGCCGCGCCGACATCGGGCGCCACGACAACCGGATCTTCTACCCCGAGCTCGCGGAAATAGCTCGTCAAAACCGGTGCTGCATACAAGTGATCCACCGGGATGTCGAAAAATCCCTGGATCTGGTGCGTATGAAAATCCATGCCGAGCACCTTGTCGGCACCCGCCGCTTCTATCAGGTTCGCCAGCAGCTTCGCGCCGATTGCAACGCGAGGCTGGTCCTTGCGATCCTGGCGCGCGTAGCCGTAATACGGCATGATCGCGGTCACCCGTGCAGCCGACGCGCGCTTGGCAGCGTCGATCAGAAGCAGCAACTCCATGATGCTGTCTGCGGGGGGCGGCGAGGGTTGGACGATGAAGACGTCGCGGCCGCGCGCGTTCTCGTTGATCCGTACAAAAATCTCACCGTCGGCGAATCGCTTGACGGTGCAATCAGCCAACGCCTTGCCCATGCTGTTTGCGATCTCTTCCGCGAGCGGCCGGTTGGCGGTTCCGCTCAGCAGGAGGAGAGGCGCGTGTCCATGATCCCCGAGCAACACCCCTCTGCTCTAAACAAGTGGCGATAGCCATTGAAGCTATCTGGAAATGGCGGATGATGTCAACTTGGGAGCATGGGAATATGGAAGACTGGCAGAACAATCTGATCGAGGATGATAAACGGGCGCGCGCGGCGCTGCTCGACTCCAAACGGCTCGCCATTCTCGGCATCAAGCCGGAAGACCACAGCAGCCAGCCCGCGTTCTACGTCTCGGAATATCTGAAGAAGGCGGGCTACGACGTGCTACCGGTTCCGGTCTACTATCCGGACTGCAAGGAGATTCTCGGCGTGCCGGTGTGCCGCAAGGTGATCGAGGTTGGACAAGTCGACATGGTGATCGTTTTTCGCAAGCCGAAAGACATACCGCCGCATGTTGACGACATCATTGCGGCCAAGCCTCGCTACGTGTGGTTCCAGTCCGGGATCCGGAATGAGGACGCTGCGCGCCGGCTGGCGGAAGCGGGCATCGGCGTGATTCAGGACAAGTGTTCAATGGTGGAGCATCGCAGGGCGATCGCCCAGTTGAGGCACTCTGGCGATTGAAGCGATAATGCGATAAGTGCGATAAGTGCGTGAATTCGCCGTTCAATCGCACTCATCGCACCTATCGCCACATCGCACTTATCGCTTGGGTAGATGCACATCCGCCAGCCGCGCCATAGTCCGCTGGAGCACGGCCTGCCCACGACCACCGACAACATTGAGCGCGGAGATGTACTGTTCGACCGCGCGGCTCAGGGCGCCTGAATCCTCGAGCAGCGCGGCAAAAGTGATGGCGTTGTCGACGTGCGTCTTGATGACTTCTTCTTCCGCGCGCGCTATCGCGAGCTCGACCAGCCGCTCGGTTTCTTCCCGGTTGCGCTGCCGCTCGATAACACCCCGCATCACGACATCAGGCCGGAAGCGGCGCCAGCCTGCTTCCTGGCCGGCGTCTTCATCGGTGTCTACGGCTGTGCCAATTTGCACGGCACTGACCAGCTCGACTTGAGTGTCCTGGACAGTCACGAGCACGCGCGTGCGAACTGCCGCGCCCATGGTCTCGCCCATGTCCATCTCGCGGATGTAGCGGTTGAGGGCGTCTTCCAGCGACATGCGATCATCGAAGAGCGCAATGAATGCGAGCGCCTGGCCGATGTGGGCTTCGACGAGCGCTTCCCACGCCATCGCGGTAGCTACTTCGACACGATGTCGCAGCGCGTCAGAAAGTCGGCGGTATCCTGGTCTTGGTGCAGGCATTACACGGGATCATGGGAAGATGGGACCATGGGAGCATGGGTCGTCGCACAATAAGCCGAGGCGCATTTTCCCATGCTCTCATGCTCCCATGCTCTCATGCTCCCCAATTCCCGGGGGTGGATTCGAACCACCATTGGAAGATCCAAAGTCTTCAGTCCTGCCATTAGACGACCCGGGAGTACGTCGAAACTATTGTCGCCTCAGAGGCACGTACAGTACCCGCGAGCTTCGCTGCTGCTCCATCACGCTCGCGCTCCGATGCGAACACCCCGAACACCGTCGAGCCGCTGCCCGACAACAACGCGAACAGCGCGCCATTCTGTTCGAGCGCGGCCTTGTACTCCGCCAATCTTGAATACCGCTGGAAGATCACCGGCTCGAAATCATTGCGCGCATATTTTGCGACCTCGTGCCAACCCATGCTCCCATGTTCCCATGCTCCCATGCTCCCCAGTGCTCCCATGCTCCCCAGTGCTCCCAGCTCATCGAGCCAGCCATACGCATCGCGGGTCGAAATTCCAAAGTTCGGAACCACAACGATGATAGCCGCGCGCGGCAGAGCTGGCAGCGCCGCGAGGACGTCACCATGGCCGGTCGCGTGGGCAAGCGGCGCGCCGCACAGAAAGAATGCGACGTCGCTGCCCAGCCGCGCCGCAATTGCAAACAGATCGTCGTCCGACAGCGGACTGCCGCTCAAATCGTTGAGCGCGCGCAGCACCGCGGCCGCATCACTCGAGCCGCCGCCAAGACCCGCGCCGACCGGTATTCGTTTCTGCAATCCGATCCGCGCGTGCGGCACCAAGCCAGTGGCCCGAAAAAATTCACCGGCCGCGCGATACGCGAGGTTGCGATCGGCGGGGCCGACGTCGAAACCGCTCACGTCGAGCGTCAGAGCCGGCGCCGCCGTATCGATGGTGATGGTGTCATGAAGCTCGAGTGCGCAGAACAGCGTGTCGAGCGAGTGATAGCCGGTCGCATCGGCTGCGAAGATGCGCAGCCAGAGATTGACCTTGGCTGGTGCGAGGAACGGGTTAGACATCTGCGGCGTGCGGCAGCGTCCTCTCGACTTCCTCTTCGACGATCTCTTCGCTTTCCTCGACCTCGCGCAATGAGATGCCGAGCCGCCATGCGTAGTACAGCCCTATCACCGTGACCGGAATGAAGCCGCCGATGTGGAACGCGATTGCAAAGCTGACGGCTTTCTCGTGCGCGACGCCGTAGGCGCCCTCGAGGACGAAAACCGCGGCCGCTTCGAATGGGCCGAAGAATCCCGGTCCTGATGGGATCGAGACCGCAAGCGCGACGATCGACTGGAGCAATAACGCGCCGGCCAAGCCGACATCAATACCGAATGCGTTGAAGGCCAGCCAAAAGCCGACCGCATTGAAAAGCCACAGCACGATGGTCTGAACCGTGGCCGCGGACAACAGCACGGGCGAGCGTAGTGCCGTGAAACCCGAGAGAAACGCTTCGAGCGCGTCCACGAACGGCCGCCGGATCGTGCGCGGCAGGAAGCGCGCGATGTTTTTCTCGACGAATGCAACCGTGCGCGCCGGCGCCAGCACGAGTGAAACACCCAGCACGATACCAATGACGACCAGAATGGCGAGCGTCGTGACCAGCGCGGTCAGATCGCGGCCGCCTACATTCGTCACGTCCGGCACGCCGGGCAGCGACATGGCGACAAAGAGCAATCCGACTACCGCAATCGCATCGAACAGCCGCTCGACGACCAGTGAGCCGAACGAGCCGACGATGGTGATCTTCTCCATTTTCGCGAACGCGTAGGCGCGCGCGAACTCGCCAACGCGGGCGGGCAGAATGTTATTGCCCATGAAGCCGATGGTAGTGGCCGCGAAACGGGAGTAGAAGCGTGTGTCGGGCGCGGTCGGCTCGACCAGTGTGCGCCAGCGCCATGCACGCAGCGGGAACACCGCGGTCGCCGCGACAACTGCCGCGATGTAGAAGAGTGGGTCTGCGCGTCGGAGCTCGGCGAAAACGTCGTTCGGATCTACATTGCGAAGCGCATACCAGAGCAGCGCGACGCTGATGGCAACGCCGACCACGGCTTTCCAGTCGAACAGCGACCGGCGCTTTTTCGGCAGACTTTCATCCGTCAAGCGATGCCGAGACGAATCAGGTCGAAGACTTCTTCAATACTTTCGCGCGCCTCGGCATTGCTGCCGGCCAGCTGTTCGATCTGCGGACGCAGCTCGAGAGCTCTCCTGAGCGCGTTCGCGCCTGAGTATTGAAGCTGTTCTATCGGTATGACGCCTTCGGCGTCGGGCACGGCCGCGGGCGCGGTCGCGGTCGCGGGGCTTTGTGCTGCGGCTTCACCGAAGCGCTCGAGCAGCTCCTGTCTCATGACTCTGAGTTTGCTGAGCGCGGGCGTGGGGGTTGGGATTTCGCCTTTTTGCAATGGCTCGAGCGCGGCCTTGAGCGCTTCGCGCGCGGCACGAAACACCGCGAGCCATTCTTCCTTGACCGGCACGTTGAGCTTCGCGATCACGCGCGTCATGTCCTCGGTCGCGCGCAATGCTTCACCGACCACGGTGATCTCGTCCAGCCGTGCGGCGCCGAGCAGCGCGCGCTCCCGCCGTAGAATCGCTTTGAGCGGATCACGATTGCGCGGATCCGCGGCCAATGTCTCCAGGCTGATTTCCATCTCAGCGATAATACCGGCGACTTCATGAGCGGCGAACTGCCGGAATTGTTTGCTTGCTTCACTGACTTGTCCGGCCGACTGCTGCGCCGCGGCATCCTCGTCCGGCAGCGGCACACCGACTTCGCGCCAGCGTTCGAGTGTACGACGCACACGATTGTCGGCTGCGTCGTCGGCATCACCACCCTGCACGAGCGCATCGATGTCCTCGAGCGTGCGGCGCATGCGCGAGCTGAGATCCTCGCCCCAGGCGAGCGCACCATTCGCGACCTGGCGGGCCGCGGCCTCGAGACCGACCGCGGCGCGATACACGCGGTCTTCGCGCGCCATCTGCGCGCTGCCACGCAAGGCGCGGCTGTGCCGCTGTAACTCCGCATGGTCTGGCGAGCCGCTATCCAGGCGCTGCACCAGTTTGCCGAGCTGCGCGAGGACATCCGCAGCTTCGTTTGTAAAGAATTCACGCAATGTAGGCATGGGTTCTCGCCCGGGTGATGATGTCCTTCATATCACGTGCGGCACGTTCCATTCCGGTGAACATGGCACGGCTTACCACGCTGTGGCCGATGTTGAGTTCTTCGATCTCTGCGATGATCGCGACGTGCGCAACATTCTCGTAGGTCATGCCGTGTCCCGCGTGAACGGCCAGACCGAGAGACCGACCGAGCTCGGCAGCTTGCCGCAAACGGCTGACTTCCGCCGCCAGCGCTTCTCTGCCGCCATGATGCAGGCGCTTGAACACCTCCGCGAACTCACCAGTGTGCAACTCGATCGCGTCGGCGCCGACGTCCGCGCAGGCGCGGACCACATCGTCATTCGGATCGATGAAGAGCGACGTGCGAATGCCGGCACGTCGGAGCTGATTCACGGCGTCGGCGACAGAAGCGTTACCACTCACACTCAGCCCGCCTTCAGTCGTGATCTCTTCGCGCCGCTCCGGCACCAGCGTGACGGTCATCGGCTGCAGGACGAGCGCAACCGGGAGCACATCACTCGCCGCTGCCAGCTCCAGATTAACGCCGGTTCGCACGGTCTGCATCAGCAAATGAAGATCGCGATCCTGGATGTGACGGCGGTCCTCGCGCAGATGCACCGTGATGCCGTCGGCGCCACCCAGTTCAGCCAACACCGCGGCTCGCACCGGATCAGGCTCGTCAGTCCGACGCGCCTGCCGCACGGTCGCGACATGATCAATGTTGATGTGTAGTCTCATGAAAGCAGCGTTTCGAGCTGTGCTGCTTTCGCCGGGTCGAGCCCGGCGGCTCGGGCAACCCTCAGCAGCTCCTGGCCAAGGCCGGAATATAGTGCGCGGTCGGAGTCGGACAACCGGGCGAGGTGAAGGCGAATCGTATCGGCGTCACCGCGCGCGATCGGCCCGGTCAACGCAGCGCCGACGCCGAGCTGATCCAGGTTCTCGATAGTGCCCTTCACGAGCGGCATTAGAGCCGTGAGCGCAGCCGATTCGCTGACGCCCGCCTGCATCATTAGCCGAACCGCAAACGCGAGCAGCGCGATCAGATAATTCGACGCCACGACCGCCGACGCATGGTACAACTGCCGCTGGTTGGGGGCGATGACGAGCGGCAATCCATCGAGCGCGGTGACCAGTCGGCGCCCGACCGCAGTCGCTTCCGGCTCGCCGGCCAAGGCGTAAGCAGAACCGAACAAACGGTCGCCGGAATGCCAGGGGTCGGCAATGGCTTGCAGCGGATGCATCGATCCGACCGCGTAACCGCGCGCGTGCAGCGGTGCGAGCACATCGGTGGAGATGGCGCCGGCGAGATGGAATGCGACACATGCCGGTGGCGGCGGACCCACGCTCGCAAGGTCGTGCGCGACTTCTGCGAGCGCCGAATCCGGAACCGCGAGAATGACCGCTGAGGTCCCGGGTGGCAACGGCTGCGGGCCGACGCGATACTCGACCGCATCGTCGCCATCGAACATCGGATGCGGTGGCGCCTCCAACGCGCGGCCATAATAGACGAGCCGATCGAGCGCATTTGCTTTCATGAGCGCGGCGCCGAGTGCGAGCCCCATGCGGCCCGGTCCGATGATGACGAGGTTCATCCGTCTTCCAGAAAAACCGTCACGTCCTCGCGCCGTTGGAGCTTGCCCAGCAGCGGCACCGGCAGGCGTGCGACCAGCTCGATGCGGCCGTCGACGTCGTCGCGCTTGACCACTTCGCCCTCGCGATAAACCGATGCGAGGGTCTCGCCATCGGCGGATGAAATGACGACATGCACTTCCGGCCGCTGTTCACGCAGCTCGTCGCGTAGCAGCGAGCGCAGCTCGATCAGGCCTTTGTCCTCCACAGCGGAAACAAAGATGGAGCGCTGCTGATAGATCGCATTGGCGCGCTGGCGGAAAGCTGCTTCTTCACTGTGGGTCAGCAGATCGATCTTGTTGAAGACGAGCATCGCGCGCTCGGCGTTGACGCCGAGATCGCGCAGCACGTCGTCAACGACTTCCTTGTGCTCGTCCATGCTGCGATGCGCGGCATCGATGACGTGCAGCAGCACATCGGCATGGGTGGCTTCTTCGAGCGTGGCCCGAAAGGACGCGACCAGATGGTGCGGCAGCTTGCGGATGAAGCCGACCGTGTCGGTCAACAAGACGCGCGCGCCGGGCGCGAGCTCGACGACGCGCGTGGACGGGTCCAGCGTCGCAAAGAGACGGTCCTCGATAAAGACATCAGCGCCGGACAGTGCGCGCAGAAGCGATGACTTGCCGGCATTGGTGTAGCCGACCAGCGCGGCGCGCAGCTCGCGGTCGCGGCCCTTGCGCTGCGTAGCGCGCCTCTGCGAAACGGTCTCGAGCCGCTCGCGCAAATCGCGAATGCGCCGACTGATCAGCCGACGGTCGGTTTCCAGCTGCGTTTCACCGGGACCGCGCAGACCAATACCGCCGCGAATGCGCGAGAGGTGTGTCCACATGCGTTTCAGTCGAGGCAGCATGTACTGGAGCTGCGCCAGCTCGACTTGCATCTGCGCTTCAGCAGAACGCGCGCGCGTCGCGAAGATGTCGAGGATCAGCTCGGCGCGGTCCATGACCCGCGTGCCGACGTAATCCTCGAGATTCTTCCCCTGCGCGGGGCTCAGCTCCTCGTCGAAAATGACGAGGCTGGCGGCCGAGCCTTTAACAGCTTCTCTCAGCTCGTCCGCTTTGCCTTCGCCTATGTAGAATTTGGGATTCGGCTTGTCGAGCTTCTGGCGGACCCGCTCTACGACCTGCGCACCCGCGGTATCCGCCAGTTCAGCCAGCTCGGTGAGATGCTCATCAGCGACGTCGGTTGGAATGTCCTTGGTCGGCGCGCCGACCAGGACGGCCCTATCGTCCGGGAGCTGTACGTCTTTGGGAATGACGATGGCTTACCTTGCTCCTGCCAATGAAATGTTGCCACTCTTCGAGAACGCAACCGGGCGCCTGAGCGGCTCGCTCACGAAAGCCGTGCCGCGAATGCGGTAATTGAACGTGCCGCGATCGAGAATCGAGCGCAATGCGCCGCTCAGATTAGAGTAAGCAAACTCGATCGGAATCTCTACCCTGGTCCGCTTGTGATAGTCGACTTTGATGCGCTGAGTCACGGTACCCTGGGTGACCAGCGACCAGCTGATCGCCTCGCTCGGAGAGTCCGCCTCTAACT
>JBQTID010000092.1:0-4517 GCA_052389275.1 Gemmatimonadota bacterium | reverse complement strand
TAGCGCTTGACGGAGTCGTAACTGCTCGCATAGCCATGCGTGTCCACCAGGTATTGGTAGATCACCTGAGCGCTATCGCCGGCCTCAATCGCTAGCTGGATCTCGTCGTGAAAGGCTGCCGCTGAGAAGGGACGCCGCGTTGCGGGCGGTGGTGAGTTGCTTTCCGGAACCGCCGCCAAGACACCCGAGTCGGTGGGCGTTTTGGTACACTTTGAACGCCAGTGTTCGGCGTAACGGCGGACCGTGTTGCGGTGGATGCGGAGCTCGCGTGCAATGCGCCGCTCCGGCCATCCTAAGGTGAGGAGTGCTTTAAGACGTTCTCGTTTCGACATTTCCAGGTATCGGGCCACAAGCCAAGCTCCGGGCAAAGGACCCGGAACCTATCAGTCGGTCCGCTACCTGGGTGGTACACTTTGCGGGCGTTATTCCTGGTACACTTTGAGCGCCCGCTGACAACCAGATGCTGCTGAGCCTCTACTCAGGCTGTATGTATCAGCCGATTTGCTCGTCGAAGCTGTTGAACCACCGAGACCTTCTCACGCGGGCTTTGCTGATGCTTTGGACGTACCGGAAGCGGCCTTTGGTCCATTACCGGTCCGCCCCCAGTTCCAAAACAGTGAAGGTTGGGATTTCTACCCTTGGATGTTCGAGAAAGTGACGAGGATCAAATCAGGCGCTCAACGTCTCATTGAGCATTGGTCTACCGACGCGCGTGCTATCCACCTGAAGCCGGACGCTCCGATGTCACCGCGCGATTGGATCCGAGAAGGTATAGGCGGGGCGATATCAGAGATCGAGATAAACGCGGCCAAAGTATTCGAAGCGCTCTTCGACGACGAGGTTACAGTCGAGGATCGTTCCGAACATGCCACGCCTGTTCGGCGGCACGGTGAACCTTGGTCCATTCCGTTTTTGATCGAGCCGGACGATACCAGTATCGAACTGGTGAAGATTGGACTCCCGAGTGGACCATGGACCACCGCCGTCGAAGATTGGCGGCTCGGAGCTTTTTCTGAGACACTGCCGCACGTCGAATCGGCGCTGCTTGGTCAGAGACCACCGATTAGAATTCTCAATGTACAAGTCTGGCACGGTGCGGACGTAATCGTCACGGCGTCTAATGTCCAGGCTCTGCTTTGGAGGAAATGGAAGCCCGTCCACTGGGATACCGGTGATCGCGGAATCCGCCAACCTGAAGCGGGTCGGGTCGAACTCTCGGTTGCCGCATGGGCAGCTACGCGGCCAAATCTCAAACTCCTCACCGACATGGGGAGTTTGACCATTGCCGTGATAAAGCGAATCGCATTTCCAGCAGTGTCTTTGGCCGACCTTGCAGGCACGCCTGTCAGCAGTGTAGCAGAACTGGACGCTGAAGCCGTAATCGAACGTATGGCGTACGAAGCAGAACTGGAGCAGCTGCTTCCGCGCGAGCAACGGTGAACTCGACAGCAACTGGCCTTGATTGTCTAACAATTGTGTGAAGCTGACCTGTTCTTCGCTTCGTTCGTCGCTGCGCTCCTCACTCACTCAGAGCCAGGCAGCTTACACTTGATACGTTAGCACGCACTAAAAGTCGCTTGCGAAATCAACAACTGAATGGGATTGAGTTTGGCTCGCGGGATTCGAAGCTACAGGGTCAGTCTGGCTTGGGCGCCGCACCTCCTCTGAGCGATACGTCCAAAGCGCCACGACGATTTCAGCAGCTTTTGCGTGCGATCCGTGCGCGGCGCCTGCCGGACGCCGATAGGCTTCCGTTCAAGGACTTTGCTGGTGCGTTCTAACAGGCGCGTGAAGCTGGCGCCGGAGATGTGAGGGTTGACCTCGGCAGCATGGGCGGCGCAGCTTACGCGCAGATCCGTTCTAGGCGGCTGCATATCTTTTCACGCGATGCTGTTCTTTTTTCGAACGGCAACAGCAACTTTGTCTGTGTACAACTGCCGATGTAATCGAACATACCGCCCTCTCGACCAATGACATGGAGCGTTTCATAATTCGAGAAGAAAACCCTTGACGGGAGCTGCCGTATGCTGAACTGGACCCCGTGGGCGCTGCCTGGACTCGCTGTTTTCGTCGTCGGTCTTGCGTTGGCGCACTTTATCTACAAGTCACGTCCGGATCGCGCACAGAACCGCCGCCTCGCTGCGCAGCTTATGCTTGAGGCGATAGTTGTCGGCTTAATGGGTGGGAGCGCATGGTTCTTTGCCGACGCTAGACTCGTCGTGGCGCTCAGTCTTACCGCAAACGTGCTGGTTTGGCCTAAGCTTTGGACCTATTACAGCTTCCTTGCGACGCTCGATACGCCACTGGCCCGTCCACTGCAATCACGCCGAGCCTTGAACGGCCTGCTGGTCCTCACAATGCTGGCAGGATCTACGGTTCTTTTGAGGCCCGAGTGGTACGGCAGCGCGGCCATCTATTGGCCCGCAGTGGGCGCTTCACACATGCCACCCGGCAGCGCTTTCGTTCCGATTTTTTGGATGTGGTCGTTCATGTGGCTCGTTGGACTGTCGTTTTCGATCTCTGCGCTCCGACATGCGCGAACGCCTTTACGGCGCGAACAGGCGCGTGCCTACTTGATTGCGTTCGGCGCACGCGACATTTCCTTCCTTTTGTTGACGCTCACGTTTACGGTCGTGCCGCCTACTTACGCACATTTTCAATGGGTGTTCATATTGTTCCCGACCGTGTGGCTGGTTTACTACCCATTGGTCGCTTGGGGTATCCTGAAGCATCAGCTGTTCGACATTGAGCTGCGCGTCAAGCGAGGTGTGCAACGATCAGTGGTAGCGGCGGCGATCGCGGGCGCATTTTTCGCCGGCAGCTATGCACTAGAACAGTTCATCAACATAAATAACTTCGTGCTTGGCCTGCTCGCTGCCGGATTCGTGACAGCCGCATTTCAGCCACTCCAGCGTATGGCGGAGAAGCTCGCTGATCGATTGATGCCTGGCGTAAACACGTCGGAGAGCTATATCGCGGAGCGGAAGCACGAGGTCTATCGGAATGCGGTAGAAGGAGCACTCCAGGACGGCACGATTACAGAACGCGAGCGCGCCATTCTCATGAAGCTGCGGGAATCACTCGGCGTCGACGCGGCTGAAGCCCTGCGCATCGAGAGGGACGTGCTGGGCGGAGTAGTTCCAGAAGCAGCTCCTGCTTTGGCGCCGTCGCTGTCGTAGCAGTCCGTCTTGATAAGATAGGCGACTTCAGGGCCGTGGCGCGCGCAACTGGCCTGCGAGTACTGTATGCTCCCGGAGCGGCGCCTAACGAATGGGTGCAGCTGACGCGGACTGGCCCAACGACATGTTCTCAGCACACGGGCCGCGCAGCTGACCCAGTGCAGCGTTAGGCAGCAAACATGCTCCTTGTCTCTTGAGAGGGCCAGATGCGAGTTAAGCTTCTTCTTCCGACTTTCGTTTTGATGAGTTGCGGTACTATCCGCGAGCCCGCACCTCCAACCGCGGTCGAGAACATTATTCGCTCCTTCGACGATCAAGAGCGCATCGCCGCATTGAACCGCGACGTTCCTGCTTTGGAGCGGCTCTGGTCCGACGACTTTACGGTAAACGCTCCAAACAATAGGGTGGTCGTGGGTCGCCGAGGTAACCTGGACGCGTTTGTGCGGAGCGGCATCATCAACTTCTCAACGTTCGACCGCGCGATCGAGTTCATTCGAGTTGATGGCCCGTTTGCGGTGGTCATGGGCATGGAAACGGTAATACCGAGATCAGACGCACCAGAAGCCGGCCTCGTCGCGGGGCAACTTGTGCGGCGTCGCTTTAGTAATATCTGGCGAAAAGAAGGCGACACCTGGCGGTTGTACTGGCGGCATGCAAACGTCATCGCGGCCCGCTAATACGTTCAGTAAAATCCTGCTGGCACTTGCTGCCTAACAATCGTGTGAAGCTGGCACAGCGCGAAATTACTCGTGCAATCATTGTCTGCGCGGCGCTGTGCAGCTTACACTTGATACGTTAGGCAGAATGCAATCTCCACTGAACTCCACCTCGCTCGGCCGTCTTCAACCGACGCCACGGGATCCGAACGAAGAATTCCATGAGACTGGCCGCCCCCTCGGGCGGCTGCTGGCCGATTTTTGGCGCTGGAGTTCATCGGACCTAGTAAGCAACGCGACACGCGGTTGTCTCGCCGAATTTATTGTGGCGGCGGCAGTGGAGGATTCTCGTCCGGTCCGCGAGGAATGGGCGTCATTTGATCTCCTTACGCCGGAGGGAATCAGGATTGAAGTCAAATCCGCGGCATACCTGCAGACCTGGAACCAGCGGGAATTCTCGAGGATCACGTTTTCAACGAAACCGAGCCGCGGCTGGGATGCAGCCACAAACCTGGAGAGCCCCGAATTGCGTCGTCAAGCAGACGTGTACGTGTTTGCATTACTCGTGCATAAAGACAAAAGGACTGTCGATCCGCTAAACGTTGATCAGTGGCGGTTCTACGTTCTTCCAACCCGCGTTCTTGACGCACGTGAGCGCAGCCAGCATTCGATTACGCTGAAG
>JBQTID010000091.1:0-12281 GCA_052389275.1 Gemmatimonadota bacterium | reverse complement strand
TTGCTTGTATCCAATTACCCAAAGGCGGCCTTCGTCATCGTTGATGAAGGTCTCGAACGCGGGTTTGGTGCGCGGGATCATCGAGCGGAATTGAGCTTTTGCACTGGCATCGAGGTTAGAGTGAGTGGCGACCAGCTCGTCGATTTCGGAGTCCGTTACACTTTCGGCCTGCCACGGCTTCTCGATGATGAGGGTCGTATCACCGGACAGCGTCTGGTGCACCAACGTGTAACGGTCGTTCACAGCCGTCCAGGTGCCATTGCGGCCATCGAACAGCGAAATGGGGGCGGGCGCAAAGGGAACGGGCACATACATCGTGCTGCTTCCGCTTTTCGCAATAAAAACTTCGGTCTTCCGCTCAGGCTGCGGGAACGGCAGCGTGTCTTGCGGCACGACGTCCTCCGCGATCGCGTAGCGTACCAACACGCGCTTCCGTTGATCTCCGTGCGGATTTTGCACGGTGTTGTGTTCGAAAAGATTGCCAGCACGGTCGATGACTCCGTCCCAGGAATATACGTAGCGTCCGACGCGACGTTCGTATGTCCGCACGAGCGTGCCGGTCGTGTCGAATACCGAGTAGCGCGCATTGCCGGGGTCTACCACCCAGAGGTGGCCAGGGCGATCCCACGCGAGGCCGATCGGATTCCGAAACTCACCCGGTCCGGCGCCTTCGCGGCCAATGGCTCGGACCAGCTGGCCGCGCGCGTCAAATACGCGTAGCTGCCTGGATCCGTGATCGAGTATGTACAGGCGGCCGTATGCGTCGAGTTCGACAGCTCGAATCGAGGCAAATGCCTGCGGTCCGGATCCCTCTGCGGTGCCGAGACGAAGTTCCTCGCGCACGCTCCAGCGATCTGCATCGGACCAAGCCCCCGCTTCTGGATTAAGAACCAGGACGTCGCCGTTCGGCAGTGTGTCGAATGTGGCAGTGGATGGCCTTGGCGTGTCTGTGGCACATCCGCACAGGCACAGGAGCAGCAACCCGAATCTCACAGGCACTTGTCGCACTCCGGATCAGGGATCGAAGCAATAACCGGTTCTTTGCACCGTCCGGAGGTATTGCTCTCGGTTGTCTTTCAGTTTCTTCCGCAGCTCCCACACGACAGTGTCGACAGTGCGGGTCTCGAGATCCGAACTTGTCCCCCACACCTTCCGCAGAATTTCCTTACGAGAATGTGTGGTTCGCGGGTTCCGCAGGAAAAAGAGCAGCAAGTCGAACTCTTTGGGCCTGAGAGGAATAACGGCGCCATCGCGAACGAGCTGACGACGTGCCGGATTCAAGGCGAACGGACCAAAGATCAATTGTTGCGTGCCAATCTCGAACAATCGGCGGAATTGGACGTCAACGCGCGCCAAGAGCACTTCGGTCGAGAATGGCTTCGTGACATAGTCGTCCGCGCCCGACGACAGTGCCCGGACATGGCTCTCATGCTCGGCCCTCGCGGTGAGCACAAGAACTCGCGTTCTCTTGTCCAAGGAGCGCAACTCGGAGAGAAATTGAAAGCCGTTCTTGCCGGGCAACATTAGGTCAAGAATCAATACGTCCGGCTTAAACGATTCAAGCAAGTCATGCGCGGTCTCGGCGTTCTCCGCACTTTTCACGGAGTAGCCCTCGGATTCGAACAGCTTATGCAGTCCGAACGCCATGTCCGCTTCGTCTTCAACGATCAGAATTCGGCGCGTGCTCATTATTTGACGGACGAAAGTTAAAATGCGATCCAGGCCGGTACCAGAATCTGTTCGCGGCAGGGAACATTCAAGGTATTGCACGAATTCGATCTGACAACCCTCTGACCGAAATTTGACAGCATTGTGACAACTTGTGGATTGTTGGCTGGGCCGTAACGCATAGCTTACGAAACGAAGCAGTGCGGGGGCGCCGCCGATCGGCGGGCGCTGACGCTTCAATTCTGTGCGGATGGCATCACAATTGACTCTTATGCTCGCGTTCGCGGTAATGCCGGCTTGCATTGTGACGTTAGCATTAATCGGATCGAATCCGTGAAAGCGGGCTGCCCGTGTAGCGGTCGATTTCAAGGCACGTGCAGGATCGTCCGCTAGTGGGAGAAGTCAACAACAGATTCGCCACCACTGATTCCGTTCATGTGCCACCGAAGACATTACAACGTGGCGTATTCTGCAAGATCGGCGAGCGAGACAATGTGTTAGGCGTTCGGTGTGGCGTGTGAAGTGCGGCTGGCTTGTACTCTGCATCGTGAGCTCTGGCTGCGCCCCTGATCGCGCCGGCGCGGGTGCGACTGGCGGCGTTGATACTTCCGTCGTCGGTGGAATCATTAAGCTACGAGCTGCCGAGCTGCCCGTTCTGCGGATCCGCGCTTCGCCCGAGGTGATCGTGGGGCGTGAAGAGCTCGGAACCGAGCACGCTCTAGGGAAAGTGTGGGACGTCGAGACAGATCAGAGCGGCTCGTTGTATGTATTGGACGTAATGAGGCAGGAGGTTCTGCGATTCGATTCAATGGGTAGGTTTTTGAACATGGTGGGGAGGGCCGGCGCAGGTCCTGGTGAATTTAGATGGCCGGCTCGGTTAATTTGGGTCGGAGATACGCTAGGGGTCTGGGATGTCTCACTAATGCGGCTTACGCTGTTCACACCCGAAGGGCGAGTCCTTCGCGATTCCGTATTGCCACAGTGGCGTGACGTTCAAGAAGTCGTTTGGACAAACGCGGGATTTGTTGTACAGATTGGCCCGAGTTGGAGGTGGCCGGTTACTGCCACTGACGGAATCGCGCTACTAGTGCGGTCGGCGGAACGCTTCGACACTCTTCATAGTTGGAGTGACTCACTCGCTTCCGTCGCGTATCGCGCACCTGGGGTTTCTTCCGTGGCCGCCGTTCCCTTCGCGCCACGACAAAGTTGGATGATGCAGTCAGACGGATCCTTTGTGTTCGCCAACGGCAGCTCCTTCCACATATCGTATTACGATAAGAACGGCCAATTGACAAAACAGGTTACTCGGACCTACAAGCCGGCGCCGCCGAGCGAAGCTGAAGTGAGAGAAGCTCGTGAAAACGTGGACAGAATGGATGCACGGCTAAGAAAGATGGTAACCCTTCCTCGGGTGAAGCCTGCAATAAACCAACTACTCGTGGATCGCACCGGCCGTGTCCTGGCTCGAACGTCAACGGCGGATGATCGAAAAGAGCATCAGTGGGATGTTATCGGGTGCACGGGAGCGTACATTGCCGCATTGATTGTTCCGGCAAATGTGCTGTTGATGCATGTTAGCCGTACAGCCCTGATTGGAATCGAAAGTGACTCGCTGGATATCCAACGAGTAGTAAAGCTATCGTACAGAGTTCCACGTTCTGAGGATAGCTGCTAAGTGCTGAGATGCTCCCCGAAGAGTTGATTGTCAAGTTGCCGTTAACTGGAGTTTGGCGATTTCCCATGCGCTTTGCTGCGTCCGGCGACTCATGTTAAGCCTCCCAGGCTTCCGCATCCGTGCTCCGATCAGCCTCGCCGTCGTAACCGCGAGTTTAAACGGCTGCGGGACGGACACAACGAATCGCCTGAAAGATCAAACAGGCGGCTCAGTCGTGTGGGACAGCAGTATAGGAATTGAAGAAACGGCAGACGTGATTAATGTCGCGCCGATCGTAACTGTCGATTTCGATGGAGGCTTTCTCGTTGCAGATGCGCGCGAGGCTCAACTGCGGAAGTACTCGCGTGAGGGAAAGCTTCTCTGGCACTTCGGCGGGAAGGGAGCCGGTCCTGCCGAGTTTCAGATGCCCAGGGGGATTATCCGACTAACCTCCGGCAAATTGGTGGCAGCCGACCTCAATAATAAGCTCGTCGTCATTGATGCTGACGGCCAGAAACTCAGGAAGAGCTTACAAATCCCGCTCCAACACATCCAGGACATCGAAGCGATAGACGACACATTGATCTTGATTTCCGGGATGCGCGGCTCTGAGTTCAAGGGCCCTCGCATACATGTGTACAATATCAGATCTGGCACAATAGTGCGAAGTTTTTTCGAACCGGGAAAAGCAGCTCGTAATGAGGTCGCGGCAATCGTAGGAGGCTGGGTCAAGTTGTCGATTCGCAAGGATACTGTCGCCGCCGTCTTTTCTCTCGCTGACACGATCTTTCTGCATAACACACAGGGAGCCCTGCTGCGGCGGATTCCAATAAAATCGCGAGGCTTTCGCCATGTGCCGCCAGAGCCATCGAACGCGAAAAACGCGATGCAGCGAGCTGAATGGCTCTCCAGCTTCGACTATATGGCTGACGTTCACCAGCTCGATACGGGCGGTTTTATCGTCGCATACATGTCGTTGGCGCCGGAGGCGGCATTAGAACAGACGTGGCACGTGATTCGGCTCGGCCCCGAGCACCACGTTCTTGCAGAGATTCGAGACCTGCCAAAGCTCTTAACTGTCGATCGCCAATCTGGCAGCTTGTATTTCGTCGCACCCGATGCGGAGGTTCCAAACCGGTGGGCCAAAGCAAGCATCGCGTATTGATTGTTGTGTTCTGTTCGGTGCTTGGTCACCAATGCGGGGGCGGAACGTCGCCCGCGGCACTTGACATTGGATCGGTCGCCCCGCCCGACGTGGAAGCCGCCGCAGATGCACCGGTGTATCTCGTCTGGGCATTTCGGACCGCCGATTGCCTTTCCTGTCAGAATATCGATTACCAGATACGGCGGGTGCAGACGCTGCACGGTGCTCGAGTGCCTGTGATTGGTCTGCATGTCGGTGCCGTGAATGATTCGGCAATACCGATTGCCTTCTTGAAGTCGCGACGAATAAGCGCTCGCCTAATCCACGCAGAACCTCGTGCGTACCACGGAACATTCGGAACTGGAGCTCTGCCGGACTTGTTCGTAGTCAGTCGGTCTCGAATAGCGTGGATTGCGTCCAAGCCGTCATTGGCCGCGAAGCGCGACCTTTTTGAAACAGTGGAGTCCTTGATTGCTAGAACGGACGATCTTAAGCGGGAGCGCAGTCGCCTAACTCAACAGGGGGACATATGAAAAGGAACATCCTTGCTGGTGTGGTAATTGCGGGGTTTGTGCTCGTTGGTGAGCCGGCGGGTCGATCAGATAACGTGGCTCAAGCCGCAGAGTGGCAGTATTACATCAGCACTGAAGGCTCGTATTGTCAGTATTGCTGCTTCACCGGCTACTGTTGTGGTATTCCGGAAGCGTGTACTCCTAATCCCGAATAGCATTTAACTCTATGCGCTGCGCTCCTTTCATTTCGTCAGCTGCAATATCTCGCCTCATCCAGGTCGCGTGCACGATTATCACCGCGGTTGCAATTCCGGTAAGGGTAGGTGACGCTCAAGAGCAGTTGGCGCCAAAAATGAGGAGCGTCCTCGAGTACGGCGCGATGGTGCGCTTTCGAACATCCACCGCTCCGGAAATGTGGCGCAGCGGCACGATTGGCCGAGTCGGCAAATGTCTCGCAGTGGTAGAGCGCAAAGTATTGCCAGCCAATACGGCTCGATTCGATGTCGTTTCCCCACGAAGTATTATTGAGTTTCAACTTCAGACGGCGCGCAATGTGCAGACCAGTCGTCGGAACAGTATGCAGCCGTCTTCTGATTCCGCTGCAGTTGAGTGGTTGTCAGTACCACTTGCGCATTTACGAAAATCGTTGTTCACCTGTGAAACGCGGCCGTCGCCGTAATACGAATGTATGCCGCGGCGCCTTGCCGCGCGAAGACGGCGGAGTCACTCGGTCTCAATGGTTGTGCCAGCCAAATTATTCCGATGCTGCTCGTAGCCACGGTATGCTCTGCCTGCAATCGGCGCGAAAGGCGGAATATAGCCATGGTAATGTGGCTAATTGTGGCTGCGCAAATAATTCAGCCGCGCCTGCTGTTTGCTGATGGCGCGAGTTGCGGCAGCGGTGGCTGCTCGTGCAAGGTGTCGAACACGTCGTATAGTTGCACAGGCTCAGGTGGGTCGTGCTCGGCCTCATGCACCAGCGGACAATCAGCATCATGTAATGACGAGTAGACCGTGCTGCGCCGGAGATACGCACATTTGTTAATGGCGCGATTGAGGCTAGCAGTGGCCCCTAGACTTGTCGGCGATGATTCGAGCAACCCGCTTTTCCCAGATCGACGCGCAACACACAAGATGGCTTGCTTCACTTGTTTATGTGTTCTAGTGGTAATTCAGGGCGCGGTGCGAGTGCCCACGGCGATGGGACAAGACAGCGCCAGCAAAACAGCCCCAAATATCATAAGCTATCGGTCGGTTGGACGGGATGCCCGGCCAATTCGACTTCAGAAGCCTCAGCTTCGTATCGACGATCAACCCGGGTGTTCGTTAAATCGCATCTCCAGCATCGCAACTACGCGAGCAAATGTTCTCGTGATCGCTAACGCCGGCAACCACCAACTTTGCTTCTTTTCGCCGGAAGGTAAACTAATTCGTGCAGTGGGGCGTGCCGGAAAAGGCCCAGGCGAATTCCGGGGCATGTTCAGTCTGTCACCGTTTACTCCAGACTCGCTGCTTGTTTATGATCATTTGCTGCAACGGTTCTCCGTGTTTGACGCGTTTGGTAGGTTCAGCCGATCCTTTGTGCTGAAGCGGCCGGGAGCAACCGTTGGCTCCGTAGCAGCGGTTGAGACGTTTGGCGACGGGACGCTGATTGTTGCCTATGCTGATTTTCTCAGAGGAAGTCCGCAACCAAAGCCTGTCTCTATTAGTGCCCTTCTATATCGGCATGGTGGCGACGGCAATATTGTCTCCAAACTCGGTCGATGGCATCTGAGCGAGCACTTCATCCAAGCCGTGCCTCCGCAATTTGGCAGCGTGGCATACTGGGACTTGCCGTTTGGTCGAAAGCTCAAACTTGGGATTCTTCGCGATGGCTTAATCGTCAGCGAGGCTGCCGATTTCAATCTTAAACAGTATTCAAAAGCCGGCAAACTAATCAAGACGCATCAACTGCCCGAAAGCGCTAGGCGTGTCACTGCTGCCGACATTCGAGCCTATAAGCAACAAGCATTGGCCCAGGCGGGTGGTCGACGGGCGGTTATCGAGAAGATGCTTGCCGAGATGCCGTATCCTACAATGTTACCAACTGTGCAACGGTTGCTGGCTGACCGCTCGAACGGCGTGTGGTTCGAAGTGCGATCGAATCGGACTGGTGGAGTGCCTGAATGGCTTTTTCTAAACGTCGCGAAGCGGCAAGTAACGAAGGTTGTGTTTCCACCCGGATTCACCCCGAAAGTCGCCTCCACTACACGTGTCTGCGGCGTGGAGCGAGATAATCTAGACGTTGAAAGCGTTGTGTGCTTTGCAGTGAGCTCCGCTTAAAGCCCTCGTGCTATACCCATGGGCGTGTTATACTTAGGCAGCTTAAGCAACCCTCTCGACCGATTTGGCATCTAGTCGTAGTACTCGGTCAGCAGGTATGTCCCACTCCACTATCGCGCAGGCGCGGACCGGCAGTTCAGGATTCGGGGAATGACCGCAAAAAGAAAGCTTCTTGCCGGCGGCATAGCCTTAGTCGTCGCGGTGTCAGCTGGCGCGGCCGTCGTGGTTCGCCTGAACGGCGAGCCCGCAGCGCAGCCTGCTACCGGCCAGGTCGACAGCATTGCGTCCTCTTCCTCTACATCATCCGACCTCACGATTCCGGTTGAAGGCGACGCCGTACTCCGCGACACACTCGTCCTCGCCGTCAGCGCGGCGGGGCAGGTGGCGCCGTGGCGCGAGGCCAGGATCACGGCGCAGGTCGCGGGTCAGATGCAGAGCGTTGCGCATCAGGAGAACGCGGCCGTTGGAGCAGGCGCCTCGCTCGCAACGATCGATCCGGCCGAATACGAGCTTGCATTGAAGGAAGCACAGGCGCGGCATCGCAGCGCGCAAGCGACCTATCGCGAGACGACGCTGTTCGACGAGCGCATCACCGATGCGTCGGTGCGCGCGGAACGCCAGAAGGCCGCGCGCGCGAAGAGCGGGCTCGAGCAGGCGGAAGTCGCGGTGCAGAAGGCGCAGCTCGAGCTGGAGCGCGCGCGCGTGCGCGCACCTTTCGCGGGGCGCGTTGCCAATCTGAAGGTGCAAACCGGTCAGTACGTGCGGCCGGGCGATGAGCTGATGACGATCGTCGACCTGAATCGCGTCAGGGTCGAGGTGCAAGTGCTCGAGGGGCAGGTCGGCTTTCTGTCGCAGGGGCGGCAGGCGCGCGTGCGCTTCGCGGCCTTTCCTGACGAGGAATTCACCGGTCGCATCGAGACCATCAATCCGATCGTCGACAAGGACACGCGCAGCGCAAAGGTCGTCGTCTCGGTCGCGAATCCGGGCGGCAGGATTCTGCCGGGCATGTACGCGCGCGTGCTGCTCGATGCGCGACGTTTTGCGGATCGCATCATCGTGCCGCGCGCGGCGATTCTCGAGCGCGACCGGCGCAAGATGCTGTTCGTCTTCGAGCCCGGCGAAGAAAGCTCCTCACGCGGCCTCGCCAAGTGGCGGTACGTGACGACCGGGCTCGAGAACGAGTCGCAGGTCGAGATCGTCGAATCGGCCGAGACCGAGATGGTTTCGGCGGGCGAGATTGTTTTGGTTGGTGGGCATCAGACGCTGGTGCATGATGCCCGAGTTCGCATCACGGAAAAATCCGACACCGCGTCAAAGTCCCGGCCACGTCTATGAACATCTTACGAACGTTCACGTTCACGTTCACGTTCACGTTTACGTGTACGGTGGGTGGTTTGGCGCAGCGGCTTACGGTTGAGGACGCGGTCCGTTTGGCGCGCGATAACAATCCAGCGTTTCGGCGGGTCCTCAACGATGCTTTTGTGGCGGATGCGGAGGTGCGGCGCAGTGTGGGGGCTTTGCTGCCATCTTTGAATGCGCGGCTCGATTTCAGCGGATTTTCGTCATCGCGCGTGACGGGCGAGGATGATTATGGGCAGCCGGTTCGGCTGCCGAGTGCGATCGATTTCAAGGGCAGCAGCGCGCAGCAGGGCGTCAGTCTGGGCATGACGCTCTTCGACGGCGGCGCCTCGCTGCGCGGAATTGGTGCGGCGCGCGCGGCGTCCGACGCCATTGATGCGCGCATTCGCGCCGAGGCAGCGCGACTGACGGGTGAAGTTACCAGGCAGTATTACGCGGCACTGCGCGCGGCGCGCTTGATAGCGGTCGAGAAGCAATTGCTGGCATCCGCGCAGGAGCGGCTGGAGCGCACCGAGCGATTGCTGAGTGTCGCGGGCTCGAGCCCGGTCGACGTGCTGGGTGCGCGCGCGGAGGTTGCCAGCCAGGAGCAGCAGGTCGCGCGCGCCGAGAACGAGGCGCGCAAGCAGGCGCTGTTGCTGAAGGAGACGATGGGTCTTCCCGGCGACGTCGACTTCGAGCTCGCGTCCGACCTTCCGACCGTAATCGATCCAGCATCGATTTCACGCGACGCGGTGCTGAGCAGCGCGCTCGCCAATAATCCAACGATTCACCAAGCTGATGCGGTGGTGCGCGCGGCCGGCCACCGCTTGTCCGCTGCTTCGGCCGCGCGCTTTCCAAGCGTGTCGGCGAGCGCCGGCTTTGGCCGCAGCATGAGCCTTTCGAGCTACGACGCGCTGTTCGAGATGAATCCGCAGAATCATGCGTTCAGCTTTGGCATCAGCGCGTCGGTGCCGCTCTTCAACAATTTCAGAACGTCATTACAGATCGCGCAGGCGCACTCGGCCGAGTCGGACGCGCAGGAGGACGCGCGCGAGACCAGGCTGCGCGTCGAGCGGCAGATGCGCAGCGCGCTGTTCGATCTCGAGAATTCGTACAAGCTGCTTCAGCTGGCCGAGCGCAAAGCCGAACTCTCGCGCGAACGGCTCGACCTGGCGCAGGAGCAGTACCGCAACGGCGCCATGAGCTTCACCGAGCTTCAGAACGTGATCGACCGCACCGCTGCCGCCGAGCGCGAGGTCGTCGACGCGCGCTTCGGTTACGCGACCGCGCGCACGTTCCTCGAGGAGTACTCGGGCGTCTCGCTGGCCGCGAGCAAGTAAATGTCCCTGCCCAAACTGTCGATCTCGCGGCCGGTCGGCGTCGCGATGTTCTTCATCGCGATCATCTGTCTTGGCGTTATCTCCTTCACACGCCTTCCCATCGATCTGCTGCCCGACATCGCGTATCCGAAGCTCGTGGTTTACACGAGCTATCCGAATGTCGCGCCTGCCGAAGTCGAGCGCTTCGTCACCGAGCGTGTCGAGCAGCAAGTCAGCACCGTTCCAGGCATCGAAAAGGTCGAGAGTCTCAGCCGCGAGGGCGTGTCGCTGGTGCTGCTGCGCTTCGCCTGGGGCACGGACATGGATTTCGCCGCGCTGAACGTGCGCGAGAAGCTCGACCAGTTGCGCGAGGGATTGCCGGAGTTGGCGGACCGGCCGGTAGTGCTGCGCACGGATCCGCGCAGCGAGCCGATCATGTCGATCAGCGTAACGGGTACGAGCGATCTGTGGACGCTGAAGGATCTCGCCGAGACTGTGTTTCGCAGGAGACTCGAGCAGCTCGATGGCATTGCGCAGGCCGCGGTGGCGGGCGGTCTGGATCGCGAGATTCAAGTGGACGTCGATCCGCGGCGTCTCGAGAGCAGCGGTCTCACGCTCGCGCAGATTGCGCAGGCGCTCGAGCAGGCGAATGCCAGCTCGCCGAGCGGTACGATCCGCATGGGTCGCTTCCGCTATCCGCTGCGCACGCTCGGCGAATTCGTGTCGGTCGAGCAGATCGGTGACGTGGTCGTAGGCGGGCAGGGCGGACAACAGATTCGGCTGCGCGACGTCGCCACTATCACGGATGGCTTTCGCGAACGCGAATCCATGGCCGGCTACAACGGCAGGGAAGGCGTGGGGCTGCTCGTGTTCAAGGAGTCGGGCGCGAACACCGTGCGCGTGACGCGTGAAGTCGAGAAGGTGCTCGACCAATTGCGCACCGAGTATCCGGCGGTGCAAGTCGAGATCGCGTCCGCGCAGGCGGGTTTCGTGTCGGGTGCGATCAGCAATCTCGTGCAGGAGATGATTCTCGGCGGTTTGCTCGCGTTCCTGGTGCTGGTGCTGTTCCTCAGGGACACGCGTCTGCCGATCGCGGTAGCGCTCGCGATCCCGATCTCCGTGGTCGTGACATTCGCGCTGCTGCACGCGTTCGGTGTGTCGCTGAACATCATGAGCCTGGGCGGGCTGGCACTGGGTGTCGGCATGCTGGTCGACAACTCGATCGTCGTGATCGAGAACATCTTTCGACACCGTGAGAAGGGATTGCTGGCGAGCGCTTCAGCTGCGTTCGGCACCGAGGAGGTGCAGCGCGCAATCACTGCGTCCACGTTGACCACGATTGCCGTGTTCGGACCGATCATCTACGTGGAAGGCGTGGCCGGCGAGTTGTTCGGCGCGCTTTCGCTATCGGTAGCGTTCTCGCTGCTGGTCAGTCTGCTGGTCGCGATGTCGTTGCTGCCGGCAATGGCGTCACGCTGGACCTCGAGCCTGAAGGATGAACGCACCGGCTGGTTCGCGCGGCCGCTCAGCGGGTTCGACAACGCGTTCAATCGTTTTGCGGGCTGGTACGAGCACGTGCTCGGCGTTGCGTTGCGGCATCGCGCGCGCACGATCCTGTTTGCATTGGGGCTGATTGCGATCACGATTCCGGTGGCGCTGACACTCGATCGCAGCGTGCTGCCTGACGTGGAGCAGGGCTCGTTTCGCGTGCGGCTGGAGCTGCCGCAAGGCACGCCACTCGAGGTCACCGCACGCACCGCTCAGCGGATCGAGCAAGTGCTGCGCTCTGACAAGGCAGTCGCAGCGGTCTTCTCCGAGACCGGACGGCGCGCCGCGATCACCGGCGTCGAAGAAGACAAGAGCGGGCTGAACACGGCGCTGCTCGATGTGCGGCTGAAGCAGGGCGAATCGACTGCCGAGACGCGCGCGCGCGTGCAACCATTGCTGCGGGACCTGCCGGCCGGCGCGCTTTCGTTCGAGAGCGGTCAGGCCACAGCGCTCGGCAAGCTGCTCGGCGGCGGTGATGCGGATCTGTCGGTCCGCGTGCGCGGCGACGATCAGGCTGCGGCGCTCGCGTACGCACGCGCGATCGAGACGAAGCTCGCCGCTGCCAGCGGCATTACGAATGTGCGGCTCGGCACTGAGCTTGGACAGCCCGAGGTCCTGCTCGAAATAGACCGCGAGCGTGCGGCCGCGTTCGGCATCGAGCCGCGCCGTGTCGTCGAGCTGATCGAGCGCGCGTGGGCCGGCCGCGTGGCGGCCCAGGACGTCGACTTCGTTCGCTAGCTCCCGGTGCTCGTGCGTTTGCCGGAAGGCGAGCGCGA
>JBQTID010000090.1:0-20163 GCA_052389275.1 Gemmatimonadota bacterium | reverse complement strand
GCAGTCCCGTAGCGCAGTCCCGTAGCGCAGTTCTGTTACGCAGTCCCGTAGCGCAGTCCCGTAGCGCACTCCCGTAGCGCAGTCCCGTAGCGCACTCCCGTAGCGCACTCCCGTAGCGCAGTCCCGTAGCGCCGTTCCGTAGCGCACTCCCGTAGCGCAGTCCCGTAGCGCAGTCCCGTAGCGCAGTCCCGTAGCGCAGTTCGAAATTCATACTCCCAGCTTCATCGGCTTAGCCGTTTCACCTGAATAATCGTAGAACCCCTTCTTCGTCTTGCGACCGTAGTATCCCATGGTCACCATTCGTTTGAGCAACGGCGGCGGCGCAAAGCGCGGCTCGCGGAACTCCTCGAACATGATCTCTGAAATTCGATACAGCGTGTCGATGCCCACGAAGTCGCCCAGCACGAACGGACCCATCGGATAGCCCGTACCCAGAACCATGCTCTTGTCGATGTCCTCGATGCTCGCGAGCCCCTGCTCCAGGCAGCGGATCGCATCGAGCATATATGGCACCAATAGACGGTTGACGATAAAACCGGATGTATCCTTCGCTGCGACCGGCTCCTTACCGATTTTGGTTGCGAATGCATATGCCGTTTGATACGCATCGTCGCTGGTTGCAATCGTACGCACGACTTCCACCAGCTTCATGACCGGTACGGGATTGAAGAAATGCAGGCCCAGCACCCGGTCCGGCCGGCTGGTGGCGGCCGCCATATCGGCGACGGTGAGCGAGCTGGTGTTGCTGGCGAAGACGGTTTGCGGCGGACATACGCCATCGAGCGTGCCGAACATCTCGTTCTTGAGCGCGAGGTCTTCGGTGACCGCCTCGATGATGATGTCACAGTTCTTCAAGTCGAGCAGATCGGTGGTGAACTTCAGGTTGCCGAGCGTGGCAGCGCGTGTGTCGGCGTCGAGCTTGCCCTTTTCAAGCGCCTTGTCGAGGCTCTTCGTGATCGACTTTTTTCCCTTCTCCAGGAAATCATCCGAGATCTCACGCACCCACGTTTCGAAGCCTGCCTTCGCGGAGACTTCAGCGATGCCGCTTCCCATTAACCCGCAGCCGAGAACGCCCACTTTACGGACGTCAGCCATGTTCTCCTCCGAATTTGATCTGAAGTTTGCGTAGCCACGGCGAGGGTGGCGGCCGCAGTTCGTCGCCGCCTTCCAGACGATCGAGCAGGGCTTCGGCTTCGTTTTGCGTGCGTTCACGCCAGCGCCGGTAGCGGTTACGGATTGAGGCGAGGTGAGCAGCCATGACACCGGCAAACGTGGCGATGCCGCATAAGCTTCCGATAGCGACGGCCAGCTGTGAGCCGACCGCGCCATTTGCGATGCTGGCGAAGACGACTGACGCAGCACCGGCGAGCGGGATTCCCAAGACCAAGCCGCCTACGATGCCGTTGGTGACACGCCTGCGACGATCATCTTGATAGACTGCTCGAATGCGCACGTGCGTCCAGTCGGTCTCGAGTGGCCGGATCGCCACTTCGACACCAATGGCACTGGCGAGATGATGCCTGGAGCTGCGCTGGAAGGTGCGCGCCACCTTCGACACCGCATCCCCTGCCGGCTCAAAGGTCAGCGCGCTTGCTTGCCGACGAACGATCTGCATGTATTCCTGCGTTACGAAGTAGTCCTCGAGCGCGCGGCGAGCGCGCTCTACCGGCAATTGCACTGCCCGCGTCGCAAGAATGCGGGGCGTGCCGAATTGCCGGTCGAGCAAACTTTGCTCGCCCTCCTCGCGAACGCCCTCGAACAGGGCTTGACGGACATGGCGCTCCGCCAGGCCAAGCTCCGCGGCGATGCGAATAACCTCAGCTTCCGGAAGCTCCTCGTCGGCGTCATCGGCCACTGCTGCGAGCTCTGAGGCACGCTTGACGACGGCTGGCAGATCGCGCCGCGAGATCGGTGGCTGATCAGCCATCGCGCGGCACCGGTTCCTGCGCTGGCGCTGGCGTCGACACCTTCGATGAGCTTTCGCCGGGGCTGAGCATCTGCTGCTGAGCCGCACGCTCCTTTGCTGATGCTGCCGCTCCCTCGAGGAAAGGCCGGAACAGCTCGAGCGGTAGCGGGAAGAGCGTCGTCGAATTGTTTTCGGTGGCTATCTCTGACACGGTTTGAAGAAAGCGCAGTTGAAGCGCGGCCGGCTCGCCGCTCATAGTGCGGGCTGCTTGTGCGAGTGCTTCCGAGGCCTGTAGCTCGCCCTGCGCGTTGATCACTTTCGCGCGCCGCTCGCGCTCGGCCTCGGCCTGCTTCGCCATCGCGCGCCGCATCTCCTGCGGCAGATCGATGTCCTTGATTTCAACGGCGATGACATCCATACCCCAGGGATCGGTGCCCGCATCGATAATCTTCTGGAGAATATGATTGAAGTGCTCACGCTCGGCGAGCAGCTGGTCCAGCTCTGCCTGACCGACCACGCTGCGCAGGGTCGTCTGCGCGAGCTGGCTGGTGGCGAACAGATAGTCCTGGATGACGATGGTTGCCTTTATCGGATCGCGCACTCGAAAATACACGACCGCATTGACCTTGATCGAAACGTTGTCACGTGTGATCACATCCTGCGGTGGGATGTCGAGTGTAACGATGCGCAACGGCACCTTGACCATGCGCTCGACGCCGAGCGGCACCAGAAAGATCAACCCCGGCCCCTTGGCGCCTACCAGTCTGCCGAGGCGAAAAACCACGCCGCGCTCATACTCGCGCAGCACGCGCAAACTCGTGATCACCGATGCCGCGAGGAATACCGCGGTCGGCAGTATCCACTCTATCATGGGGCCCTTCTTTCTGAACTTCGGATTAGAACTTCGGATTAGAACTTCGGATGTAGAACTTCGGATTAGAACTTCGGATTGGAAACCGCACCCGTTGCTAATCCGGTTTTCTAATCCGGTTTTCTAATCCGGTTTTCTAATCCGATTTTCTAATCCGATTTTCTAATCCGGTTTTCACAAAGCCTCGACGATTACCGCCATTCCCTGCCCCCCCCCAATGCACGCGCTGCCGAGACCGTAGCGCGCACCGCGACGTCGCAGCTCGTGAATCAGGTGCGTCGTGATTCGCGCGCCGGACGCGCCGAGCGGATGCGTCAACGCAATGGCGCCACCATCAACATTGGTCTTGTTCAGATCGAGCCCGAGCTCTTTCGCGACCGCCGCGTACTGCGGAGCGAACGCTTCATTGACGTCCACGAGATCCATCTGGTCCAATGTAAGGCCGGCCTTTTGTAGCGCCTTGCGACTGGCGGGGGCGGGCCCAATGCCCATGATATCCGGCTCTACCCCCGCGCTGCCCCACGAAACCAGACGCGCGATGGGCTGCGCGCCGTTCTGCCGCGCCCAGTCCGCACTCGCAATGATCAACGCGGCCGCGCCATCACCGATACCGCTCGCGTTGCCCGCGGTCACGAGGCCATCCTTGCGGAAATACGGGCGCAATGCGGCCAGCGCTTCGCGCGTGGTCTCCGGCCGCATATGCTCATCGGTCTTGAATTCGGTTTCACCTTTGCGCGTCTTGACCGTCACCGCAACGAGCTCTGCGTCGAAACGACCGGCGTCCCACGCGGCTTTCGCGCGCTGCTGCGATTGATAAGCGATCTCATCCGCTTCCTCGCGCTTGACGCCATACTTGTCCGCGAGCTTCTCAGCTGTCTGGGCCATCGACAGGTTGCATTGCGTGTCGGTCAATGCCGCCCACAGCAAGTCCTCGAAGTACTTGCCCGCCTCACCGAGACGAAGCTCGCCCCAGCGCGCGCCCCGCACGATGTGCGGCGCCTGGCTCATTGACTCGGCACCACCGACCAACGCGACCGCGGCGTCACCGTTCAGGATTTCCTGCGCGCCGCTCGCAATCGCCTGGAAGCCGGAGCCGCACAGTCTGTTCACGGTCAGCGCGGGCGTTTCGACCGGCACACCAGCCATCAGCCCGACGTGACGCGCGTGATAGATCGCGTCGCTCGAGGTTTGCAGCGCATTGCCGAAGACAACGTGCTCGACGACAGCCGGTTTTATGCCCGCGCTTTCGATGGCGGCGGTTGCGGCAAACGCGCCGAGCTGATTCGCGGTGAAATCCTTCAGCGAACCGCCAAACGTGCCCATCGCGGTGCGCCGGGCGGAGAGGAAGACAATATCGGTGGTCATCTATTCAGCCTTTCGCATATCCAATCGCCGACTTCGCCACAATTCATGGTGCCACCCAGATCCGGGGTTGTCTTCCCAGCTTTCAGCGCGGCCTGTACTGCTCCTTCAATCTCCGAATTGAGCGAAGCGTGGCCGAGTTCCTGTAACATCAGACCGCATGTGAGGATCGCGGCCAGCGGATTCGCCTTGCCGGTGCCAGCCAGGTCCGGTGCGGAGCCATGTACCGGCTCGAACAGGCCGGGCTTGCCGGGATGCAGATTGGCGGATGGCGCGAGCCCCAACCCGCCGACCAGCGCGGCGGCAAGGTCGCTGAGAATATCGCCGAACAGGTTTCCCGCGACGATGACATCGTAGGCGGCTGGCCGGCGCACCAGGTCGAGCGCGAGCGCATCGACATACACCGCATTCTTCTCAATGTCCGTGTATTCGGAGCCGACCTGCTTGAAGACCCGGCGCCACAACTCGCCCGCGTGCTGCAGCGCGTTCGCCTTATCGGTCAGCGTGACGCGCTTGCGCTGATTTTTACGCGCGTACTCGAAGGCGGCTCTAATGATGCGCTCGACCCCTTTGCGCGTATTTACATCCTGTTCGACGGCGACTTCGTCCGCTGTGCCGCGCTTGAACTGCCCGCCGACGCCCACGTACAGTCCCTCGGTGTTTTCGCGAAAAATAACAATGTCGACGTCCTCTTCATTCACATTCTTCAGTGGACAAAGCCGCGCATCCAGCAACCGCACCGGCCTGAGATTGATGTAGAGGTCGAAGCGGAACCGCATGCCCAGCAGGATCGCGCGTGCATGCGCGTTGTCGGGCACGCGCGCATCGCCCATTGCGCCGAGGAAGATCGCGTCGCAGCGCGCGAGCTCGTGCAGCTCCTCGTCGGTGACGGCTGCACCTGTGCGCAGGTATCGCTCGGCGCCGAGATCCCATTCGACGAGCTCGAGCGCGAGGCTATCCCTATCGCTCACACACCGCAGAACCCTGGCCGCCTCACGAGTGACGTCGACACCTATCCCGTCGCCGGGAATGAGAGCTATCCTCTTCATGCTGGATTATACGGGACTACTGCACCTGTATGGTAGCCGTACCCGCGTGGCTAATACATGAGACGGTGTAGGTTCCGGCCGGCAGCCCTTTCAGGCTGACGACCCACGCTTGTCCCTGCGCGACCAGGGGCGGGCTGCGTAGCTGTCCGCTGGTATCGAGCACAGCCCTGCCCTGCTCGCTGGGCGGCCGGATGACGAACGCGTGAGTACGCGTGTCGGCGGACGTGAAGCGCACGACATCACCTCGTTTTGCTTTGATCTGTTCCGGATTGAAGTCCCCCTCCTGGTCGGATTTTATCTGCACATCGTGCAGCTTGACGCCAGAATCGAGCTGAACGCTGCCGCTGTCCAGCTCGACCGTACGCCTGCCGCCAGCAAGCTTTGGAAGGTCGTCACATGCGGCAATGACTGCGCAGAAAACGAAAACGCCGGCGCATACCAGGAGTGCATGCGCCGGCGCAAAGCTGTGCAACGACTTCACGAGGCTATTTACCGCCTCCGAGCGACCACACGTAAGCTGCAACGTCTCTGACCTGGGCGTCGCTCAATTGCGCACCGCCCATTGCTGGCATCGGCGCCGGATGCTGCTTCGGCTGCGCGACGCCCGTCTTGACCACGTTGATGATTGCGTCGTACGTGCCATCTACGTTGATCCACTCGGCGTCGGTCAGGTTGGGCGCGAGCGCCGTGCCTTTGGCATCCTGACCGTGGCACGTGAAGCAGTTGCCCGTTGAGGCGAAGACCTGTTGCCCCTGGTTGACCATCTCGGACGTTACACCCGGCGGCAAATTGGCTGGCGCAGGCGCAGGGCCCGGTGTAGGCGCAGGTGCAGGCGCAGGCGTCGTTGTCGCGGTGTCTGCTCCTGTCTCGTCGCCTGCTTCGTCTTGCGCGCATGCAGCAAGTGTAACCGTCAGCACGAGCGCTACCCACTTCATTTTGCCCATCATCATCCTCCCGATAGTGGCCGACTGGCGATTATACGTTGCCGGCTTGCAGCCAGGCAAGCCGACCATCCGCATCTAATTAACATGGTCTCCGAGCGGCCGCGAGCGCGCGCCGCACGCCACACAATAGCGCCACAGCGGCTCGAGCATTTCCCCGCATGAAGGGCAGGGCTGTTGGGACTGGTCACTGCCACAAAACGGACAGAAATTGACCGGCCGACCGTCTGGCAACTCCGCGCCACAGAATGCACAGGCCACCTGCTCCGCATCGACAGTGCCCTGCGCTGCTGTTTGATCCGCCGCAATCTCGAAACGGGGCGGCGCATGAGGCTCGGGCACGGGTTGCGTCTGGGGTTCGTCGTCCTCTTCGAATTCGATGTCTGCTTCGGCACCGGCATCATCGTTCAGGAACTCGTCTTCCCATGATGAAGCCGCTTCCGCTGTTTCTGCTGCGTCGGCGAGGTCATCGATGCTGACCCATACGTCGCAGGCCGCGTAATTGCGGAACAGTCCGACATCGGGGTTCGGTGATTCGAGCTCCATGCGCAATTTGTCGCGGACTTCCCGCGGCTCGATGCGCGCGAGATCACCTTCGCCTGCCAACAGCCTCAACAGCGCGTGCTCATAATCGGCGTTCATGTCGAAGCCGATCGCAGTGCGTGCCTCGCGATAGGGCAGCAAATCGCGGTAAATCTCCGCGACGGTAACGGGATGGTGCAGCGAGCCCGGCCTCGAGCGACGCATTGCGTCGACAAGGCTGCGGTGCAGCTGCGCAACGACAGTTTCATTCATAGATCGGAATTTAGCGCCCGGACTGGAGCATTGCACGCGCCTCCTCGGGTGCGCGCTGCAGGACGGCTTCGGCTTCAGGGTCGCCGGCATTGCGCATGGCGCCCACCAGCTTGATCCAGTAGCGCGGCTCCTCCGGCCGCTGCTCTTGAGCGATCTTGTATTGGCGCACGGCCAGCTCGGGACGATTCAAGGCCATGAACAGGTTGCCCATCTCCTCGCGCAGATACGGATCGACCGGGTTCTTTTCGATAGCCCGCCTCAGCACTCGGCCGGCTTCTTCGTAGCGCTGTGACCGGCGATAGAGCGTGGCGAGATAGTAGGCCGCTGTCGCATCACCGGGATCGTCTTCAGTGACTTCGCGCAATGTCTGTTCGGCCTGTTCATGCTCGCCCCGCTCGAAATGCTTTACACCGCGCTCGGTCGGCGAATCCCGCAGCATCAGCCAGAGCGCGACGACCACGACCAGACCCAGCGCCACAGCGGGCAGCAAACGTCGCGGTAAACGCGAAGCCTTCTCGGGCGGAACTTCATGAACCTGGTTCAGCGCACCCGCCTCAACCGCATGATGGGCGATCTCACGGACGTTACGATCACCCAGCGCCTTGATCTCCGTACGCAATTGATCCACGACGCGCATGGCGAGATCACCATCCGCGGCCCGCGTGCCACCGCGCTCGGCACGTTGGGCCGCCTGATTGAGCTCGTGAATGTTGTGAGCGAGGTCGAGCGAAATGAGATCGCGCTGACGGAGTGCCGGGATCAGATTTTCGGGCGCAAGATCACTCGGTGACAGCGCAGAAAGCCGCAGGTCGTCGGGCGCGGTCTTGTCGGCTCGCAGCAAATAGCGGAGCGACCTCTGCACCGCGGCGGCAGTCGCCGTCAGCGCAGAGGCGAGCTCCGCTGTCGATTCGTAATCCTGAAGCTTCGCGATCGCGGGCTCAGCTTCCTGTAGAGGCTGAAGTCCGCGATTGGAGTCGATCATTAAGCCGCCCTTCATCCGCACGCGCGACGCCCGGAGGCGGCGCGCCCTGAATAATCTGCGGCGCTACGCGTCCAATTCCCATAGTCCCGCGCGCGCGCCGGTCAGGATGAAGTCCTCCGGATCCTCGACCGGGAGATCGACGCCGCTACGCACCCTGACTTCCGCCGCGTGCCTACGCATGAACTGTGCGACGGATTCGTCAGGAAGACCACATGCTTCCTTCAACTGCGTGAGAATGTCGGTAAAGCTGCCCGAGCAAACCCGCCCGTCGACCAGCCGCAGGCGATGCACCTGGTTGGTGGTAGGCGGATTGGTGCGAGGGTCGGCTTCGGCGGTGCTGCTTTCGATCTCGGCCAACAGCTCATCAATCGGATCGAGATCGGCCTCGAGCTCCTCGAGCCGCGCCTCCCAAACGGCCAGCTCAGGATGCGGCTTGTCGGTGCCGGTGATCGCGCGCTTCAATTCGATCAGTCGCCAAACCGCCAGCGAATCCCAATGGTCGGAAACGGGTACGCGCTCGAACTCCCGCGCGGCCACGCCCCAATCGCCGGAATCGTAAAGCAAATGCGCGAGGTAAATGCGTGCCTCGTGCAGGTCCGCATCGACCTCGAGTGCAGCGCGCAGCTCCGCGCGCGCACCCGCATCATCGCCGAGACGATGCAGTGTGTAGCCGAGCGCCGCGACGGCTTCGGCGCTGTCGGTATGAACGCGGACCGCTTCGACGAACGTCTCACGCGCATGCTCGAACATCCGCTCGCGGTACAGCGCTCGTCCCATCGACAGCAAGAGATCCAGGTCATCGGCGCAGCCGGTAGCGCGCGCTCGCTCGAACAGCTCGAGCGCTTCGTGCCGACGGCCGAACCGAAGCATGACCTCGCCCAAACCGACCAGTCCATCCTCATGCTCGGCATCCAGCACCAGCGCGCGCTCGAAGTTCTGGCGAGCCCAGACGAACTCCTCACGAGCGAGTCTTGTATAGCCAAGTCCTACGTAGAGCTCGACGGAATGCGGGTAGAGTTGCAGCCCTTCCTTCAGCGTTTCGAGCGCGCCTTCGTAGTCGCCGGTATCGTACTGGCGGTGCGCGCGCTCATCATACTCCTCTGAGCTGAGGAACGGGTTGGCCATTCAGCGCCTCCTCTCGGGATGTGCCAGGGATTCTTAGGCATACTACCGCGCCGCTGCGCAGTAGTTTCGCGGGGGGGACGGCAATGCCTGGTGACAGTGATACATGGGAAGAAGGTAGCTCCGTTCGCATCTTCGTGTCGGGGCATGGACCAAATATATAACACGACTGCCGAGACTTGAGTAGAGTTTTTTCCCGCCGTATCCTTCAACCATCATGGTACTCGATTTTTTCCGGCGTCGCCGGCTGAGTGATGAGGCGCAAAGACGCCTCGTGGTCGCGCTCGCGCGCGCAGAGGAGAACATTATCGACAAACACGTCGACAACGCGCTGGATGTCATCGAAGCCGTCGGTGATGAGATGGCGATCGACCGAGCGCTCGAGCTCTACCTGGAAGCGCTGGAAGAAAATCCGCAGCGCGCGGAGATCATCGCACGGCGGGTGCTGACGCGGCTGGGGGTGTAGGTCGCGGCCTCGGCTGTTTCTGTGGCCAGCCGACGCCGGGTATTGGATCTACGACCTCCGAATAGTATTCCGGCGAAACCGGCAATCCCTTGGGGAAACGCTCGCGCGGCGTCGGATAGCGATTGAATGGCCGGCCATACTTGCGATCGAGATAGAAGTTGATTGCGTTGGCGACCGAGCCTGACGGTGTGTAGCCGTGCTCACCGTGTTGTAGAAACATTCCCGCCACGATTTCCGGATCCGAGCCGGCCTTGCCGCCCCAGCCGATGAACCACGCGTGATCTTTCAACGGGCAATTCGCGCACGCCTGCGCGGTGCCGGTCTTGCCGCCAAAGTCCCAGAACAAGAGTCGGCTCTGCGGCGCAGTGCCGCCTGGTCCGATTACGCGGCGCATTCCCTTCTTCAGAAACTCGGCGTTCTCTCGTGATATATGGAAATCGAAGGTGACCGGCGCACTGTCGACCATTGCCAGCCGCGGCGCGCGCGCCTTGCCATCGGGATGGACGAGCGCCGCAAACAAATGCGTCATCTTGAGCGGCGTCATCGTGACCGGTCCCTGCCCGATCGCCATCGACATCACCTCGTTATCGGCGGGCGGCCCGTAGCCGAAGTGCCGCTTCCAGAAGCCGAGGTCCTCCGGAAAGATGTTGGGAACCTCGGTCGGCAGATCGATCCCGGTCTTCTTCTGGAAACCGAGGCGCGTACCCGCCTCGACCATTCGCTTGAGGTGCAAGCGAATGCCGACCTGATAGAAGTAAACGTCGCACGAATACTTGATGCCTCGGATCAGATCGACACGGCCGTGACCGCCCGGCTCCCAGCAGCGCGCGTAGCGGCCCATGTACGACAAGCCGCCCGTGCAGGCGATCGGCATGAACTCGTCTTGCGTGATTACCTTTTCCTCGAGCGCGAGCGCTGCGAGCGGCAGCTTCCAGGTCGACGCGGGCGGCTGGGTCGAACCTGCAACGCGATCGAAGAGCGGCTTCGCCGGATCCTTGACCAGCGAGTCATAGGTTGCGGGCGCAATACCGCCGGTGAAGAGATTCGGGTCGTACGAAGGATTGCTGTAGTATGCAAGCACGCCGCCGGTCTCCGGATCGAGCGCTACGAATGCGCCTCTGAACCCTTTCGGAAAAATGCCTTGCATGTAGCGCTGCAAGTCGAGATCGAGATGCAGCTGAAGGTCTCTGCCGGGAATCGACGGCACGCCGAGCTCTTCCGGAAGCCAGCGCTTGATGCGTCCCATTGCATCTATCTCGAGATAGCGGACACCCGGCTGGCCACCGATGTATTTCTCATAGAAGCGCTCGAGCCCCTGCTGACCGATCCAGCGGCCCTGCTCGTAACCAGCGAACTCTTCGCGGGCGAGCTGCCTTTCGTTGATCTCGGACACGTACCCGATGAAGTGAGCAACCGCGTCACCAGCGGGGTAGCGACGCTTGGCATATTCGAATACCAGGACGCCTGGAAATTCGCGCTTGCGCTCCTCGAGTCGTGCGATCGCATCCAATGGCGCATCGGACATGATCGTCATTGGCAGATGCTTGGCCCGCTGCCATTTCTTCCATGCAAAATCGATTTGTGACTTCTGAATGCCGAGCACCGGCTGGAGCCGCTGAATCTGAGCTTCCATCGAATCGGGCCTGCCCGGCATGATCATGACTTGATATGCAGGCACGTTCTCGGCGATGACCCGGCCATGACGGTCGTATATGGTGCCGCGCGGCGCATGCACCATGAGCGGCCGCAGACGATTGTTCTTCGCGGCGAGGGCGTACTCGTTTACTTCGAGGACCTGAAGCTTGGCGGCTGCGCCGAGCAGGACCAGCAGGATGACGAACAGAACGCCGCGAGCGGCGGTGCTGCGACGCAACCGCATGCCTCGCGGCGTTGAAAGACGACCATACCTCTCCAAGTGCTACCGTCCCGGTATGAGAATCCCACACTCCGGGCAAACGAGATCGCGACCGCGCCTGCGCAGCGGCACGTAGCGTTCGTGACGAGGACACGTTGGCTCGTTACCGGCATCGAGTGTCGCGTAAACCTTCGCGCGTTCCTGCTCGGTCGGTGCCGGCACCTCGAACCGTTCGCGCTGCGCACAGCTGAGGCACTCGAGCCAGATTTCGCCTGCTCCTTTATCGGAGGTGCTCACCCGCACAACCTGCGCCATGCCACCGCAGCCAACCGGACAGGGCGGGGTCTCGCCGCGCAGGTAGCGCGCCGTGACATCCGCACGAATCTCTTCAAGCGACATTGAATCGCGTGGCGCGGGTGGACGCGGTGCGACCGGCAAATCCGCATCCTCATCCTCGGCACGCCGGCCTTTGCGCCGCTTGAGCCGTGACGGGCGCTTGGGCATCAGCTCAGCGAGACCGCCACGCTTGCGCGGACGTCCCGGACGGCCGCGCTTCTTTTCCGGCTTCAGCAGATCATCGAGCGGGTCGCGACGTTTGCGTCCGCGCTTCCGTGGCGGCGCAAGCAATGAACCGAGCGGCGGCGTGGTCACGGGTATGGGAACACCGGCCTCGGGAGCGAGCGTGGGCGGCGGCACGGGCGCGGGCTTCGGCTGCTTCGCGACGGGTGCGGGCTTCGGCGGCCTGGGCTCCTTCGCAGCCTTCGCGGGTGGCGTTGGCGCCGGCAACTTCTTCGGTGGCGCTGCCTTTACCGGTGCAAGCTTCTTTACCGCCTTGGGCGCAGCTTTCTTGACGGCTGCTTTCTTCGCCGCCTTTTTGGGCGCGACTTTTTTGGCCGCTGCTTTTTTCGGCGCGGCTTTCCTGGGCGGAGCTTTCTTGCCGGCCGCTTTTTTCGCCGGCGCTTTCTTCGCCGTCTGTTTCGGCGACGTCTTCTTCGCCGGCGCCTTCTTCGCAGCCGCCTTCTTCGCGCCCTTAGCCGCCTTCGCAGCCTTGCGCGGCGAGAGCTTCTTGTTCCCAGGCGCAACGGCTACGCGCGCGGGCTTCGTCGCGGTCCGCTTGGCAGTCTTGCGTTGCGTCTTTGCCATTTTTGAATCTCCTCTAAATCGCTACTGAGCGGGACGTGCGAAGAGGTACGCCGAATCCTTGCGCTCACCTCTGCCGTCCACATTCACCGTGTAGCGCGCGCCGGAATAGATGGCGGCCGCGCCGTATTCGCCCTTTTTGTTCACCGCATAAAAATTGATGTTGAAATTCGGGCGTCCGTTCTGGTACTGCAACCGCTTCTCGACTGTCCAGGTCACGACGCGCCTGACGGCGTCCATGCACGCATCGGTCGGACTCAGGCCGCGCCGCATGTTTTCGACAATTGTATGGCCACCGCAGATCTTGATGCACGCCTCGCCACGGCCAGTGGAACCGGCAGAACCGACATCGTTGTCGGTGTAAAGGCCTGCACCTATGATCGGCGAGTCGCCAACCCGGCCCGGGATCTTGAAGAACAGGCCGCTGGTCGTGGTCACGCCAGAGATGTTGCCGTTGCGATCGACCGCATTGCAATTGATGGTACCCCATGGCCGAACGCCGTCATGTGAATCGAGCATGCCCTGCGCTTTGCCCGGCACTGAATCGGTGTCAATGCCAGGCGTGAATCCTCTGACGCGCTCGCCCGACTCGTCCGGAGTCAGATAATCGTCTTCCGGCGAAAGCTTGGCGCGCCACTCGAGGAACTCACGGCGCGATTCTTCGGTGAGCAGCTCGTCATCTACGGCAAATCCCATCTCGCGCGCGAACTGCCGTGCACCCGGTCCAACCAGCATGACGTGATCGGTATAACGCATGACCGCCACGGCTACCAGCGACGGCGTCTTACAGCCCTCCAGTGATCCTACCGCTCCGGCTCCGCGCGTCGGTCCATGCATCACCGATGCATCGAGCTGCGTGACGCCGAGCGCATTGGGCAAGCCGCCGTAACCAACCGTGATGTCGGCGGGATCGAGCTCGACGATGTTCACACCGCGCACAACGGCTTCGAGCGTGTCGCCGGCGGCGGCAAGAATCTCCGCAGCCTTATTCACCGCCGCCAATCCATTCGAGCTGGCGATGACAACCGGTGTCACCTTCGAGCGCGCGACGAAGGGCGCCCCGAGCGCCGGCGCGGGAAATGGAAACGCGCCGATGGACGCCGCGCTGATGCCGGCTGCACCAGCCTTGAGAAAGTCACGCCGCGTTGTCATCACTCCTCCTCAACTCATGCCGTACTTGTGAAGTTTCTCATACAAGGTAGCGCGCGAGATGCCAAGCGCGCGTGCTGCGCGCGAGCGGTTGTCTGCGTGATGCGTCAAAACCTTCACGATGTGGCGGCGCTCGACTTCCTCCAGCGGCAGATCGACGTCCGGCGCGCCCCTGGCTCCCTGCGGCACCGCCATGAGCTCGGGCGGCAGGTGCGCCGGCTGAAGCTGTTCCACATCCGGCGCCATGATGAGCGCGCGCTCCAGCAAGTTGCGAAGCTCACGAATATTGCCCGGCCACGGGTACTGTGTCACGGCCGCCATCGCGTCAGCGCTGAACTTCGATGGACCGCGACCGATCTTCCGCCGCAAGTCCAGCAGCAGGCGTACGGCCAGGTCCGCAATGTCTTCCTTGCCACGCTGGCGCAACGGCGGCAGCACCAGGGGCAGGACACTCAGGCGGTAATACAGATCCTCGCGGAATTTGCCGGCTTTTACACGTTCCGCCAGATCATGGTTGGTAGCGGCGATCAAACGAACGTCGACATCGATCTCGCGCGTGCCGCCGAGGCGCCGGAAGCGGCGGCTTTCCAGCGCTTTCAGGAGCTTGGGCTGAAGCTCCGGCGCGAGGTCGCCAATCTCATCGAGGAAGATGGTGCCGGTATGGGCAAGCTCGAAGAGGCCGCGCTTCTGCTCTTTCGCGTCGGTGAATGCGCCCTTCTCGTGCCCGAACAGCTCCGAATCCAGGAACGTCGCGCTCAAACCCGCACAATTCACCTCGACCATCGGTGCGCCTGCGCGGCGCGACAGGGAATGAATCAGCTGAGCTGCCCACCCCTTGCCAGTGCCGGTTTCGCCAAGCAGCAGGACAGTCGTGTCGCTCTGCGACAATAGCCCGATCTGACGCGCGATCTCGCGCATCTTCGCGCTGCGGCCGAGCGCCGCGGTATCGGCATGCTCGCTTTGGCGCTCGGCCCAGAAACGGTTGCGCCGGCGCAGCTCGACTTTTTCGTACGCACGCTCCGCTGCCGCGCCCATGTGGGCGAGCTCCACCGGTTTGGTCAGGAAGTTCTCGGCGCCCAGCTGCATCGCCTGCACTGCGGTCGCAATGTCGCCGTGGCCGGTGAGCATGATGATGGTCGCATCTTCATCACGCGCACGCAGCACTTCGAGCAGGCGCAGCCCGCTCAATCCTGGCAGATCCAGATCCAGCACGACCACGTCCGGCTTCTCGCGCTCGTACGCAGCCGCGCACGTCTGCGCATCCACCGCGCGCGTGACTTGCCAGCCTTCACGCTCGAAGAATTTGCCGAGCACATTCAGAACCTCGGCATCATCATCAACCAGCAGAATCGAACGGCTCACTCCCGGTTCCCGCTCGGTGGCTCGACCGGCTGATTGCTGTCGGCAGTGCGCGGCTTGCGCCGACGCTCGGGAATCAGCCGCACACTGGTGATGCGCCGCTCTTCGGTACCCTCGACGCGCAGCTCGCCCGAGCCCTCCACGAAAATCGAGTCCCCCGGCTGCGGCACGCGGCCGAGCGCGCCAAAGATGTAGCCGCCTATCGTGTCGTAGTCTTCGCTCGACAGATCCATACCAAAACGCTCGTTGACTTCGTCGATGCCGGTGCCGCCGTCGATCAGCACATCGCCTTCGGGTGTCACCGTGAAGTCCGGCTCTGGCTGATCATATTCGTCGTAGATGTCGCCGACGATCTGCTCCAGCAAATCCTCGAGCGTAACCAGTCCTTCGGTACCGCCGAACTCGTCGAGGACGATGGCGAGGTGCACGTTGCGCGAACGCAGCTCGGCGAGCAGCTCACTGATGCGCTTGGTGTCCGGCACGAAGTACGCTTCGCGCAGGACCTCGCGCAATACAAACGCTTCGCCGGCCGTGCCGACCAGGTAAGGCAGCAGATCCTTGACCAGCAGAATGCCGACCACGTTGTCGAGGTCTTCTTCGTAGACCGGAATGCGCGAGTGGCCTTCCTCGATGAGCAGCTCGACAACCTGCTCGAGTGAAGCATTCGCCTCGAGCGCAATGATGTCGGGACGCGGCGTCATGACTTCGCGCGCCATGATTTCCGGGAACTCGAAGACGCCGTGAATCATCTGTTCCTGCTCCGCCTCGATTTCGCCTTCCTGCTGACTTTGCTCGACGAGGATGCGGATCTCGTCAGGCGAATGCGCCAGGCTGTGCACGCCGGTCGGCTCGAGGCCGAGCAGTCGCACGATGCCGTTGGCCGAGCCGGACATCAGACGAATGAACGGATAGAAGATGCGCGTGAAGATCATGGCGGGCCGCGTCGTCCACAACGCGATGTTCTCGGCGCGCTGAATCGCAACCATCTTCGGCACGTGCTCGCCGAACACAACGTGTAGATACGTCAACAGCAGCAACGTGATGGCCGACGCGATGATGTGACCGGTCGCGACCGGATACTGCAGGCTTTGCAGATACGGCAGCATGAGCGCGTGGATGGAATCTTCGGCAACGTAGCCGAGCGAAATCGAGGCGACGGTGATGCCGAGCTGAGCTGCGGCTATGAGATCGTCGGGCTTGTCGAGCGCGTCGGTTACGTGCTTTGCGCGCCGGTCACCGCCACGCAGCCGTTGCTCGATGCGTGTGCGGCGCACCGCGACCAGGGCGAATTCGGTTGCAACGAAATACGCGTTGATGAGAATCAACACCAACACGAGCAGGAATTTCAGGAGAATGGAAGAGTCCATATTCCGCGGTCGAAGTCGCGGTCACGGGCGCGGGAACAGGTCAAGGGTCCGCGGGCCGCTGCGATCGCTCAGGCCGCGTTAGCGTCCTCCAGATCGTCCGCCGAATTCTGGTTTCCGTGTGGAATAACAGGCTGGCAAAAGCGGAGGCCGGTCATGCTGAGCTGTTCCAGCTCGGACGGGCTCAACTCCGGATAGCGTTCTGCTAGGAAGCGAATGGTCTCGTCCATCCACTCGATCTGTTGGTCTTCAGCGGCGCCGATTACGCCGCATTGGCGGATGGCGCTGAACAACTCATTGCGTGCACGATCGGCCACCGATTCCTGCTTGTCCGGCCGCTCGCGACGGTCCCGCTTTTTCCTCGACAACACAACCTCCATATTCATGACCGGGACGGGGCGATGGTAACTGGGACGGGGAGGAATACCTGTCCAAGCGGCCCCGAATATAACCGGCATATGGATCAAATGCAAAGAGCGTACGCCCACGTGAATGCAGTGCGTCTGGAAGTGTATCGCCACCTGTTTACGGCGCTCGCCGAGCAGATGGGAGCGGCACTGAAAGGCGCTGCCTTTTCACCGAACATCAAGGAACGGCGCGATTATTCGTGCGCGCTCTTTGATCACAGCGCGCAGGTCGTCGCCATGGGCGACCATATGCCTGTACACCTCGGTGCCATGCCGATGAGTGTGAGCGCCGCGGTCACGCAGCTGCGAACTTTCGAACCGGGCGACGTGGTGGCATTGAACGATCCGTTCAGCGGCGGCACACATTTGCCGGACATCACGCTGGTCAAGCCGGTATTCCTGGCTGCGGCTGCGCCGATTGCCTTTTTGGCGGTGCGCGCGCACCACGCGGATGTAGGCGGCATTGCGCCCGGCTCGATGCCGCTCGCGCGCGAGATCTATCAGGAGGGACTACGTATACCACCAGTCAGAATCGTGCGCGCCGGGCAGCGCGACGACGACCTGTGGCGCATGCTGCTCGCGAACGTGCGTACGCCACGCGAGCGTGAGGGCGATCTTGCGGCACAGATCGGCTGTCTCGAGGTCGGCGCGCGCCGGCTGAATGAAATGATCGAACGCCGCGGCGCGGACGAAGTGCTTGCGGCGATGAGCGCGCTGATCGCATACGGCGAGCGGCTGGTACGGGCCGGTATCGCCCTGATTCCCGACGGTCGCTACGAAGCCGAGGATCAGCTCGAGGATGATGGCTTCGGCAATGGTCCGCTGCCGGTGCGCGTGCGCGTCGATGTCAAGGCGGACACGCTTGCGATCGACTTTGCGGGCAGCGCGCCGCAGACCGAGGGTGGTGTCAACGCAGTCGCTGCGATTACGGTCTCCTGCGTGCGCTACGTAGTTCGTTGTCTCATGGAAGCGCTGCTGGGGCAGACGCTGCCGGCGGGCGGCGGCGCGCTGTCGTGCGTATCGGTGAGCATGCCCGAGCGCAGCATCGTGAATGCAGCGCCGCCTGCGAGCGTAGCGGCGGGCAACGTGGAGACATCCCAGCGCATCACCGACGCGCTGTTCAGCGCGTTCGCACAGGCGTTACCGGCAATCGTGCCGGCGCAATCGCAGGGCACCATGAACAACTTCACGCTGGGCGGCATTGACTCGCGTACCAACCAGCCGTTCGCGTACTACGAAACGGTGGGCGGCGGCATGGGCGCAGCCGCGAGTAGCGACGGTCTTTCCGGTGTGCACGTGCACATGAGCAATTCGCTGAATACGCCGATCGAGGCAATCGAGCACGCGCTGCCGATTCGCATTCGACATTATGCATTGCGGCGCGCATCAGGCGGTCGCGGCAAGTGGCGCGGCGGTGACGGCATTCGGCGCGACATCGAAATGCTGACTGACGTGGAAGTCAGCATTCTGTCGGAGCGGCGCAGCCATGGTCCGCACGGCGCGGCTGGCGGCGAGGACGGCGCAACCGGAGAGAATGTCAGAATCAGCGCGGACGGCGAGCAACTGCTGCCGGCCAAGGTATCGCTGCGCGTAGACGCCGGTGATGTCATCAGCATCCGCAGCCCCGGCGGCGGCGGTTACGGCCGCGCGTAGCTCGGGCAAGCGCGTGCGCTCAGTCGAAATCCAGCGCGACCAGACTACGATCCGCGGTCATCGCATTCACTCGCTGCGCGCGGGCAGCGGTCCACCGGTCATCCTGTTGCACGGCCTGGCAGGCTCGAGCGCGTGGTGGCGTTATACCATGCCTGCTCTTGCGCCACGATTCGAGACGCACGCACCCGATCTGATCGGGTTCGGCAGCAGCCGCGGCAAACCGCTGTCCCTGACGGAAGCCGCCGCCGCTGTGCACGAATGGATGACTGCGTGCGGCATCGCGCGCGCGCACGTGATCGGCCATTCAATGGGCGGCCAGATCGCAATCCATCTCGCGACCGAGCCGAGGACTGTCGTCCAGAAATTGGTGCTGGTCAGCGCCGCGGGCATACCGCGGCCGCTCACTGTCCTGCAGGTCGCGCGTTTCGTGGCGGAGATCATGCCCCCGCGTAGCTGGGGCGCGCCTGGATTCCTGCCACGCATCGCGCTGGACAGCCTGCGCGCCGGCCCGCGCGTCGTGGCGCGCGCAACCTGGAACATTCTGCGCGACGATGTGCGACCGCTGCTGCCGCTCATCAACGTGCCTACGCTGCTGGTATGGGGCACGCTGGATGCGCTCACGCCGCCGCGCGATGGCGATTACATGGCGGCCCACATTCCGAACGCGCGCCTGCTCGTATTCGAGGGGGCCGCGCATATTCCGATGGTGGACGAACCGGCGCGCTTCAACTCCGAAGTCATATCGTTCCTGAGCTCATGACCGAACACTGGATTCGCCTGAACGGGCGGGAAGTCCGTTACATCGAAGCGGGTGCCGGCGCACCGGTCATCTTCGGCGCCGGCCTGGGCATCTCCGCCGATTTCTATAAGCCCAACCTGGAATCGCTCGCGCACGCCGGCTTTCGCGCGATCGCACCCGATCTGCCCGGCTTCGGCGAAACGGATGGCAAACGGTTCGGTTGTTCGATTGTAGAGCTGGCGGAGCATCTCAGCGCGTTCGCGCGGGCTCTGCACATCGCGCACGCGCATTGGGTAGGCCATTCGATCGGTTGTCAGGCGGTGCTTCAGCTCGCTTCACGCAATCCCGAGCTCGTGCGCTCGATTGTGCTTGCCGGACCGACTGGTGGTTATGGTCGCCGCTTGCCACATCAGGTCGGCGCGCTCGCCTACCATGCAGTCAAGGAGCCGTGGCGTTTGTTGAAAGCGGTGATGCGCGATTACATGCGCCTGTCGCCTTTCACCTATCTCGGCACCTGGATCAAAGCCGCGCGTCACGACCCGCTCGCAAGCGCGCACGCCGTGAAGTGTCCGGTACTGATCCTGATCGGAACCAGGGATCGCATGCCCGGCAAGGAGTTCGTCGCCCAACTGGCACATAAGCTGGGCGACGCGCAGGTGTTGAAAGTCGCTGGCGGTCAGCACGGGCTGCCGCTGGATGCGCAGCGTGGGTTTGATACCGCGGTCGTAGAATTTCTTAGAAGATGAGAGTACCGGGAAGACCGGGATCGTGAGGTTGTGAGATTGTGAGAGGGTGAGAGGGTGAGAGTGTGAGATTGTGAGAGGGTGAGAGTGTGAGACAGGAGCGAACTCCCACACTCCCACACTCTCACACGCTCTAGCAGGTTGCTGAAAAACGGATGTGGAGGGTGAAGGCAGGGCGCGACGCAGACCGTGCGGGTTTTACAGCGTATCCTGCATAAACTGTGGTTCGAGCGGTCCGGTTGCCCAGCTGGTTTATGCAG
>JBQTID010000089.1:0-18344 GCA_052389275.1 Gemmatimonadota bacterium | reverse complement strand
ACATTCGCCATCGTGACCGTGTTACCCGAGCCGGTCACGCCGAGCCGCGTCTGGTTCTTCTGCCCCTGCTTCAGCCCGTTGGTCAACTCCTGGATGGCCTGAGGCTGATCGCCGGACAATTCGAAGGGAAGTTGCAGGTCGAACTTCATGTCAGGAAACTTAGCCTTGTTCAAGCACGCAAACCATTGCAGACTTGCGCGCCATGCTCGATAAGCTTCGGCTCGGCGTCGCCGCGATTCGCAACGTAATACTGGGCACCAGCGCGGCCGCCCTGCCGCTGCTCACGCGGCCGTATCAGCTGGTTCGCTACAGCTCGGAGTCGCGCTTTCTCCTGCGCGCCATCACGCAGAGGCGCGGCCTCCCCGAACTGCCGATCGCCGTGGCTCTCGGCGAGCCGGGTCAGGGCGTTCAAGACCTCACAGCAACCGGCGATGCGCTCGCCTGGGGCTCGGGCGTCGGCTCCTACGTGATCGATATCCTCAGTCTCTGCGCGGTGTGCCGGATCGAGCAGCCGCGAGTCTACTTCGAGATCGGCACGCTCAACGGGTTCACGGTTTATCATGCGGCGCTGAACAGCCCCGGCGACGCGCGGCTGTACACGCTCGATCTGCCCCCCGAACCCGATGGAGCTGTTGCACTGACTGTGACCGCGATGGACCGCGCGCACATTCAGGGAATGCGGAATACGCCGCGCCTGTTGTTCGAGGGAACGCCGCAGGAAGCCCGCATCACGCGCCTGTTCGGTGACAGCGCGACATTCGACTACACGCCTTACCGCGGTCAGGTCGATGTCTTTTTTATCGACGGCGCGCATTCCTACGAGTACGTGCGCTCCGACACGCTGAAGGCCCTCGAGTGCTGCCATGCAGGCAGCGTTATTCTCTGGCATGATTTCGGACGCGCAGGTGTGAACGGCGTTTCGCGGTGGTTGCTCGAGCTGCGGGCAGCGGGTGCGCCAGTTTGTGTGGTGCCGGGTGGATCGCTGGCGTTTATGATCCTGCCGGAGAATACTGCCTGGTCAGTCTGAGCCGGCGTGTCGTCAATCCTGCTCGCTACTGGCCACGTGCTCGCGACGTTCGACGCCGATCACGCCGGCAATTCTGCGAATCGATTTCATTACTTTCTTGAGGTGCGTCAAGTCCTGCACCTCGACTACGAATGAACCCGTCATGCCACCGTCACCGGCCTTGATCTCGGCGGACGCGATGTTGGTGCCCGTGTCGGTGATGGAAGTTGCAATGTCCGAGAGCAGGCCACGCCGATCGTCGCCTTCCACGATCAGGCGCACGAAGAAGCGGTCGCCATGCTCCGCTTCCCATTCGATCTCGACGCGGCGCTCCGGATGCTCACCGAGATTCAACACGTTCGGACAGTCGGAGCGGTGAATTGAAATCCCGCGGCCACGCGTGATGTAGCCGATTACCTGATCCCCCGGCACCGGCTGACAACACTGTGAGTAGCGAACCATCATGTCGCCTAGCCCCTGGATGCGCACGCCTTTGCCCGTGCCGCGCACCTTGTCGACCAAACGCTCGAATGCGGATGGCGCGCGTTCCTGGAGCTGCGGCTCCTGGTCGGGCCACAATTCCTTCATGATCGACGACGGCCCGAGCTCGCCGCGTCCCAAGGCCGCATACACGTAGTCGAAGTTCGGTAGATTGAGCGCTTCGGCCGCGGCCTGCAGCTGCGCATCGGTCGGCTTGTCCTTGCGCGCTTTTCGCACCTCGCGCTCGAACAACTCCTTGCCGAGGTTGATGGCGGACGCGGACTCCTCGTTCTTGATCCACTGCCGGATCTTCTGACGCGCGCGCGCGGTCTTCACGAACGCGAGCCAATCGCGCGACGGCTTCTGGCGTGGATCACGGATTACTTCCACCGTGTCGCCGTTCTTCAGCTCACGCGCAAGCGGCGCGATGCGGCCGTTGATGCGCGCGCCCGCGCAATGCAAGCCGACTTCCGTGTGCACCGCGAACGCAAAGTCGATCGGCGTCGCGCCCTTCGGCAGCTGTTTGACGTCACCCTTGGGCGTAAAAACGAAGATCTCGTCCTGAAACAGGTCAATGCGCAGGAATTCGAGGAATTCTTCGGGCTCGCGCGTGTCCTGCTGCCACTCGAGGACCTGCCGGAACCAGCTCAGCTTTTCGTCGACTTCGTTGGCCGCGCGCTTCTCGCCTTCCTTGTAGCGCCAATGCGCCGCAATGCCGTACTCCGCCGTGCGATGCATGTCCTGCGTGCGAATCTGAATCTCGTACAGCCGGCCGCCCGGACCGAAGATGGTCGTGTGCAGCGAGCGGTACATGTTCGATTTGGGCGTGGCGATGTAATCGTGGAAGCGCTCCTGTAGCGGCGTCCAGCGGTTGTGAATAACGCCCAGCGCATGGTAACAGTTGGCAACCGTGTCGGTCACGACACGAATCGCCATCAAATCATAGATCTCGTCATACGGCTTGTTGCGCTGCACCATCTTGCGATTGATGGACCACAGATGCTTCGGCCGGCCATAGACTTCGCACGGTATGCCGGCTTTGCGCAGCTCCTCCTCGAGCGGCCCACGCAGCGCTTCGATGCGGTCTTCGCGCTCCATGCGCCGGTGCGCGACTTTCTTCGCGAGATCCTTGTATGCATCGGCTTCCAGATGCTTGAAGCAGAGGTCCTCCAGCTCCCAGCGGATCTGCGCCATGCCGAGCCGGTGCGCCAGCGGCCCATAGATCTCACGGGTCTCGAGGGCAATGCGACGCCGCTTGTCCGCGCGCAGATGCTCGAGCGTACGCATGTTGTGCAGGCGATCCGCCAGCTTGATGACGATGACACGCGCGTCGTGTGCCATCGACAACAGAAGCTTGCGATAATTCTCGACCTGCTGCTCGGTGTTCGAGCTGAACGTCACCTTACCGATTTTGGTAACGCCATCCACGATACTGGTGATCTCCTCGCCCAGCTCCGACCGCAGATCGTCCAGTGAAATCAGCGTGTCCTCGACCACATCGTGCACCAGCGCCGCCGCGATCGACATCGTGTCGAGGTGCAGATCGGTCACGATCTTCGCGACGTCCACGCAGTGCGCGATGTACTCGTCGCCGGAAGCGCGCTTCTGCCCCGCGTGCGCCTTTTCGCTGAAGCGATAGGCGCGCGCGATCAAATCGAGGTCCAGACGCTCGCCGTATTGCGCGACCGATGCGCGCAGCCGCGCCGGCAGCGCGTCCAATGCGCCGTTCTTCAGCTGCTCAGCCGCAGTAGCCGTTGGATTCATTCACTCGCGTCCAAAAGACCCATTTCCACGAAGGATACGTAGCGCCCGTCTCCCACCACAACATGATCGAGCACCGGAATCCCGATCAGCCGACCGGCCGACGCCAATTGTTCGGTGACGTCGCGGTCCTCGCGCGAAGGCGCCGGGTCACCTGAAGGGTGATTGTGAACGAGAATCACGGCGGCCGCGCTTTCGGAGATGGCCGGCCGAAAAACCTCGCGCGCATGCACCACCGACGCATCCAGAGTGCCGCGCGTCACGACCAGCTCGCTGATCACCGAATGCTGCACGTTCAGCAATAGCACCCGGAATTCCTCCTGCCGCAGGTCACGCAGGGCAGGCGCACATAGCTCATACACGTCAGCCGGTCCCTGGATACGTGGCCGCTCGGCTGCGCTTTCGCGCGCCATGCGCCGGCCCAGCTCCAACGCGGCCAGCACGCGCGACGCCACGGCCGGTCCAATGCCCGGTACCTTCTGAATATCCGCGCTGCCGAGCGTACTGAGGCGACGCAGCGAGCCGTCGCTGGCCTGGAGCAGTTTGCCGGCCACGTCGACCGCTGAATTGGCTTCGCTGCCGCTGCCGATCAGGATGGCGAGCAGCTCGCGCGTAGAAAGCGCATGCGCGCCGGCTGCGTACATCCGCTCGCGCGGCCGTTCCCGCACCGGCCAATCCCGAATTCGATAGTTCATTGGGTCACTCCAAGAAAAAGGCGACCGGGCCGCTTGCCCGATCGCCTGGACCGCATGGATCGCATGGACCCCATGGATCGCATGGCCCGCTCACACGAGTCCGATGCCGTGGCATTTCTTGTACTTCTTGCCCGAACCGCACGGGCACGGGTCATTGCGTCCTACCTTGGGCTCGACGGTCACAGGCTTTTGAACAGGCGCATGCTCGTCGCCGCGGTTCGTGCTCAAGCGACGCACATCCGGTTGTGCTGCCCTGCCGATTTGCCGGGCGCCTCCGAAGGCCGCGGCCACGCGGTCCTCCGCGATCTCATCTTTCTCGTACGGCTCCGGAGCCGGCACAGCGCGCAGCGGCCGCGTGGCCGGTGTGTCGGTCGGTCCCGACAGCGTTACGCGCATGGGCGGCGCCACTCGTTGCTGCGGCACTTGCAGCTGCGACTTGAAGGTCAGCGAAGCCACGGATTTGCGCAGATCGGCCATGAAATCCACGAACATCGTGTAGGCGTCCTGCTTGTACTCGATGAGCGGATCCTTTTGCCCCCAGCCGCGAAAGCCGATCGACGCTTTCAGATGATCCAGATCGTAAAGGTGATCGCGCCACTTGTCGTCGATGACGTTCAACAAAATCCACGAAAGTATGCGCTCTTGAAGCTCGCCGAATGTCTCCAGCTTACGCTTGAAACCGTCGCGCACGCGCGTCAGGACCTGTTCTTCGACGTCTTCGACCGTGTTGAACTCATGGTCGACGATATTCTCGCGCGGCAGCTCGTCGAGCACGAGGAAGTAGTCCATCGCAACGCGCTCGCGCAGCCCCGCCAGATCCCACTGCTCCGCATGCATTTCTTCGCTTGCGTACTCGGGCACAGTGGCGCGCACGGCCGCCTCGATCATGTCCCAGACTTCACCCTTCAGGTCTTCGCCGCCCTCGAGTGCAAACAGACGCATGTCGTAGACGACCTCGCGCTGCTGGTTCATTACATCGTCGTATTCGAGCAGCCGTTTGCGCGCCTCGAAGTTCTGCAATTCGACGCGCCGCTGGGCGCTGCTGATCGAACGCGTTACGAGCGGGTGGGTGATGACTTCGCCTTCTTCCGCGCCCAGCCGATCCATGATGCCGGCAATGCGGTCGGAGCCGAAGAGGCGCATCAGATCGTCTTCCAGCGAAAGGAAGAACTGTGATGCACCCGGATCGCCCTGGCGTCCCGCGCGACCGCGCAGCTGCCGGTCAATGCGGCGGGCTTCGTGGCGCTCGGAGCCGATGATGTGCAGACCGCCCGGCTCGAGCAGGTCATCGTCATTGACCTTGGTCGAATCGAGGGCCAGCGCCGGATCGGCGGCTTTGACTACTTCGTCGACGGCCACGCCATGCTCGCGTGCCCAGAGAATCGTGCGTTCGTCGGTTACGCCGGGTCCGAGCTTAATGTCGGTGCCGCGACCCGCCATGTTGGTTGCAATCGTCACGGTGCCGGGCTTGCCCGCATCAGCGACGATCTGCGCTTCGGACTGATGGTACTTCGCGTTCAGCACGTTGTGCGGAATGCCGCGCCGCTTGAGCATGCGCGACAACGTCTCCGACACGTCGACGGAAACCGTACCAACCAGTACGGGCAACTGCAGTTTATGCAGCCGCTCGATCTCATCCATGATTGCGTTGTACTTCTCGCGCTTGGTGCGATACACCAGGTCGTGACGGTCATCGCGAATGATGTCGCGGTTGGTCGGGATGACCGACACGGCCAGACCGTAGATCTGATGGAATTCGCCTTCTTCCGTTTCGGCAGTGCCGGTCATGCCGGCAAGCTTGTCGTACATACGGAAGTAATTCTGAATCGTGATGGTGGCGAGCGTTTGCGTCTCGCCTCTGACCGTCACGCCCTCCTTTGCTTCGACCGCCTGGTGCAATCCGTCAGACCAGCGCCGTCCCGCCATTTTGCGGCCGGTAAACTCGTCCACGATGACGACTGCGCCATCCTCGATGATGTACTGCTCATCCTTCGAGTAGAGCGTATAGGCCTTGAGCAGCTGATGAATCGCATGGATTTTCTGCGTCTTCTCGGCGTACTCGCGCTCCAGCTGCGCGCGGCGCTCGCGCTTCTCGTCCACGGTCATCTCAGGATCGTGCTCGATCTTGCCGAGCTCTTCCGAGATATCCGGCACTACGAAAGCGTACGGATCGGAGGGCGACAGCTCATCCAGTCCCAGATCCGAGAGATGGATGCTGTGGCCCTTCTCATCCATTGCGAACAGCAGGTGCTCGTCGATCTCCTGCAAGCGCTTGTCACGCATCAGATCGGCTTCGACCTTGCTGGCCATCTTTTGCGTCGATGGCGTGTCGGCGAAGATCTTCAACAGCCGTTTGTGGCGCGGCGCGCCGCGCCTGGCCGCTAGCAGGCGTTCACCGGCTGACGGTTCGTCGCCTGCTTCCAGGTCGCGTTCGGCCTGCGCGACCAGGTCATTGACCATGCGCATCTGCTTGCGAAACAAGTTCGCGACCATCGGATTGTAGCGCCGGTATTCGTCAGACTCTTCTTCGCCGACTGGTCCGCTGATGATCAGCGGCGTGCGCGCTTCGTCGATCAGGATCGAGTCGACTTCGTCGATGATCGCATAGTAGTGGTGACGCTGAACTCGCTGGTCCAGCGAGTGCACCATGTTGTCGCGCAGGTAGTCGAAGCCGAACTCGTTGTTCGTGCCGTATGTGATATCGGCGTTGTAGGCGGCGCGCCGCGCGGGTGTGCCTGGCTCGTGCAAATCGATGCAATCCACGGTCAGGCCCAGGAAGCGATAGACCGTGCCCATCCATTCGCTGTCGCGTTGCGCCAGGTATGAGTTGACCGTGACCAGATGCACGCCGCGGCCGGCGATTGCATTCAAGTACAAGGGTGCGATCGCCACCAGCGTCTTGCCTTCACCCGTGGCCATTTCCGCAATGTTGCCGCGGTGCAGTGCGACGCCGCCGATCAGCTGCACATCGTACGGTATCATGTCCCAGCTCATGGCCTGACCCGTGACCGTGATCGGCGTGCCGACCAGCCGCCTGCACGCTTCCTTCACCGTTGCGAACGCCTCGGGCAGCAGCTCTTCGAGCGTGTCCTTGATCTCAGCCTTGAGATCATCCTCGACCTGTTGAATTTCCTGCGTCAGTTGATCGCGCTCGGCGGAATCTTCCGTTTGACGCTTCGTCTGCCGAAGCTCCGCCAGCCCCGCCTCCAGCTCCGCCGTGCGCTCCTTGAGAATGCCGCGAAACTTCTCGGTCTGAGCCTTCAGCTCGTCGTCCGAGAGCGCGCCCAGATCGTCTACAAGTGCATTGATCTCCACGACCAGCGGCTGAAGCTTCTTCGCTTCACGCTCGTGGCGGGTACCAAACACTTTTCCAACCAGACCTTTTAGCATGTCCCTTTATACCCAGCTTTAAACTTACCGGTCATCAGTTTACCGGTTTTGATATAGCCCTTCTCTGGCAATGATCTCCGCGACCGCGTCCGGCACGAGGTAGCGGATCGGCCGATCTGCGTCCACCCGTCCGCGAATCAGCGTGGACGAAACGTCTATCCGGGTGACACTTACGATCTGCCGCACAAATCCCGCCTCGGCTCCAGCCTCATCTTCGCCGCTGCGCGCCAGCATCACCACCTTTGCCAGCCGCGCGATTTCAGCCGGCTCCCGCCAGCTCGAGAATTCGCGCACTTGATCCACGCCGATCAGCAAATGCAGTGCAGCGGCCGGAAATTTCTGCGCCAGCGTGCGCAGCGTGTCGACCGTGTAGGACGGACCAGCACGCTCCAGCTCGATAGCACTGATCTCGAAACTCGACTCGGCAGATATCGCTGCCTTCAGCATTTCCAGCCGAATGCTCGCCGCACTGACCGCGGTTCCTCGCTTGTGCGGAGGCTCCGCCGCCGGAACGAAGATGAGGCGCCCGAGCGATAGAGCGGTGCGTGCGTCCTGGGCGGCAATCAGATGGCCGATGTGCGGCGGATCGAAGGTCCCGCCGAAGATTCCAATATTCAAGGACGGTGCGCGTTCACGAGCCGCTGGGCGGGGCGGGCTCTTGCAGTTGTCTCGCTTCCGGGCTGGTCGGGTAATCCTTCAGCAGCCGCTGTTTCGCGGCATCCGCCTCTTCCTTGTAACCGAGAATCTGGTATGTCTCGAAGAGTCTCAGGAGCGCGCGCGGCGCGAAGGGCGTATCGGAGTAGTCACGCACAGCCTGGTCGTAATAGATGATGCCGGAGTCGTATGCCGCGCGCTTGAAGTAGAACTCGGCAGTGAGAAAAACCTTGCTCGCCAGCTTGTTGCGCAGCTCGGTCAGCATCTCCTGCGCAGGGGCGGCGAATTCGCTCGACGGATAATACGTCAGAAGCGACTGACAATGGTCGATGGCGGCGCGCGTGTATTGCTGATCTAGCGGGGGTTTCGGTGACAGTTTGTAATACGACTCGCAAACCTTGAAACGCGCATCGTCGCCATACGGACCGGCAGGATAGTCATTGGCGAGACGCGAATACTCGGTTGCCGCCGTGATGTACTCCTTCCTGCCGAAATAGCCATGACCGATGAACAGCCGCGCCTCCTGCACTCGGGGATGCGTCGGGTGCTCGATCACGAACCGCTCGAACAGCGTGATGGCGTCCGTCCAATTCCGTTCATGGAACTGGTTGAGCGCGCGCTGAAACAGGCTGTCGGGTGGCAACCCCTCCGGAACCCGCGTCGCGCTGGCACAAGCCGTCATGGCCGCAGCCACGACCATCAAAAGGGTCCCTCGCAAAAATCTATTCATCACGGTCATTAGTTGGCTGTCGCAGTCATTTTCGCTGCTGTCTACCCGCTGGTCGAGAAGCGGGTTTCAATTTGGCGGCTTACCGGCGCGTGACAATGGGATCAGGGGACCGGATTGCTGCGTATTTCGTCGAGGCGCCGCTGGGCCCGGATAGCAAGCTGAGTCCGCCCGGCCGCGCTCAGATCCAGAACGCGTTCAAAAGCGGCGGCCGCTTCCTCTGAGCGCCCCAACGCAACCAGGGCTTCACCTCTTTCGAACCACGCCTGATCCAGGCGATTCTGGGGCGCGCCCAGCTCGAGTGTCACAGCCAACAGCTCCAGTGCGCGCTCCGGCTCGCCCGCCTCGCGCAGCTGCCTGCCGCGCTCGAGTCCACATGTGCCCATGCGCCACCGTGCCTCAGTCACGCTGTCCGCATTCGACGACTGTTCTGAGAATGCCTCGAAATAGGGTAGCGCCGCGACGCAGTCTCCGTTCCGCTCACTGAGACTCGCGCTCTCGTAGAGCAGCGCGGTCCGCGAGCCCGCGTCGGCCCGTCCCAGCGCGCGCCGGTAGAACTGTAGCGCACGCTCGGTGTCGCCAATCGTCGCGTAATGGCGCGCGAGCGTCAGCGCCATCTCTGGAATCGCGAGTTCCGGCCGCAGCTCCAGTGCGGCCTCCGCCGCACGCGCCGCGCCGTAGCGGTCGCCGCGCTGAAGGCTCGAGCGCGCGAGCCAGACGTAATCGTAAACGGCCTGGTCCAGCTTCGATGCATCGGCCTTGATCAACGCAGCGTACGCGCTGCGCGCACGTTCGAGCTCGCCGGTCATGATATACGCGTGTGCGACCCGCGCGTCGGCTTCAATGGTGCCACCCTGCCTGGTAGCGAGCCGATACTCGGCGAGGGCTGCTATATAGTTGGAGTCCGCCCAGTAACGATCCCCGCGCAGCATCGAGTTTTCGCCTGACCCGCAGGCGGCGAGCAACACAATCGAGCAAAGCGCAACGTGAGTGGACAGCGAGGAAGTTTTAGGGCCGGGCACGTTCGGCTCTGCGCTCGAGCATCGCGAGATAGGCGCGCACTTGTGGATTGGTGGGTTGCTGCTGCCGCGCGATCTCCCATTCCTGAGCCGCGCGTTCCTGCTCGCCCAGCCTGAAAAAGACCAAACCGAGATTCAGGCGCGCTGCCAGAAACCGCGGATTCGCTTGCAGCACCGCCTCGAGCTCGGCTGCAGCCGGACTCAATTCGCCCAGCTGCAGCAGCGCTTGCGCCAGACGGTTACGGATATCGTGGAAATGCGAGCGAATCTCGAGAGCCGTGCGATACTGCTCGGCCGCTTCGGTCGGCGCGCCGGCTTCGAGATAGAGATCGCCCAGGTTCGCGTGCGCATTTGCCAGCCGCGCCGATACGGCGGCGGGAAACGGACCCTCGGTTTCGGTCTCCAGTGCGGCCGCCTGCTCGAATGCTGCCCGCCCCTCTTCGAAGCGGCCCAGCTCGTTCAGCGTAATCGCGCGGTTAATATGCGCTTCGATGTAGCGACTGTTCAGCGCGATCGCCTCATTGAATTCCTGCAATGCTGCATCCGCATGCCCTAGAAAGCTCAGGCACAAGCCGGTCAAATGGCGCACATCCGCGAAGCGCGGATTACGGCGGAGAACCTCCTGAAAATCGGTGAGCGCGGCAGCGTAATCGCGTTGTTCGAACGCCTGTTTACCACGCTGGATCAGCTGCGTCAGCTCGCTCATCTTCTCAGGTCGCTTCTGTCAGTGCAGGGCGCTTGCGGCCACAGGCCGCGCGCAGGCCATTTCGGCGCGCTCTGTTCGCTTCCGTCCGTGCAGGGCGCTTGCGGCCACAGGCCGCGCGCGGGCCATTTCGGCGCGCTCAATCTAGTTTCTGCATTGCGGGGCGGCCAATGCTGATGTACTCGAAGCCCTGTGCCAGCACCTGCTCCGGCTCGAAAAGGTTACGCCCGTCCAGAATCAGTGGCCGACGCATCAGTTGTCGCATCTTGTCGAAGTTCGGCCGGCGGTATGGGCGCCATTCCGTCAGGATCAACAAGGCATCGGCGGCGCGCAATGTCTCGTAGTTGTCCTCGCAGTATTCGACGTTGTTGCCAAAATGGTCGCGCGCCACACCCATCGCTTCCGGATCGTTCACGCGCACGGTTGCGCCTCGCTCCAGCAATCCGCGCACCACTACCAGGGAGGGCGCCTCGCGCATGTCATCGGTCTCTGGTTTGAAGCTGAGACCCCAGACCGCGAATGTTTTCGCGCTGAGGTCTGCACCATATATCCCGATGACGCGCTCGAGCAGATAGTGCTTCTGCGCTTCATTGACCTGTTCCACCGCCTTCAGAATGCCCGCATTCACGCCCTGCTGAGACAATGTTTGCATTAGCGCATTGACGTCCTTGGGGAAGCAGCTGCCGCCATAGCCGCAGCCCGCGAACAGGAACGCGTTGCCGATGCGTGAATCGGTGCCGATGCCTTTGCGCACCAGGTCGACGTTTGCACCCACCTTCTCGCACAAGCTCGCGATCATGTTCATGAACGATATGCGCGTCGCGAGCATCGCGTTGGCCGCGTACTTCGTGATCTCGGCGGAGGCGACATCCATGAAGATGATCGGATTACCCGTGCGCACGAATGGCGCATAGACTTCGGTCAGCACGTACTTGGCGTGCTCCGAGTCGACACCAATGACGACGCGGTCCGGCTTCATGAAGTCATCGACCGCCGCCCCTTCTTTCAGGAACTCCGGGTTCGAGCAGACGTGAACCGGGTGCTGCGTCCGCTTCTCGATTTCCGCCCGCACGCGCGCGGCCGTGCCGACCGGCACGGTGCTCTTCGTGATGACGACCTTTTCGCCGTTCATGTGCTCGCCGATCTTGGCGGCGACATCCAGAACATGTTTGAGGTCGGCGGAGCCGTCTTCATCCGGCGGCGTGCCAACCGCAATGAAGATGACTTCCGATTCGCGAATCGCGGTCACAATGTCCGTTGTGAAAGTGAGGCGCCGATCCTCCACGTTGCGCTTGAGCAGAGGCTCAAGCCCCGGCTCGTAAATCGGTATTTCTCCGCGCTGTAAACGCGCCACCTTGCGTTGGTCGATATCGACGCAGAATACCTCGATGCCGGTTTCGGCCAGACACGCTCCGGCTACCAGCCCGACGTACCCCGTGCCTATGACTGCTATCCGCATATATCTCGGTCCTTTGATTCGTAAAAATTCAGAATTGCCTCAACGACCTGCGACTTCTCGGCGGCGGTCAGCTCCGGGAAGACTGGAATGCTGATCACTTCCGACGCGAGCTGCTCCGAGATCGGCAGATCCCCGCGACCATAGCCGAGACTCGCGAAACACTCCTGCAGGTGCAGCGGCAGCGGGTAATAGATGGCGTTGCCAATGCCGGCCGCATCCAGCTGCTGCTTGAGCCGATCGCGTTCCCGAACTCTCAGCGTGTACTGATTGAACACATGGTAGTTGCCGTCCAGCTCGACTGGTGTGACGAACGCGCTGCAGTCAGCGAACGCGCTGTCATATTCGGCCGCATTCGCCCGTCGCGCTCCGGCCCAGCGATCGAGGTGTGGCAGCTTCGCCGACAAGACCGCCGCCTGCAGCGCATCCAGCCGCGAGTTCGTGCCGACCATCTCGTGATGATACATCTGGCGACCGCCGTGCACCCGTAGCTTGCGCAGCTTTTCCGCGAACGCGTCATCATCGGTAACCATCAACCCCGCATCACCAAACGCACCCAGATTCTTGGATGGAAAGAATGAATACGTGCCGATGTGCCCGACCGTGCCCGACTGTCGCTCGTTGCCATTTATGTGCTGGCGCGCACCGAGCGACTGTGCGGCGTCTTCGATGACGAACAGATTGCGCTCGCGCGCCAGCTCCATGAGCTCCGCCATGCGCGCCATGTGACCGTACAGATGAACGACGACGATCGCCTTTGTGCGCGGTGTCAATGCGGCGCTCACGGTCTCGGCGGTGACGTTGAACGTCTGGGGATCGATGTCGCAGAAAACCGGCTCGAGCCCCGCATTCCAGATCGCGCCTGCCGTCGCGAAGAAGGTGAACGCGGGCGTGACGACTTCGGCGCCGGGATCGAGCGGCAGAGCTTTCAGGGCGAGCAGGATCGCGTCGGTGCCGCTCGCGCACCCGATCGCGTGGCTACTGCCGGTGTAGGCCGCTATCTGCTGCTCGAACGCCTCTACGTCGGGACCGAGAATGAACCGCTGGGCTGCTACAACCCGCAAAACCTCACGGTCGATCTCGTCTTTGATTGTCGTGTATTGCCTTTGCAGGTCCAGCAATGGAACGGGCATTTATGACCGGAAGAAGTTGACGGTTTGCTCGAGCCCTGTGTCGAGATCGATGACCGGCTGGTACCCGAGCACCCGTCCGATCTTATCCAGCGATGCAAGTGAATCCCGGACATCGCCAGCGCGACTCGGCTGGTACACCGGCTCCAGCCTGGTGCCTACGATGCGGTCGATGCGACGCCAGAGCTCGTTGACGCTAATGCGAGTGCCGCAGCCTACGTTGAAGACGTCACCGTCTGCTTCAGCGGGCGCATCACACGCGCGCAGGTTGGCTGCCACCACGTTTGCCACATACGTGAAATCACGCGTTTGCTCGCCGTCCCCGTAAATGACCGGTGCCGTGCCCGCGAGCGCATGCGCGATGAACTTCGCGATCACCGCAGCATACTGCGACTTGGGATCCTGGCGTGGTCCGAAAATATTGAAGTAGCGCAGCGAGACGGTTTTGAGGCCGTAAGTCGCGTGGAACGCGCGGCAGTAGTCTTCGCCGGCGCGCTTGGCCGCCGCGTATGGCGACAGCGGCCGCGGCAGCATGTTCTCCCGTTTCGGCAGCTCCTCGGTGTTACCGTACGCCGAGGATGACGCCGCGTATACGACGCGCCTGACTTTGGCGTCACGCGCGGCGATCAGCAGATTGAGCGTCCCCGTCGCGCAAGCCTGGTGCGAAGCCAACGGATCGCGGACCGAGCGCGGCACCGACGGTACGGCCGCCTCGTGCAGAACGTAATCGATGCCACGCACCGCCCGCGCACACGTGACGGCATCGAGCCGCGTGCGTGCGATCAGTTCGCTGCGATCGGCGAACGGCGCGAGGTTGTCGCGACTGCCGGTGGAAAAATCATCCAGCACGACAACTTCATCACCGCGCTCGAGCAGATGTTGAACCAGGTGCGAGCCGATAAAGCCGGCGCCGCCCGTTACGAGATATCGCATGCTTGCTTGGAGTCGCCGAAATCCATGAAAGGGCAGGAACTTACAAGCTTGACGGCAATGCGGCAACGCGATCATTTCAGGCGCCATGAATCGATCTGAAACCGTGGTCGTGACCGGTGCCGCCGGCTTCATCGGTAGCCATCTCGCGGAGCGCCTCCTCGCGCGCGGCGACCGCGTCATCGGCGTAGATAATTTCGACCCCTTTTACGCGCGCGAGCTGAAGCTGCGCAATCTCTCAGCCGCGCTGTCCGATACCCGCTACACGTTCGTCGAAGCCGATTGCGCCGATCCCGAACAGATGGAACGTGTGCTGGCCGAGCACGCTGCGGACGTGATTGTTCACCTGGCGGCGAAGGCGGGCGTGCGTCCTTCGATCGCAGATCCGATCGGCTATACGCGCGCCAACATTGTTGCGACCAACGTGCTGCTCGAGGCGGCAAACCGGCGCGGCATCAAGCGATTCATCTTCGGCTCTTCCTCTTCCGTTTACGGCAATAACGAGAAAGTCCCGTTCAGCGAAAGCGACCCGGTCGATTCGCCGATCTCGCCGTATGCGGCAACCAAGCGCGCGTGCGAGCTGATCAGCCATTCCTATCACCACTTGTACGGCATCGGGGTCCTGTCACTGCGCTTTTTTACGGTGTATGGGCCACGCCAGCGCCCCGACCTCGCGATTCGCAAGTTCACGGATCTAATGCTGCGGGGCGAACCGCTTCCGTTTTATGGTGAGGGCGACAGTGAGCGCGATTACACCTGGATCGACGACATACTTCAGGGCGTAAGCGCCGCCATCGATCGCTCACGCAACGTGCCCGGTGAATTCGAGATCATCAATCTGGGTGAGAGTCGCACGACCTCACTGCGGCGGCTCGTCGAATTGATCGCGCGCGCGGTCGGCACCACGCCTATCTTGAATCGTCTGCCCATGCAGCCGGGTGACGTGAACTGCACCTTTGCGGATGTAGGCAAGGCGCGCAGGCTGCTGGGTTACGAACCGACGACCTCGGTCGAGGCGGGCATTCCGCTTTTCGTAGATTGGTTGAGATCATGCGAATACTGATAACCGGCGCGGCTGGCTTTCTGGGATCCCATCTTTGCGATCGGCTGCTCGAGCAGAAGCACGAAGTGATCGGCATGGACAATTTTCTCACGGGGTCGCCCGACAACATCGCACATTTGAAGAATGAGCCACGCTTCGACTTCGTCCAGCACAACGTCACCGAGTATATCGACGTGAAAGGCCCGCTCGATGGCGTGCTGCACTTCGCGAGTCCGGCCAGCCCGGTGGATTACCTGGAGCTGCCGATTCAGACGCTCAAGGTCGGCAGTCTCGGTACCCACAAGACGCTTGGTTTGGCAAAGGACAAGGGTGCGCGCTATCTGCTCGCCTCGACTTCGGAAGTGTACGGGGATCCGCAGGTGCATCCCCAGCCGGAAACGTACTGGGGTCACGTGAATCCGGTCGGCCCGCGTGGCGTATATGACGAGGCCAAGCGCTTCGCGGAAGCGATGACCATGGCATACCACCGATTTCACGGCATCGACACCCGCATAGTGCGAATCTTCAACACGTATGGGCCGCGCATGCGCCCCGACGACGGACGAGTGGTCAGCAACTTCATTGTTCAGGCGCTGCGCAACGAGCCGTTGACTGTTTACGGCGATGGATCGCAGACCCGATCGTTTTGCTATGCAAGCGACGAAGTGCTAGGCATCGAAAAGCTGTTCTTTTCCGAGCGCAGCGAGCCGACCAACATCGGCAACCCCGACGAGTTCACTGTGCTCGAGCTGGCCGAGAAGATCATCGCTCTGACAGGCAGTACTTCGAAGATCGATTACCGGGCATTGCCGACCGACGATCCGAAAGTCCGCAGGCCGGATATCACGGTCGCGCGATCGGTATTGGGTTGGGAGCCGGTGATCGACCTGGAGGAAGGACTCAGGAAGACTATTCCGTACTTTCAGCGGCTCGTACAGCAAGGCGCAAGGTCGCGCGTCCTCGACTAGTATGCGCCCGTCACGTACTCGCCGTACAGCCGCTCGCGCCGCGTGTGCACATCGTTGAGCAGACAGCCGATGATCTTGGCGTGTACTGCATTGAGCTGCGCAAACGCCGCGCGCAGGCCGCCCCGGTCGGTCATCCCTGCCCGCACTACCAGGATCACACCATCCGCCTTGGAGCCGAGCAGGGCGGCGTCGGTTACGACATTCAGCGGTGGCGCATCGAAAATCACGGCGTCGTACTGGCCATCCAGATGCTCGAGCAATGCCTGCATGCGCGCCGATGCTATCAGTTCCGCCGGATTTGGAGGCAGTGTGCCGGTCGGGATGAAATCGAAAGCGGTGCCGTTCAGGTTGATCGGTCTGATCACGTCCTCGAGGCTTAGCCCACCGAGCAGATAATCCGACAGCCCGGGCTTCGCGGTCGCATCGAATGCATGGTGCATTGCGCCGCGCCGCATGTCGGCGTCGACCATGATGCAGCGAAGATTCTGTTGCGCCAGCGTGATGACGAGATTCGCAGCATTGGTCGATTTGCCATCGCCCGGCAGCGAGCTCGTAAAGACGATCGTCTTGGGCGCCTTCTCGGGCCGCGAGAATACGATGTTCGTGCGCAGCGAGCGGAAGGCTTCCGCAGCTCCCGCGCGCGGATCATGACCCGCGACCAGGCGCGCCCGACGCTCCGCGCTCGAGTCTACTTGCCGGGTTGCGCGCCGCCAGAGTCGGTGCGCGCCGTTGCCGTTCACGGTCTGGACCTCGATGCGCGGAATCATTCCCAGTACCGGCACCATGCCGCTCTCGATTTGCAGCTCTTCGCGAGTGTGGATCGTAGTGTCGAGATGCTCGCGGATGTAGGCAGCCAGCGCCCCGAGCACCACCCCGAGCAGCAGCGCGAGCACGATGTCGAGCGGCACATCCGGTTTGAGCGGTTTCAGCGGCAGGATTGCGGGATCAATCACGCGAACGGATGGATCCTGCGCGGCCGCCATAATCTCCGCTTCCTTCATCCGTTGCTGGAGTGTGACGTACAGATCCTCGCTCACCCGCGCTTGCCGCTTCAAGCGCGCCAATTGAATCTCTTTCGCGGGAATGCGTTTGAGATCCTCGCCGAAACCGGCCAGCGTCTCATCGAGTGAAGCGACGCGGTTCCTCAACCCCTGAAGGTAAGTCGCCGTCAGCGTCGCAATCTGGTTCTCGACATCATGAATGCGATCGCTCAGCGTGACGACTTCCGGATCGTTCGGCGTGCGCAGTATCAGCCATTCACTGCGGTCGTTTTCCAACTTGTTCAGCGAGCCCAGCAGTTCGGTTGCGACCGGATTGCTGAGCAGTGTCGGGAAGCCGATCAGTCTTCGGAATGGCGAGGCACCGCCCGTCGCTGACTCGCGCGAAACTTCGTTCAGCAGCTGCTCGAGCGCGCGCCGCTCCGCATCGATCAGGTCACGGTTCGCCTGGAAATCGGCAAGCCGCTTGACCTGCGCCTCGCCTTCGGCCTCGATGCTGACCACGGACTCGCCCTCGCGGAACTGCTGGAGTCCGCTCTCGAACAGGCGCAGCTGCTGCGCGAGCGTGTCGATCTGTTCCTGAAGAAAAGCAACCGTACTGCGCGCTTGCGAGGTCTGGTTCATCCGGCGGCGCGCAATGAAGCGGTTCGCGACTTCGTTCGGCACATCCCGCGCGAGGTGCCGGTCCGTGGTCTCGTAGCGGACTTCGACAATGCCGGCCTCACGATCGGGCCGCACGACGCGCAGCGTGTTGTCCAGATCCTTGACCGCAATCTGGAATGGGTCGACGGTGAAACGAACGCGTTCCTGAGCCGCCGCCCCCGGCGCGAGCGTGAACGTAATGCCATCGATGGTGAAAGGGTCGCCGATGCGGACGCGCTTGTCGCTGTTCGCGATCTCGAATTCGCTCGCTGAAAGGCGGATCAGCTCATGCGCGGCCGGGCGAACCGTGCGCGGCGCGCTGATCGATTCGAACAAGACATCACGCGGTATGCGTCTCGGCATGTCGACACGCACATGGAGATTCTGCCCGGCTACCACATCTTCGGCGAGCGTGCGGCTCTTCAGCTCGGCCATGTCGGTGTGAATCTCGCTACCACTCGACAAGTCCTGGAGCGCGTCGAGCATCGGGATCTGCGAGCGATTCTTGTCGATACGAATGCTGGTCAAACCTTCATAGGTCGGCGTGATTACAGTCACGAAGACCAGCGTCAGCGCCAGCATCAGCAGCGGCGTGCCGATAACCCAGGCGCGGTTGCGCGCGATGAACTGCACGACCTGCCGCAACCCCGGCGTTTCTACCTTGTTCTGGTCGTTCTCGATAATCATCAAATCTGCACGATTAGAGCAAAGGCCACACACACCACCCCCCAAATCAGCGCCGA
>JBQTID010000088.1:0-13272 GCA_052389275.1 Gemmatimonadota bacterium | reverse complement strand
GCGCCGGCCGTCACCCGCGCGATCCACCGCGTACAGATCGTACGAGCCGGCGCGATCTGAGCTGAAGACGATGCGCGTCCCGTCGGGTGACCAGCGCGCATTCTGGTCGTTCCACTCACCGTATGTGAGCGCGCTGATTTGCCGCTCCGCGACATTGAGGAGATAGAGATTGGTGTAGCCGTTGGCGCCGAAATCGGTGCGGTCGGATGCGAAGACGATGCTCGATCCATCCGGTGACCAGTCGGGATCCTCGTCTCGATAACGATCCTGCGTCAGCGTCACTCGCTGCTGTGTGGTAAAATCAATGGTGTAGAGATCGGAAAAGCCCGCCGTCGAAAGCCCTTCGAATACTACTCGCTGGCCGGAAGGATCCCACGCCGGCGATTTAACGCCGACCAGATCCTGCCATTGATATCTGCCGACCACTTCCTCTTTCGCCAGGTCCCATAAAACCAGCGCGTCGCGATCGAGGTAGCGCGACACGAACGCGATCACGCCGGTCGCGTTGACGTCAAAGCGCGATTCGTATGCGTGAAATGATTCGAACTCCGCGGTGCGCTCGCCCTTGATGACGGTTCGTATGCCAGCCTCGCCGCTATCCAGATTCGTGCGGTAGATGTTGGTGTAACCCGTGCGCGGCGACATGAACAACAGATCCGGTGTGCTCGCATCCGGTGGCGTGTAGAGTACCGGCTTGAAGTTCGTGCCGCCCTTGAAAATGACGGCCTGCGAGCCCACGTCGAGCGGCGGCCGATCGGCATAGGTCGGGAAAAAGCGCTGCTCGAGGGCGTAGCGCCATTCGCGGCTGAGCTGATCGAGCTTGATGCCGAGAATGCGCTCGAGCGCCTGGTCGAACGATTCGTATTTCCAGTAGTCCTCGTAAACGCGGACAATGTATTCATCACCAAAGCGCTGGGTCAGATACTTGTGCAGCTCGGCGCCGAGCGGATACGACATAAAGCTGTAGGTGTAATTGAAGCGTGCGATGCTGGGCAGCCGGCCGCGCACGACCAGATCGCGCACGAACATCTCGTCTTCCGCGGTCTGTTCGCTCGACCAGAATTCCGCCAGGCCTTCTGTCCACCAATGGATCTGCTGCGGTGAAGCGCGCCGGACACGCGGATGCTGCGCTGCGGTCTCGGAAAGCTTCGAGAGCTGGAACGCGTGTACGAGCTCGTGGCGCAGGGTGTTGCGGAATTGGTTGTAGTCGCCGCGGAACGGCAGCGCGACTCGCCGCTTCAGGTACTCGGTGAACCCGAGCACACCTTCCGGGATGAAGCCCGGAAAGACGTTGGTCTGCTCGAAGTGCTGGTCAGACGAGTAGACGATCAGTGGGATGCGGCGGAAGGGATGATGCTGGAATTTCCGCTCGAGATAATCGTAGCTCTCCTCGGCGTACTCCAGTGCGAGCCGCGCGACGTCTTCTTCTTCCGGATAATAGTAGACGTCGATGTGCGGACCGGGCAGGATGCGCCAGTCGAACTCGCGGTACTGGATCTTGTTCTTGCCGAATGGCACTGTCTGCGCAAAAGCATTGGTCGCAAGCGAGGCCAACGCGCAGAGCAGTATGAGCAACCGACACCACTTCATCGGACTATTTCAATGCTGGTAATGGGATCGTCCTGGATCACCCGATCGGCGACTTCCATGCCGCTGATAACGCGGCCGAACACGGTGTAGCCTCCATCCAGGTGCGGCTGTGGTGAATGCGTGATGAACCACTGGCTGCCGCCGGTGTCCGGTCCCGACAACGCCATCCCCATTATGCCACGCAGATAGCGCACGCGATTGATTTCATCACGGATCGAGTAACCCGGTCCGCCACTGCCGGTACCGGTGGGATCACCATCCTGAAGCACGAAATTCGGTACCACGCGATGCCAGCTTCCATTATTGAAGTAAGCCTGTCGGACGAGTGTCACGAAATTGTCTACGGTCAGCGGCGCATCGGCGGACAGCAGCTCGATATCGAACGATCCGCCAGCCGTCGTAATGCGCGCCCGCGGCCGCGAGCCGGTCTCCAGCGCAGGTACCAATACCTCGCGGACTACGCGTTCGTATACGGCCGGACGCGCCGTCAACATGCAGCATTGCTCGGTCAGCTTGAGCTCGCGAATTGCCGCGCGTTGAACGTCCTGCAAGGGGATGCGGTTGAACGGAAAGCGGGCGCTAAAGCTGCGCGTTATCGCCGGATTGTCTCGCGCCAGCCTGCCCAGCACCGCAAGAGCCGCAACCGCGGCGTCTTCGGTGCTGTCGCGCAACGCGAACGCAAATGCCTCGAGGATCACCGCTTCATCGCCAGGCTGCGCCAGTCGTTGCAACCCGCTCAATGCCGCCGCACGCACATACGGAGGGCGCGCGGCGAGTTTCTCCATGAAGAACGCGCGAGCAGACTGGAGCGTGTCCCCCGCGACGGCTACCACGGCCGAAACTGCGCTCGCCTGCACTCGCACATCGGCGTCATTCGAAAGGGTGCGCAGCATTTCCAGCGATTCGTTCAAACGAACGTTGGCGAGCGCGCGCGCAACGTAAACCCGCAGCACCGGCTCGGGCGATCGCACGAGGGGCGCTGCGAGCGTCAATGCATGAGCCGGCGCAATGGCGGCAAGAGAGACGAGCGAGCTGCCTCGAATTGCGGTGCGCTCCGTTACGTCGTTTACCCGGGCGGCGAGCGCACTCGCCGCGGCGGGTCCTTTGATCAAGGCCAATGCCTGCGCCGCCGCGACTCGCACATTCGGTTGAGGGTCGGCGAGCAGCAGTGCGACACGCCCGGCATGCGTGGAATCGCGGTAACCGCCAAGCATACCGGCGGCGGTGATCCGGACCTGGTCGTGCGGATCAGCGAGCGCGCTCAACAGAATCTCAGCGCTCGCCGGTCGCAGGGCTGCGGAATCCACGGTGGCGGCGCGCAGCCCGCGCAACGCGAGCTGTCTCACCATGGGATGCGCGTCGCGCGCGAGCCGTTGGAAGAGCGTCACGTTAGCCGGATCGGGGCCGCCCCGCGTTAGCGCGTAAGTGGCCCGCCAGCGGACCTCGGGATCCCCGGATGATGTGTGCGGCCTCCCCAGTGTGCTGGTCTCCGGCGTACGCGGAAAGCGCCAGAGCGCGAGCAACGCTTCCTGCAGCTCGAGGCCACTTCGGTGCTGTCGTATGACGTGCTCGACCAACGGTCGCGCCGTCGAGCCACCGATTTTGCCGAGTGCTGCGACCGCTTCACGTGCCGCGGCGCCGCGGCCGATCGTCAATGGTCCCAGTGCCTGCGCGACCCGCGCCGACGAATCGCCGAGCTCGCCGAGCCCGAACGCCGCGTACACTTTCACCGTGTCGCCTGGATCAGCGAGCCCGCCAATCAGCAGATCGACGGCGTCGCGATTGCCAATGCGCCCGGCCGCGAGCATCGTGCGCGCGCGAATCAATTCGGATTTCGATGTGGCCAATGAAGCGAATGCGGCAGCATCGAAGCTGCGCGTATCCTCGAATCGCATCAGCTCGACAAGCGCTGCGATCTCGAATGGCGCGAGCGGCTGCGTCAGTCGCGGCGTGCTCACGGTTGCGGTCGAACAAGCCGTGATCGCGATGGCGGAGACCACCGCAGCGCTAACGAATGGTTTGAACATCCTTGAACCTGCTGAGGAGCTCCTGCGGCAGCAGGCGCGGTGAAGCATTCCGGTCCAGCGCGATGAGTTTCGTCAACGCGGTCGCTACCAGCAGTCTGGGTCCCGGCTCGGTGCGGAAGATTTCGTAGCCGAAGGTCAGCAGGCGTGATTGCGCGCGCTCGAGCCGGGTCTCGACGACGATCGTCTCGTCATAGCGCGCCGACGCAATGTAGCGCACCTGCGCATCCGCGACTGCGAGTAGCAGCCCATCGCGCTCGAGCTGCGCGTAGGTGGCGCCGAATTGACGGATGAAGTCGGTGCGGCCGATCTCACACCAGACGAGATAATGAGTGTGGTAGACCACGCCCATCTGGTCGGTCTCGGCGTAACGCACACGAAAAGAGGATGTTGCTCTCAAACTCATTCACCATACGGGACCCAGATGTTCTTGACCTGCGTCGCGTGACGCAGGAATTCCGGCCCCTCGGCCTGGCGCGGATCGGTCCAGTCGCGCGCGTAGCCGTTGCTCACCCACGTCCGCTTCATATTGGCCGCGGCCAGCCGCTCGACCAGCGCGCTGCCGTCATCGGCGGCGAAGTACCAAAGCGCGTCAACGTCATCGTGCGCCGCCAGCACCTCCGTCAGCTCGGCGCGCTTGCCGGTTACAATGTTGATGACGCCACCCGGTAGATCGGATGTGTCGAACACCTGATACAGGTCGGTCGCGAGTAGTGGCCAGCGCTCGGACGGGATCGCGACTGCCGTATTACCCATCGCGACGGCCGGCATGACGGTCGAAATGAAGCCGAGCAAAGGAGCTTCATCCGGCGCGACTACACCATAGACGCCAATCGGCTCGTTCATCGCGAGCGTAACATTGCGATACGGCGTCTGATGCACGTGGCCGTCCCACTTGTCCGCCCAGGATGCGTAAGTGAACAGCCGGTTGATCGAAAGCTCGACCTCGGCGCGTGCCACCTCGTCGCTCGCATGGGTCAGCTCCGCCAGACGCCTCGTGAACTCGTCTGCGCGCGCGGCGAGGTTTTCGGCAATGTAGAAGATGACTTGCGCGCGCCCGTGCGCAGTCGTGCGCGCCCAGCCGGCAGCCTTGTGCGCGGCTTCGACGGCGTTGCGAATGTCCTTGCGGTTGCCGAGTCCTACCTCGCCTATCAATGCGCCACGTGAATCACTCACGGGCATGCTGTAGCCCTGGTCCGGCCGCGCCTGCTTGCCGCCAATGTAGAGTTTCGCGGTGCGGTCGATGCCGACTTCTTTGGCGGTCCTGGCGGTCTTGGTCTTTGCGGTCCTGGCGTTAGCTTCGGCCTTTACCTGCTTGAGCTCCTTCAGCCACTTCGGCTTGACGTAATCCCACAGCCCTTCCTTGCCGCCTTCACGTCCGAAGCCGCTCTCGCGATAGCCACCGAAACCGGATGCCGCGTCGAAGTGATTGGTGCAGTTGATCCACACTGTGCCGGCCTTGATCCTGGGCGCGATGTCGAGGGCAAGATTGATGCTCTCGGTCCACACGCTCGCAGCAAGGCCGTAACGCGTGTTGTTGGCGAGCGCAACGGATTCGGCGGGCGTGCGAAACGTCATCAATACGACAACGGGTCCAAAAATTTCGACCTGCGCGATAGTAGCCGCGGGTGACACATCGGTGAACAGAGTGGGCGGAAAGAAATAACCTTCGGTTGGGCAGCTCCATGAAGGCTGCCACATGGTGGCGCCTTCCTGCTCGCCGGTCGCGCACAGGCGCTGAATCTGCTCGAGCTGCACAGGCGCGACGATCGCGCCGATGTCGACAGCCTTATCGAGTGGATTGCCTACGCGCAGCGTTTCCATGCGCGCGCGCAGTTTTTTCACCAGCACTTCGGAGACGCCTTCCTGCACCAGAATGCGCGACCCCGCGCAGCAGACCTGTCCCTGATTGAACCAGATCGCGTCCACCACGCCTTCGACGACGCTGTCCAGGTCCGCATCCTCATAAACAATGAACGGCGATTTGCCGCCCAGCTCGAGTGATACCTGCTTGCCGGTCCCGGCGATGGCAGTGCGAATGATGCGGCCGACCTCGGTCGAGCCGGTGAACGCGATCTTGTCGACATCCGGATGCTCGACGATCGCGGCTCCGGTGCGGCCGTCACCGGTGATGATATTGACGACACCTTTTGGCAAGCCGATTTCTTCGCAGATCTCGGCGAAATAGAGCGCGGTGAGCGGCGTGAACTCGGCAGGCTTCAGCACGACCGTGTTTCCCAGCGACAACGCGGGCGCGATTTTCCACGCCAGCATGAGCAATGGAAAATTCCACGGTATGATCTGACCAACGACCCCGACCGGCTCGTAGTCGGCGAGCTCGGTGTCGAACAGCTGCGCCCAGCCTGCGTGATGGTAGAAGTGCCGCGCGACGAGCGGAATGTCGATGTCGCGTGATTCGCGAATCGGCTTGCCGTTGTCCATGGTTTCGAGCACCGCGAAATGGCGCGAATGCTTCTGGATCTGGCGCGCGATGGCATAAAGGTAACGTGCGCGTTCGTGTGCGCTGAGCTTCTGCCAGCCGGCGACTGCCTTGCGCGCGGCAGTGACGGCCGCATCTACATCGTCGCGACTCGCCTGCGCGATCTGCGCGAGTGGCTTACCGCTCGCGGGATTGATCGAGTCGAAGTATTCAGCATCCGAAGGCTCGACCCATTCGCCGTTGATGAACAGCTTGAACCTGCGCGCGCGCGCATCCAGCCAGGAGAGTACGGGTGCCGCGCTCTCCGGGGCGGGACCGTAATCGAGGCTCTCGAAGATCTCGGCAACTTTTGACATTAAGCCATTGGGTGGCGGTAATCGGCCGAATAACGTCCGGTCAGGTGATGCTCGAGCTGGCGCTCGATGTCGCCCAGCAGCGTGCTTGCACCAAAGCGGAAGAGCTCCGGCTTCAGCCATGCCGTGCCGAGCTCTTCCTTCATCAGCAGCATCCACTCGAGCGCCTGTTTTGCTGCGCGCACACCGCCGGCCGGCTTGAAGCCGATCTGGTAGCCGGTACGCTCGTGGTACGCGCGGATCATGCGGGCCATGACGAGACTGACCGGCAGCGTCGCATTGACGCTCTCTTTGCCGGTGGACGTCTTGATGAAATCAGCGCCCGCCATCATGCACACCAGACTCGCCTTTGCAATGTTGCGCAACGTGGCCAGCTCGCCGGTAGCAATGATCGCCTTGATGTGCGCAGCGCCGCACGCGGCGCGAAACGCCTTCATCTCGTCGTAGAGCGCTTCCCAGTTGCCGGTCAGAACGTGCTGGCGTGTGATGACGATGTCGATCTCGCGGGCACCGGCGGCGACCGAGGCCTCGATCTCGGCGATCTTCTGCGGAAACGGATTCAGGCCTGCCGGGAATCCGGTGGAAACAGCCGCGACCGGAATGTTCGTGCCGCGCAGCGCTTCGACCGCTACCTCGACCAGGCTGTGATAGACGCACACCGCGGCGACCTTGATGTCGAGATCGGCGACGCCGAGCCCCTCGAGCATGTCGGTCCGAACCGGTTGGCGCGCCTTAGCGCACAAACGACGCACGTTGCCGGGTGTGTCGTCTCCGGAAAGCGTGGTGAGGTCGATGAAGGTGATAGCGCGCAACAGCCAGGCCGCCTGCCACTCCTTCTTGACCGTGCGGCGCGTGCCGATGGTGGCGGCACGCCGTTCGACTGCGCTGCGATTGACGCGCACGTCACGCACCCAGTCGAGCTCGAGCGCAATCCCGGGATTACGGGCGAGCCCCGCATGCTCCCGGCCGGCGGGCCGCACTTCCGGGATGCTGAGCTCTCGTCTGATCGTGGCCATACGCGAATATACAGCCGCGACGGACAGGCGGGCGAGGTGCGCAGGCGGAGGACGATGGTGTGCGCTGCTGAGCGCGGGCTGCGGGCGCGGGTTGTGGGCGCGGGGTCTTCGCGAACAGCGGCCGCGAACCACGAACCGATCCCGGAAGGTTCCCGCGCCCGCGACCTCGACCGCGCCCGCAGCTCCTCTCGCCTCACTTACCCTTCGCCCCTTAGCTTGCCCCGCCCATGTCCAAACCAGATTACATCGTCAGCGACACGCATCTCGGCGCCGTTCCCAGGGAGACGGAACGCGAATTCATTCGCTTTCTCGAGCATGCCGGCGCCAATGCGGCCACGCTGCTCATCAACGGCGATCTCTTCGATTTCTGGTTCGAGTGGGGACCCGTGATCCCGGCGAAATACTATCGCGTCCTGGCCGGCATTGCCGCCGTGGTCGATGCGGGTGTGCCGGTCACGTTGATCGGCGGCAATCACGACGCGTGGGGCGGTCCTTTCCTGAGGGACGAGGTCGGCATTCGGATGCACCACGGTGAGCTGCGCACCAGGCTCGGTGGCCGTGCGGCGCTGGTCGCGCACGGGGACGGTCTCGGCAAAGGCGATTTCAAGTACCGTTTTCTCAAGCTTACGCTGCGAAGCCGACTCGCCACCTTCGGTTTCCGGGCATTGCATCCCGAGATCGGCATGCGCATAGCCGATCGCGTGTCGACGACGGAAGCAAAGGCCGCCGAGGATCACAGCAGCATAGGTCGCGCGGAATTCATCGAAGAGTGGGCGCGCCAGCAGCTCGTTGATGATCCAGGGTTGCGGCTGATCGTATGCGGCCATTCGCATGTGCCAACGCTGATCGAAGTCGCACCGGGCAGACATTACGTGAATTCTGGGGATTGGGTCGGACACCGGACATACGTCACAGTTGCCGAAGGCGAGGCGCCGGTCATGCGGGAGTGGCTTCCACATCCACGCGTTCCACATCAGTAATTCTGTCGCCTAGAAAACTGCGGCCCACTTCCCGGAAACGCATCGGCGAGTCGCTTGCCGAGAACGCGTGAATCGGCGGCGTTGTCTCCACCCGCAACAGATCCCGTTCCTCCAGAATGCGTTTCACTTCCTGCGCGGTCTCATGTCCGGAATCGACCAGTCTGACGCTCTTACCGAGCACATCGGAAATGACCGGCGACAGAAGCGGATAATGGGTGCAGCCGAGGATGAGCACATCGATGTCGACTTCGTGCAGTGGTTTCAGATACTCTTCCGCTACCCGGCGGGTCACAGCGTGCTCGCTCCAGCCTTCTTCAATCAATGGCACGAACAACGGGCACGGCTGCGCATACACGCGCGCATCTTCGACCAGCCGGCGCACGGCATAATCGTAGGCGCCCGACTTGATCGTGCCGGCAGTGCCGATCACACCAATGCGCCCGCTCGTGGATGTGCGCGCGGCGGTCCGCGCTCCCGGCTCGACGACGCCGATCACGGGCACCGGCAGCTCGGCCGCGAGCGTATCGAATGCGTGTGCCGTTGCAGTGTTGCAGGCGATTACGATCATCTTCACGTCGCGCGACAGCAAAAACGCCGTGGCCTCACGCGAGTAACGCTGCACCGTCTCTGGGGACTTGGGGCCGTACGGCACGCGCGCCGTATCGCCGAAATACAGGACCGATTCGTTCGGCAGCACGCGGAACAGCTCGCGCGCGACCGTAAGTCCGCCAATGCCGGAATCGAAAACGCCGATCGGCCGATTGCGGTTGTCGTTCACGGTCGGCGCGGCAGCGGCACGCTGACCTTTACGTTCATACCGCCGGCCGGCTCCGGACGAGTCGTGATGGTGGCCGGAAAATCGGCGAGATGCGCGGCAATGAATGCATCGAGGCCGCTCGCGAGCGTGAAAAACAGCGTGTACGCAATCCAGTCCTGCCGCTGTTCCTTGCGCGAGTCGATGAGTTTGCGGATGTCGATGACGGTCGCGGCGCTGTCGACCGCCGCGTCGAACCTGCCGGGCTCTTCCATGATGCGCCTGAACATCGTGTCCTCCGCCATCTTCATGCGCAGCGAATCGCCGACCAGCTCGATTCGTTCCGCTTCGACGTCGCGTGCGTCCGCGAGTTTGGAAAGCGTCTTGCCGAGCATGTAATAACTCGAGGTCTGGAGTGCGAAGAAGATGCCCGCGCGGGTCTTGGCGCCGGCGCTCCATTGCCCCCAGCCCGGAATGATCAGCGAGCGCATGAACGCTGTGCCGGGAGAGATGCCGGCGCGAGCCGTGTCCGCCTGTTGGGCCACGGCGGGCAGCGCCAGCGCGAAGGTGAATAAAAAGAGGATCGCAGACACGCGACGTCGCATATTCGTAAAACCAATCATTAATTCGGTTCCGTTCCGGCAAGAACGTTGAGCGCGCTCTTGCGCACCGCCACGTCCAGCCAGGTAGCATTGGACGGTGCCCGCAACTCGCCGTCCAGCTGAAAGTATAACGGTGCGGCATCACGCGCCTCGAAGCGCACCCGCTCGACCGTCTGCATTGTTACTGCCGAATGCCCGGCGTGCGTTCCACGCAGTACCCTGCTCAATACCGCGGGCACCCGCCACAACGGTAGCGAATCGATAACGCACAGGTCGAGCCGTCCATCATCGGGACGGGCATAAGGCGTCAAGTAGAAGCCGCCGCCCTGGGATATGCCGTTGCCGACCGCCATCATCATGACGGTGTGCTCCAGACGGCCGCTTGCGGTGACTGCGGTCAACGCGATCGGCTCGTAAATGGCGAGCGCGCGCAGCAGACCGAGCAGATACTTGAGCGCGCCCGGCAGCGCTGACAGACGCAGGATCTGCCTCACGACTTCCACGTCAATACCGGTGCCCATCGCGTTGACGAAGAACTCTTCACCGCCCTGCCACGCGACATGGCCGGCATCGTAGCGCACGATGTGGCGGCGCGCGATCACATCACAGGCGGAGTCGAAGGTACGCGCGCCGGGAACAACCTTGACAAAGTCGTTGCCGGTGCCGAGTGGAATGATGCCGAGCGCCGCGTTGCCGCCCGATCTCAGAATGCCGTTGGCGACGTCGTGGATCGTACCGTCGCCGCCGGCCGCGATCACCGCGTCCGCACCATCATGCGCAAGCAGGTGGGCGATCTCGGCGGCGTGACCGGGTGCTTCCGTGTGATGAAGCGTTGCGTCGACGCCACGCCTGCGCAGAGCGCGCAGCACATTATCGGCGCGACCGGCTTTGCCACCGCCTGCCGACTTGGGATTGAGCACGACGTGAACGGAAGCTGCGGGCATCAGGGATGCTAGGCTCGCTTGACCAACCAGCGCAACCGCAGCAACATGGGAGCATGGGAGCATGGGAGCATGGGAGCATGGGAGCATGGGAGCATGAGTGAAGCCAGGACGTGAAAGAAAGCTCGTTACCGTCGCACTCATTGCCGGCATGTTCCTGGCCGCATTCGAAGCGACCGCGGTTGCAACCGCGATGCCGACTGCGGTCGCCGATCTGGGTGGCGTCACCCGTTATAGCTGGGCCTTTTCCGCCTACCTGCTGACATCGACAACCACAGTCCCGCTATTCGGCAAGCTCGCCGACCTGCATGGCAGGCTGCGAGTATACCTCCTGTGCACGGTAATTTTCCTGGTCGGTTCCGCGTTGTGTGGCGCTGCTGCGACTTTCGATCAGCTCGTACTGTTCCGCGCGCTGCAAGGCATCGGCGCGGGTGGTGTCATGCCGATTTCGGTTACACTGATCGGCGATATCTACACCCTCGAGGAACGCGGACGCATGCAGGGGCTGTTCTCCGCAACCTGGGGCATCGCCAGCCTGATCGGTCCGATTCTCGGCGGCATTGTGACGGACACGATCTCATGGCGCTGGGTCTTCTACTTCAGCATTCCGTTCGGTGTCATCTCCGCGGTCATGCTGCGGCTGTTCCTGCGCGAGCCCGAGATTCGGCGCGAGCACAAGCTGGATCTGCTGGGCACTTTCCTGCTGACCGCGTCGATCACATTGCTGCTGGTCGCGATCCTCGAGGGCTCCGAGTTCTGGGGCTGGCGCGACAGCCGCACCATTGTCCTGCTGGCCGTGTCGGTGCTCGGGTTGATTGCGTTCTATCGGCAGGAGAAGCGCGCCGCGGAGCCAATGCTGCCACTCGACATGTTCAACAACCGCGTGATCGCGGTCGCGAGCGCGGGCAGCTTGTTGATCGGCTGCCTGCTGTTCTCGCTGGCCGCGTACGTGCCCGTTTTCGCGCAGGGCGTACTCGGCGGCAGCGCGAGTGATGCGGGTGCGGCGCTGATTCCGATGATGCTGGGCTGGCCGATTGCGAGCGCGCTGAGCGGACGGCTCATGTTGCGGATCGGCTACCGCCCACTGGCGCGCTTCGGCGGGCTTGCGAGTGTCGGCGGCCTTTTTTTCCTGGCGGTCGCGCCGGCCGGACGTGTCAATCTGGCGGTCGCGATGGTCACCATTGGTGTCGGCATGGGCTTTCTCGCAACGCCATACCTGGTATCGGTGCAGAATGCCGTGCCGTGGAACCGGCGCGGCGTGGTGACCAGCTCGAACCAGTTCTTTCGCACCATCGGCGGCGCCATCATGGTCGCGGTGCTCGGTGCCGTGCTCAATGCAAGACTGCGATCACTGCTGGGCTCGGAGACGAGCGCCGCAATCGCGCTTCAGCCAGGCCGCCACGAATCGGTAGATCCGGCCATCCTGTCGCAGATCCGGGATGCGCTGCAAAGCGGATTGCACGTCGTCTTCCTGATTTGTCTCGGGATGGGTGTCGTGTCACTCGCGATCGCTCTGCTCTTCCCCAGCGGTAGCGCCAGCCAGCACGCTCACGACGCTCGCGTCGCGTGAGTCTAAAACGATCTCGCCTGCTTTGGCGAGCGCGCGCTTGAAGATAACCGGGCCGATCAACTGATTGATGGCGATGACGGCCAGCGCCATCGTGCGAATCGCGGCACCCATTTCCGGATAGAACGTTGCAACAACGCTCGCCAGACCAATTGCAACCCCGGCCTGCGCGATCAATCCAGTCCACACGTATCGACGCGGCTCGTAGGCGAGCCCGGCCCAGCGCGCTCCGACCGCCGAGCCGGCCCAGATCGATGCAGCCCGGATGAGCGCGATGGGCGCGACAATGGCGATCAGGGCGATTACTTCGACGATTCTGATTGAGGCGCCTGACAGGGCAAAGAAGACCACGAAGACAGGTGCTGCTGCCCGCTCGACGGCGTGTCGCATCGCGTCCCCCCGGCCGCTGCCCGCGAAGTTTTCTGTTACAAATCCCGCAACCAGAATGGTCAGCAGCAGCTCGACATGCGCGAGCCGCGCGATCTCCGCGCCGAGCATCGCCACGATAATTCCGAACAACAACAGCTCGCGCTGTGAAAAACGAAGGTAGACAACGACCGCCGCGCCGATCAGCGCGCCGACCACGAATGCACCCGCTATTTCCCAGACCACCAGGCCGAGTGACGGCAGATAGGCCCCACCAGCCGGCGGCACGATGGCACGGCTCACGGCGGCGACCACGGTGAAAAGCACAATCAACACGACGTCGGACAGCAGCACGACACCCAGCGCTGTCCGCGCCACCGGGCCGCGCGCACCGGTTTCAGTCAGCAGGCCGAGAGTCGCTGCGGGTGAGTGTGCGACCATTACGACCGCGAAGAGCAACGCGAAGACAATCACTTTGCCGATCGTTTCATCCGCCAGAACCGGAATGAAGCCTTGCACCGCGATCACGCTCGCAACGACTACCACGAACGTGAGACCCATCTCGGATCCCAGAATCTTGAAGTACGCGCTGCCTCGCGTTTTGACTTCCGACCATTTCAGCTCGGCGCCTGCCATGAA
>JBQTID010000087.1:0-5863 GCA_052389275.1 Gemmatimonadota bacterium | reverse complement strand
CTCTGCTTCTCGCGTTCGGATATGCGAATTGGCCGCTCGTGAAAAGTGAAGGGTGGTCCGTTATGACGAAGCCGTGCCGACGACGATAGATCTTTGACTCCAACTTACGGAGTAGCGAAGCGAACGGTTCGATACACATCCAACTGAAGGATCGCCGTGATGCGGTCCCTTGCTTCGCCTGTGATATGAATGGTTTTGGGGGCTCGCCAGATCGCGCCCGTATAGGACATACCTTCGAACTGATTACTCCACAGCTCCGCGTTATAGCCGCCGATCATCTCGGAGAAACGACGCCCATCACTTGATGGCATGGGCGGACGCGCTGCTGATCCGGCCTCCCGCGTTACGCTCACTGCTATCCGTTGTGGAGTGTACTCACCGGTTCCCCAGGTGATCGACGCACCCGCGCCACGCCAGACTCGTGCATCTACGCCTGAGGCTGAGCGACGCCCCGCAGCCGACCAGCTCGACGGCACGCAGAAGGTAAAACCCTCGGCTCTGACCAGTCGCCACGACGTTTCACCCGCTGAAGTCACGGCGACACTGCACGGCTCTACGACGGCAGACGTCGCGCTAGCGGTTGTGCTCGTTTGTTGCGCGCCGGATGCGCACGCACTGACAAACAGAATAAGGACAACAAAGGCGTTTTTCATGCTGCAAAATGTCTCCTGCTCGGCGCGGACGCCATAGAGGATCAGGTGCTGGCCCGAACATTGAGTCGGGCGGCCTTGTCGATCAGGTAATTGTGCTCGGGAATGCTCGTCGTTCGCTCTGCAGCGGCGCGGAAGTGAATGATCGCGCGGTCATGCTCCCCGGCCCTTTCGTACAAATGTGCACGCACCGCGTCCAGTCGGTAATGCCCGGCGATGCGCGCATCACTTTCGAGCTGCTTCAGCAGATCGAGTCCGACCTTGGGACCCTGTACCATCGCCACGGCAATCGCATGATTGAGCGCGACCATCGGATTGTCGGAGATCCGCATGAGCACACTATAGAGGGCGACGATCTGCGGCCAGTCCGTATCCTCGGCGCGCGCGGCCTCATCGTGCAGCGCCGCGATCGCGGCCTGTAACTGATAGGGACCGATCGACCCTCTTGAAAGCGCAGCAGAGACCAGTGCGACTCCCTCTGTAATGAGATTCCGATCCCACAGCGTGCGATCCTGTTCGTCGAGCGGAATGATCTCACCAGAGCTTCCAGTTCGCGCGGTGCGACGCGCGTCGGTGAGCAGCATTAACGCGAGCAGTCCCGCGACTTCCATATCATGCGGCAGCAACGCGTGTAGGAGCCGCGTCAGTCGAATTGCTTCGTTGGAGAGATCGATGCGCTGTAGTAGTGGCCCGCTGCTGCTGGTGTATCCTTCGTTGAAGATCAAATACAGCACATGCAGCACGGCACTCAACCGCTCGGCGCGCTCCGTGTCGCTCGGCATGCTGAACGGAATCCGGGACGACTTGATAGTTTGCTTGGCGCGGCTGATTCGCTGCGCCATCGTCGCCTCCGGAACCAGAAACGCGCTGGCGATTTCCGCCGTGGTCAGACCACCGACTGCCCGTAACGTGAGCGCAATCGCCGTAGGTGGCGTAAGTGCCGGATGGCAGCACATGAAGAGCAACACGAGCGTATCGTCCTGCTCGACGTCGACCTCGCGATCCGCTGACGGCACGAATGCCCAGTCCGCCCACACCTCGCTCGCAACAGCATCTTCGCGACGACGTCTCGCCAGCTCGCTGCGCAAGTGATCGGTGATGCGCCGCAGTGCGACGTGATAGAGCCAGCCACGCGGATTTTTGGGTATTCCCTGCTCCGGCCATTGCGACGCCGCCGCGATCAATGCTTCCTGCACCGCATCTTCCGCGGCCGCGAAATCGCCATGACGACGCGCCACTGCGCCGAGCACCTGCGGCGCGTGCTCGCGCAGCAGGTGCCCGACAGTCGCATCAGATGGCAGGGTCACGCGTCGGTGTGCGGAGCGGTCATCACCTGACGCACTTCGAACAAGATAATAAGCGGCTTGCCACCCGGTCCCGGTGCCGCGGATGCTTTGGCTGCGATCTCATACGCGCGCTCGGGGCTTTCGACGTCGACAATCCAGTATCCGGCAAGAAATTCCTTCGACTCCGGGAACGGTCCGTCGGTGACCACGGGCGCGCCGTTCTTGCCCGCGCGCACAACCTTCGCCTGAGCCGGCGCCGCGAGTCCCTCGCCCGCCACCCGCTCGCCGGACTAGGGGATTTATGAAATGCCGCGCAGCCCGGCAGCCAGCCAGTCACGAAGATCAGGATCATCAGCGACGACGTCGTCGCGAATCTCGACCCACGTTCCCAACGACTGCCCGCCAGGCGTGAATCGTTCAATCCCTTCCTTCACCAGCGCGTCTTCCAGTTCTTCCGTGCGCAGCTTCACGATGATCGAGCTTTCGCCAACCGCCGCGAACATCTGTTTGCCGCGCATGAGGCCGCGCATGCCGAATACGTTCTTGTCGCGAACGCCCGTGATCGCCATTGCGACCAGGCAGTCCCGGCACCGCTCCAATAATCCTTCGTCATGCATTGGCATTTCCCATTGCGAACTTCCCAGTCTTGACATGTGACCAAATGGTCACGTATAGTCAGCCATGGACGATGTGTTCAGAGCTCTCGCGGACCCGACGCGTCGAATGCTGCTCGACGAGCTGTTCAAGCAGGACGGCCAGTCGCTGCGTGCGCTCGAGGCGCGGCTTCCAATGACCCGATTCGGGGTCATGAAGCACCTGCGCGTCCTTGAGCACGCCGGCCTGGTCGTGACCCGGCGGCGCGGGCGCGAGAAGCTCCATTTCCTGAATCCCGTCCCGATCCGGATCGTCCACGATCGGTGGGTGAGTAAATACGCCGAGCCCTGGGCCGCAACCCTGAGCGATCTCAAACACAAAATGGAGGAGACCATGGAAAAGGTATTCGAGATTTACATCAAGACGAGCCCCGAGCGTTTGTGGCAAGCGATCACAGACCCGGAGATGCGGCAGAAGTACAGTTTTGGAGTCGGCGTCGCTTCGGACTGGAAACGCGGATCATCCTACAAAGCCATCACAAGCGACGAGACAGTCTCACCGGCGACAACCATCGCCGAGGGCGAAAATCTGGAAGTCGATCCGCCGCGCCGGCTCGTGCAGAGCTTTCGAGCGCTTTGGAGCGACGACGTAAAGAAAGAAGGTACGTCGCGTGTAACGTGGGAGATCGAGGCAGTCGGCGATTCGTGCCGCCTCACGGTCACCCATGACCAGCTGCGCGAGGGTGCCAGTGGCGAGTTGTATGGTGGCTGGCCGATGGTTCTTTCCGGACTGAAGACGCTATTGGAGACCGGGCAGCTGCTCACAACGCCCGGCTCACTGCTCTATCTCAGCCGAAAATAGTGCGTGACGATGCGCCGACTGCGAAGCTAACTGCGCTTACGTCGCGTGTGCTGCGGGCTGCCGCGCAATCCCTGTTCTGAAGCTGAACGCTTGATCACATCGGGACTTGTATGCGGCAGACCCTGCTCCGCTGGATCTTCTTCAGGTGAGTAACCCTTGGATTCGTACGGCAGATGCTCGTGCTTCGCCGAACGGCGATTCGATGGTTGCGGCGGCTGACGTCCGATGCCGGCGCGGCGTTCTCCCTGCGGCACGAGCAAGCGGTAGGTATGGCCCCAGGTTACCACCAGCACGCGCCCGCGGAACGGACCGATGCGCAATGCAACGCGCGCGATCTGTTCTGCGTCCACCTCTAGCGATGATGCCGCGATCGATTGCCATCGCTTTCTACTTCACGCGTTGCCGTACCAAGTCGACGTCGATCACTTCACGAACCTCGATGCAGCCCGTCTCAGCCCACGGAAACTCAGACGCGATGAGAACTGCTTCGTCCATGTTCTCCGCCTCGATCAGGTTGAAGCCGGCGAGCAGTTCCTTGGTTTCGGTGAACGGCCCATCAACAACCGTACGGCGGCCGTTGCGCACACGCACCGACTTGGCCGAGCTCGCGCTCTCGAGCATCTGGGTATCCAGCAGCTTGCCTCGCTGCCGCAACGCATCGGCGTGGGCAAGGCAATCGCGCATGGTGGCGTTGAACTGGTCCCGCGGGATTGCATCGATAAGCGTGCTGTCACTGTAGATCATTACGAGGAATTTCATGGTAGTTGAGATTCTACATGGGGTTACGTGGATTGTCGAATTCGCAGGTCCTCGTTCGACGTATCTATGGAACCATCATTCAACCGGAGACAGGACCATGACCACGAATCTCGCCGCAATTGTCGTAGCCGCAGCCCTATCGATCCCCGTACAGGCGCACGCCCAGAATAATCCATGGGGTGGCGACGCCGCCACAAGCAAGCTCACCGGGAATTATGCCGATGTGAATGGCATCAGGCTCTATTACGAGATTCACGGCACCGGCCGGCCGGTCGTTCTGCTGCACGGCGGGCTCGGCGCCGGCTCGATGTTCGGACCGAATCTGCCCGCACTTGCCAAGGGCCATCGTGTCATCGCGGTTGATCTGCAGGGACATGGTCGCACGGCGGACATCGATCGGCCGCTCGACGTGAGGTTCATGGCGGATGACATCGCCGCTCTGATCAAACATCTCGGATTGGGACGCCCGGACATTGTTGGTTACTCGCTCGGCGGTGGTGTTGCATTACAAACGGCCATTCGTCATCCCGACGTCGTAGGCAAGCTCGTCCTGATTTCAACGCCATTCAGACGCACCGGATTCTATCCGGAGATCCTCGGCATGCAGACGCAAGTCAATGCCGCGGCCGCGGAGATGATGAAGCAGACGCCGATGTATCAGCTCTACAGCAGCGTCGCGCCAAGGCCGCAGGACTGGCCGCGCCTGCTGGACAAGATCGGCGAGGCGATGAAGAAGGATTTCGATTTCTCGAGCGACATTGCGAAGATTCAGGCGCCGGCGCTGATCATCGCCGCCGACGCCGACATCTTCCCGCCCTCACATGCGGTCGAGCTGTTCGGGCTGCTCGGCGGTGGTAAGCGTGATCCCGGCTGGGACGGATCGGATCGGCCGAAGTCGCGGCTCGCGATTCTGCCCGGGCTGACACACTACAACATCGGCATGGACCCGGCCGTCGCGGCAACCGCTATTCCCTTCCTCGACGAAGGCGTGTCGCCGACGAAGTAAGACGCAAAAGCGCGGTTGCTGACAGCGCGCAGCCGAAGCAAGTTTTCGCGGTATGCGAAGACAAAACCTCGGTGCCGCTGCTGCCGGCCTGCTGGTGCTCGCAACCACGGTCGCGGCGCAGCAGCCCGGCAGCGCACCCGGCACATCAATCGAACCTGGCGAATCGTGTCCGCCCGGCATGACGGAGATTCGGCCACGGCGTTGCATGGTGCCGCAATTGCCGCCGCCCAGCATCCTCGACTATCGGCCACGTTCGACACTGGTAACGCCGACCACTCCAGTACCGCGTGCGAAGTATCCTGCCATCGACTTCCACGGACACATACAGGGAATGCTCTCGTCGGATTCCGGCAGGGCGGTGCTGGCGGCAGCGCTCGATAATCTCAACATTCGGGTAATCGTTGCTGCCGATAATCTTTCGGGCGAGCGGCTCCAGAGCGCGCTGGCGGTGATCGATTCATCAGCGCAGCTGAAGGATCGCGTGCGGGTGCTGGCCGGCGTCGACTTTCGAAATGTCGGCCCCGGATGGGCCGAGCGAGCGAGCGCGCAATTGCGCGCCGACATCACGGCCGGCGCAGTGGGAGTTGGTGAGATCGGCAAGGGTCTCGGCCTGTCGCTCAAAAAAGCCGATGGCTCCCGTTTGCGCATCGACGATCCGGACCTGGTTCCAATCTGGCACGAGGCGGCCCGTTTAAACATTCCCGTTT
>JBQTID010000086.1:0-7333 GCA_052389275.1 Gemmatimonadota bacterium | reverse complement strand
CATCGACATCTACTATCCGTCTTCCATCTACGTTAAACCTCCGTACAAGCAGAGCCCCGAGCTGGTATGGTTCCTGATGCAGCAGAGCAGCGAAAAAGGAATCAAGCGGGCCCTCGATCGATACGGCGGGCTGGCTGAAGTGTCGAGCGCGATTCGTCTGTTCGGCCCGATCATGGAGCGTGACGGCCGCTTCAAATTCCTTTCCTACGCGAACGACTTGTAAACCATACCACGCACAGGCTCGCCCGGAACGCTTGACATGCGGACCACATGTTTGCATGCTTGAAACATGTCCAAAATGATCCAGCTGCGCAATGTGCCCGACGAGCTGCATCGCAAGCTCAAGGCGCGCGCGGCCCAGAACGGCCAAAGCCTTTCGGATTTTCTGATCGCTGAAATCCGCACGATTGCCGAGCGGCCAACGCCCGCCGAGATCAGATACCGCCTGGCGCAACGAGAGCCCGCGCACGTGCGCGAATCGACCGTCCGGGCCGTGCGCGCCGAGCGCGGCGCGCGTTGATTGTCGTCGACGCTTCAGCCGCGGTCGAAGTGTTGCTGAAGCTGCGTGCAGCCGATGCATTGATGATGCGGCTTTTCGAGGAAAGCGAGAGTTTGCACGCGCCGCATCTGTTCGACGTCGAGGTGTCACAAGTAGTGCGCCGCTACTGGCTGCGAGGCGACCTTACGACAGCGCGCGCCGCCGAAGCGCTCCACGATCTGGCCGATTTGCCACTCACCCGTTATCCCCACGACTCATTGCTCAAGCGCATCTGGGAGTTGCGGCAGAACCTGACCGCGTATGACGCGGCCTACGTCGCGCTCGCGGAAGCGCTCGAAGCGCCGCTCGTTACGCGCGACGCATCGCTTGCAAAGGTGCGCGGCATGCGCGCGCCGGTTGAAGTCTTCTAGGTCGCGACCTTAGCTTAAGAGGGAACTCACGAGCCCGCATCGTGATCGGATTGTTACAGGAATTTGACGGAGCCTTGACCTTCGGACCGTAAACCTCAGGTGCCGGGCTGACCGGCGTCCGATGCGTCCAGGGAGCTGATCATGGTAAAAGCGGCGGCGAAGCAAACCCCCGCCAGGATTCTGGTAGTCGAAGACGAGCGCGACATTGCGGCTCTCATCGCCTACCATCTCACCAAGGAAGGTTACCGGGTGCGCACCGCGGAAGGCGGCAACGAAGCGCTGGAGGCGGTGTCCGCAGAACGCCCGGATCTGCTCGTGCTGGATCTAATGCTGCCGGGTTTTTCAGGATACGAAGTCCTCAGCGAGATGCGACGCAAGCCGGAGCTCACCGAAGTCCCGATCATCGTGCTGACCGCGCGGCGCGAAGAAGCCGATCGCATCAAGGGCTTCGAGCTGGGCGCCGACGATTATCTGACCAAACCCTTCAGTCCGCGCGAGCTGGTGCTGCGTGTCGGCGCAGTGTTGCGGCGGGCGCAGGCATTGCCGGTCGCCGGCTCGGCGCGCACGCTGCGCGGCGGCGGTATCATCGTCGATTTAAGTGCGCTCACGGTCATTGTCGACGGCAGCGTATTGGATCTCACGCCCACCGAATACCGCCTGCTGGTATCGCTGCTCGAGCGCCGCGGTCGTGTGCAGAACCGGCAACAGCTGCTGGAAGCCGCCTGGGATGTGCACGCCCGCATCGAAACCCGCACTGTCGACATGCACGTGCAGCGCCTGCGCACGAAGCTCGGCAGCGCCGGACACTGGATCGAGACCGTGCGCGGCTTTGGCTATCGCTTTCGCGGGCGCGCAGATGAGGAGTCCTGATCGTGAGCACGGCATGGCTGATTGCCGTGCTCGCAATCTTCGGGTTTGCGATGCTCGCGTGGGCGCTCCGCCGTAGTGTGCTTCGGCCGCTGCGGCAACTGCGTCGGGACCTCAATCTGACCGCGCGGGCGCTTCAGGAGAGCGAGATGCGCTTGCGCGCGGCGGCTGCGGAACAGCAGCGCGTGCTCGGTCTGTTCGAGGCGATTACCGAAGGCATTCTCGAAGTTTCCGAAAATGGGCGCATCCTGCACGCCAACGCGGCAGCGCGTGCGCTGTTGAATCTGCCCGCGGATGTCGGCGGCCAGACCGCGCGCTCGTTGATTCGGCATCTCGAATTGCGCGAGCTGATCGAGCGCGCGGCGCGCGGTGAAACGGTGGCGCCCGCCGAAGTGGTTCTGGATGGCAGGCAGCTGCTGATTGGCACGCAGGCGCTGCCATTGGTAAACGGTAAGGGCGGTGGCGCCGTGATAACCGTGGTCGAGCTGACCGAGCTGCGCAGGATCGAAAGCGTGCGTCGCGATTTCGTCGCGAATGTGAGTCACGAGCTGAAGACGCCGCTGACCTCCATTCGCGGCTACGCGGAAACGCTGCTGACTGACGATATGCCGCGCGAAGCGCAGCGCCAGTTTCTGGAGGTGATTCACAAGAATGCCACCCGCATCCAGCGGATCGTGGACGAGCTGCTCGATCTGTCGCGGCTGCAGTCCGGCGGCTGGCGGCCGGATCTCCAGGAAATCGACGTCGGCGAGTTGGCCGAAGATGTCTGGACCGCGTACGAGGCAGCCGCGCACGCGAAACGCATTCATTTCGAAGTGGCGGGTGAGGCCGCGCGTGTGATTGCTGACCCGGACGGACTTCGGCAGGTCATGTCCAATCTTTTTGACAACGCCATTCGTTACACGCCCGAGGGTGGTCAAATCAAAGTAGTGATTCGGCGCGCGCACGACGGCCACGCGACACCGTTGGTCGAGCTGGAAGTTCGTGACAGCGGCGTCGGCATACCGCGCGATGCCTTACCGAGAATCTTCGAGCGTTTCTTTCGCGTCGATGCCGCGCGCTCACGCGAACAGGGCGGTACCGGTCTCGGCTTGTCGATTGTGAAGCATCTCGTCGATCGCATGGCCGGCGAAGTGAGCGCGCAAAGCGAGCTGGGCCGCGGCACCTCGATCAGAGTCCGGCTTCCGGCAGCGGATTAAAGTGGAAGCGCAGCGCAGGAATATTCTGCCGATCGCGATCGGTATCGTCCTCACAGGTCTCGTACTCGCCGGACTCGGAATCATTTCAAACATGCGGCGAAACGCCGAGGTCGACGTCGCGCCGCAGCTTTCCATCCTCAGTCCGGCCCCCGGCGCAACTCTGGACTCGCCACTGGTCGTGCGCTTCACCTCGACCAAACGGCTCGCGTTGAAGCCTTCCGGCTGGGGTCACGGCCGGCTGCACCTGCACGCAACCGTTAACGGCATTCAGTACATGCCTGCCGCGGCGGAGCTCAGTGCGCGCGATACCATCTATGAGTGGACGATCAGGACGGCACCGGCCGGTTCGTTCTCGCTCCAGCTGGCCTGGGCCGATATGGCGCACCGTCCGCTTCAGGCTGGGACGTCCGGCATTGTAAAAGCCCGCCTGCGCTGAGGGTCGTTACCTCCTCGTTACAATTCCGTCACCGATCGTTCGCGGGCCAACGTTAAATCTCGGTGCAGGGCTGTACGAAACGCACCTCAACCGGGATGAATGCCATGCGCATCTTGCGCGCAACACAGTTTTTGTTAACGGCGTTCCTGGTGTCAAACCAGCTGCATGCTCAAACCATTGACGCCGGGCCGGTCAAACTAAAACTGCTCGGCCGCACGCAAGTGCAGTTCAGCACGACCAGTGTGGAAGAAGAGGAGCTGCTCGAGGCCGGCCGACCACCTGCTGCGCCGATTCCGCGATCGATGTTCGAGACGCGTCGCGTCAGGCTCGGCGCGGAGCTCGAGTACGAGAAGTGGCTCACCGGCAAGCTCGAGATGGAGTTCGCCATGGCCCGGCTTCAGGTTCGAGATGCGTATCTGAATATGGGCTTCAAGCCGGAGTTTCAGCTGCGGGTCGGCCAATTCAAGAAGCCGTTCAGCCTGCTTCAGCTGACCAGCACGTCGATATGGCCGGTCATCGAGCGCGGTGTGCGCATTCGAGGACTCGCCGATGCACTTACACTCGGCGACAGTCTCGCGGGCGGTGAATCCGTGCTCAGCCGTTTTCAGGGCACGGTTCTGCCGGGTGAAGAACAGGAGCTGCTCGAGATCCAGGGCTTTCAGAGTTTCGACCTCGGTGCGTCGGCGCACGGTTCGTTCGGCGCGTTCGCCTACCACGTCGGCGTCTTCAACGGCGCCGGTGCCGATCGCGCCGATGATACCGATGCCAAATCCTGGGCCGGCCGCGTGACCTACAAATTCGGCAAGGGTCTGCCGATCACGCTGGGGGCCGGTGCGAGTCATCGAGAATTCCGTTTGCGGAGCCGACCGACTATCGAGACGCGTGACGGCACGGCCTACGAGGCCGATCTGGAGATCGGCGCATTTCGGCGCAACGGTGTCCACCTGCTCGCGGAGGTCACGAAGGGCAGCAGCCTCGCCGATCCCGAGGCCGATTTCTTCGGCGCGCAGGCGATTGTCTCGTATTTCGTGCCGCTGAAGAACGATGATCGCTTCGAGGGGCTCGAGTTTGCGGGACGTGTGAGTCACGGCGACCCGAGTGACATGCTCGATGGCGACGACGGACTGTTGCTCACGCCCGGCGTCAACCTGTACTTCTACGGCCGCAACCGGCTGATGCTGAACTGGGATTTCTACCGTGCCGGCAGCGACCGTTTTTCAAATGAAAACGCATTGCGCGCACAGGCGCAGTTTTACTTCTAACGGAGACCATACATGAAGCGCTCAACAACTCTGCTGTTCGGCGCGCTGCTCGCGGGCGCGTGTGGCGGCGGTCAGCAGACCGCAAAGGGAGCCGGCGAGCTCAGCGGTCAAATCAGCATCGACGGCTCGAGCACGGTCTATCCGATCAGCGAAGCCGTTGCGGAAGAGTTCATGGCTGCTAACGAAGGTAGCGTGCGTGTGACGGTCGGCCTGTCGGGTACTGGTGGCGGCTTCAAGCGATTCTGTGCCGGCGAGATCGAGATCAGCGACGCGTCACGACCGATCAAGGATTCGGAAAAAGAGGTCTGCGCACAGAGCAACATAGACTTCGTGGAGCTGGCGGTTGCATACGACGGGCTGACGGTCGCGGTCAATCCTTCGAACAGTTTCGCGCAATGCCTCACGACCGCGGAGCTGAAGAAAATCTGGGAGCCGGCGAGCACCGTGAGGCGCTGGTCCGATGTGCGATCCGGCTTTCCGAACACGGAGATCAAGCTGTACGGTCCAGGCACGAACTCTGGCACGTTCGACTATTTCACCGAGGCAATCATGGGCACGGAGGACGCGAGCCGGGCCGACTATACCGCGAGTGAGGACGACAATGTGCTGGTTCAGGGCGTCGAAGGTGACCGGAATGCGCTCGGCTATTTCGGCTATGCCTATTACAAGGAGAACGCAACGAAGTTGAAAGCGGTCGGTGTCGATGGCGGGTCCGGCTGCGTGCTGCCGACTGAAGAGACGGTCAAGAACGGTACGTACGAACCGCTGTCACGCCCTCTCTACATCTATGTCAACCGTGCTGCGTTACAGCGGCCGGAGGTCAGAGCCTTCGTGGAGTTTTATCTGAAGGACGCGTCCGCGCTCGTGCCGCAGGTCGGCTACGTTGCGCTGGGCGACGCAAATTACCAGGAAGCATTGGGCAAGCTTGGACCGGCCGGAACTACAGCGCAGTAGGCACCGCAAGGAGCGCCTGGTCGGCGCGATCCTGACCGCGTTCAGCACGGTTTCGATTTTGACTACGGTCGGAATCGTGATCGTGCTGCTTACGCAGGCGGCGGGTTTTTTCGCGGACGTCTCACCCATCGAGTTCCTGACGAGCACGAAGTGGACGCCGCTCTTCGAGCCGAAGCACTTTGGAATGCTGCCGTTGCTGAGCGGCTCACTATTGATCGCGCTGGGGGCCGCGGCCGTTGCATTGCCGCTCGGCCTGCTCAGCGCGATTTATCTCAGCGAATACGCGCCCGAGCGCGCGCGTCGCATCCTCAAGCCGATCCTCGAGATTCTGGCCGGCATTCCTACCGTCGTTTATGGCTATTTCGCGCTCACGTTCGTTACGCCGATGCTACGCGTGGTCTGGCCGGAAACCGAGATCTTCAATGCTCTGAGTGCGAGCATCGTGATGGGCATCATGATCATTCCAATGGTGTCTTCGCTGTCGGAAGACGCGCTGAGTGCGGTGCCTGGCTCATTGCGAGAAGGCGCCTACGCGCTGGGCGCGACCAAATTCGAGGTGGCCACCCGTACGATCGTGCCCGCGGCGTTGTCCGGCATCATCGCCTCGTTCATCCTGGCGATCTCGCGTGCCATTGGCGAAACCATGATCGTCACGATTGCGGCGGGCGCGACCCCCAAGCTGACTCTCAATCCATTCGAGAGCGTGCAGACGATGACGGCCTACATAGCGCAGGTGAGCATGGGTGAGGCGCCGGCAGGCTCGATCGAATACAAGACGATCTTTGCCGTAGGCCTGGCCCTGTTCTTCGTAACGCTGGCGATGAATATCATGAGTAACCTCGTGCTGCGGCGCTATCGTGAGGTGTACGAGTGAACAAGCGGCGCATCGTCGGACGGATCTTCTCGGCACTCGCATTGCTGGCGACGGTGCTCGGCGTAGTGGTGCTCGCGGTCCTGCTGATCGATATTCTTCGAGACGGCGCGTCCCGTCTTTCCTGGGCGTTCCTGAACGGCTTCCCTTCGCGTTTTGCCGAGCGCTCGGGCATCAAGCCTGCCCTCTACGGGTCAGTGTGGACGCTCGTGCTGACGGCGGCGATTTCCTTCCCGCTGGGCGTCGGCACCGCGATCTGGCTCGAAGAGTACGCGCCGCGCAACCGCTACACGTCCCTCGTCCAGATGAACATCTCGAATCTGGCCGGCGTGCCATCCATCGTTTACGGCATACTCGGACTTGCCGTGTTCGTGCACTTCCTGCACATGGGGCGTAGTATTCTCGCCGGCGCATGCACGCTCGCGCTGCTGATCCTGCCGGTGATCATCATCGCATCCCAGGAGGCGATCAAGGCGGTGCCCAATTCGATCCGGCTCGGTGCATACGCACTGGGCGCAACCCGCTGGGAGACGATTCGTTATCATGTGCTGCCGCAGGCAATGCCCGGTGTGCTGACCGGAACCATCCTCGCACTCTCGCGCGCGATCGGCGAGGCCGCGCCCATGATCATGGTCGGTGCGCTCGCGTTCGTACCATTCGTGCCGAGAGGCCCGCTCGACGAATTTACGGTTATACCGATTCAGATCTTCAACTGGGTGTCCAAGCCGCAAGCGGGCTTCCATGAGGTCGCGGCCGCGGCCAGCATCGTGCTGCTGATTGTGCTGCTGAGCCTGAACGCGGTCGCGATTGTGCTGCGCAACCGATACATGAGAAA
>JBQTID010000085.1:0-8406 GCA_052389275.1 Gemmatimonadota bacterium | reverse complement strand
TGATCTTGTTGTCGCGACGATCGCCTCCAGGCTCATTCTCGTAAAGCTCTGGATTCTCGCCGCCTTCCCCCGAGTTCGAGCGCGCGCCCAACCGATTCATGGCGATGGTCAGCGTAGCATGTGCTTCCGGTGACAGTGCGCCGAGTGACATCGCGCTCGTGATGAACCGGCGCGCGATGCTGGCGGCGTCTTCTACGACGTCGACAGCGACCGGCGGTGCAGCCGGCGCGAACTCGAGCAGATCACGCAGCTGTGCGACGGGCTGGTTCGCAATCTGTCGGAATTCACGCCACGCTGACTGCTGATCACTGGCGACACGGCGTCCGGAGCCGACGCTGTCCTGGAGCGCTCGCACGGCGATCGGATTCCACGCGTGATGCTCAGCATGATCGGCGCGGCGAAAGCGCGCGCGGCCATGGTCCGGCAGCGGCTCATCGGCTGCCGCGCCGAATGCGGCGGCATGGCGCGCGAGCACAGCAGCCGTGAGCGCGTCGAAACCCAAACCTCCAATGGCGGTAGGCATACCCTCGAAGCAGTGATCCACGATTTCCTGCGCGAGACCGAGCGCCTCGAGCTGCTGCGCGCCGCGGTAGCTTGCTACCGTAGAGATGCCCATTTTCGACATCACTGTGCGCAGACCGGCGCAAAGCGTGCGCATCAGCCGTTCCTCGCCGCGCTCGGCATCCAGCTCGCGCGCGATGCTGAGCGCGAGCCACGGCCATACCACGGTGCCGCCACATGCGATCAACACGGCGGCGTGATGCGTGTCCCAGCAATCACCGGCTTCCACGATCAATCCTGCCCGGGCGCGCAGCCGCGCAGCGACCAGGCGATGGTGCACCGCGCCGACAACCAGTGGCATGGGAACGGCCGCGCGCTGCGCGTTTACGCCACGGTCCGTCAGCACGAGCAGTCCCGCGTCCGCTTGAACTGCCGCTTCCGCCTGTGTTGCGATGCGATCAATGGCAGCAAGCAGATGGTCACCGGCTGCGTCGAACGTGCAATCCAGCCCGGCAAGTGGAATCTCGTGCTGTGCGCGCAGCGCGGCAGCCATTTCCGAAGTAAGAATCGGCGACTCGAGCTCGATCAGCGGCGTGGCAGTTGTGAGTGCCACCAGTGGCGGACGTGGCCCAAGCCACGTGCGAAGCGACATGACTACAGCTTCCCGCAACGGATCAATTGGAGGATTGGTGACCTGCGCGAAGCGCTGGCGCAGGAAGCTGTAGATCGCGTGCGGCGCCTGAGATAGCGGCGGAATAGGCGCGTCGTCGCCCATAGACCAAACCGCATCCTTTTCATCTTCGGCCATGGCTGCCACCACGATCTTCACGTCCTCCTGGCTCAAGCCGAGAGCCCGCCGCACGCTTTGCTCGACAACCGGCGTTGCGGGTGTAGAGAGTTCGGGCGTCGATAAGTGCACAGCGGCCCAGCGTGGCGCGCTGTAGCGCGTCAACCGCCGGCGGATCTGCGCGTTGTGCAGGATTCGGTGGCGGACGACGTCGACCGCAAGCATTTCACCGGGACCGAGCCGCCCTTTGCTGATCACCTGCTCGTCATCGAGATCGACGACACCGGCCTCTGATCCGGCCACGACCATGCCGTCCGCGGTGATCTTGTACCGGCAGGGTCGCAGACCATTGCGATCGAGCGCCGCACCAACAACACGTCCATCACAGAAGGAAACGGCGGCCGGACCATCCCAGGGTTCAATCAGCGGTGCGTGCGCATGATAAAACGCGCGCACATCAGTGGAGAGCGCGGCGCTGGTCTCTTCCCATGCAGGCGTTATCAACATGCTCAGCGCATGCGTGATATCGCGCCCGGTGCGCCGCATGAGCTGCAACGCAGCATCGAGTGCGGCCGAATCGGATTGCCCATCAGTGAGCACGGGACACAGCTCGGGCGGCAGCTCCGCCTCGCGCACGCGCATCCATGCGCGGTTGCCCCACAGTGTGTTGATCTCGCCATTGTGCGCGAGCATCCGGAACGGCTGCGCCATCTCCCAGGATGGCAGCGTGTTGGTCGAGTATCGCTGGTGGTAGACGGCCAGCGCACTCTGGTAGAGCGGGTCGTTCAGATCGGTGTAGAAGCGCGGAATTTGATGGGCCCCGCACAACGCTTTGTAAACGATGGTGCGCGCGGAAAGCGAGCAGATGTAGCCGGGTGCACGCGCACGTTCGAAGCTTTTTTGCGCCAGGTACAAGTGCTGCTCGAAGACGGCGCCGCGCGTGCCCGCAGGCCCGGCAACCAGCACTTGCCGGATGTCGGGCAGGGTCGCGCGCGCGGCCTCACCCAACGCAGCCGCGTCGACCGGCACGAGCCGCCATCCGAGCACGCGCAGACCTTGAGCTTCCAGCGCCGAGTTCATTGCACGCTGGCCGAGCACATCGCCACGCGGCAGGAAGAGCATGCCGATCCCCAGCCGCTCGCCCTTGCGCAGTTTTAGCCCGCCTTGCTCGACCTCGCGCGCCAGCAGCCGACGCGGTATTTGCGTCAGAATGCCGGCGCCGTCTCCACTCTTTCCGTCCGCTGCAACGGCGCCGCGATGCTCGAGACAGCTCACCGCCTCCAGGGCCGTCCGGACCAGAGCATGATCGGGTCTTCCCGACACGCGTGCCACGAAGCCGACACCGCAGGCACCACGCTCCAGCATGCTCTCGAAGACGGATTGCCGCATAGCTATTTACCTTTTGCCTGAAAGAAAACCGCCCTCGCGTTCAGAGTGAGCGCGAGGGCGGTCGGAGAAGCCGGAATCAAATTTCTTCTATGTAGCCGTCGCGCACACTCGCATTGTCACCCGCTTAATCGACGGGCAACGCTTATTGGTTCGCGGATTCATGTTCAAGCGCGAGGTGGGCAGCGAGCGATCAGTCATCGTGGTGCGCGAGCTGATGTCCATTCGGGATCCGTTTGGCAAGTGTCTGACAACCTCCATTAAAGTACGTCGCCATTGCGCGTATTGCAATCACCTTGATTGAACTGTCGGCTGACCTACTCCAGGTCGACTAACCGTCCGCGGCTTCGCGTTCTTCACGTGCTTGTCGAACCACTCGATCATCTCGGCAAGCGTGTGCAGCACCGATTCGCGCGCGGCGTAGCCGTGCGCCTCGTGCGGCAGGACAACATAGCGCACGGTGCCACCGTGTCCTTTCAGCGCCGCGTACAGCCGCTCCGACTGCATCGGGAAGGTCCCGGAGTTGTTGTCGGCCGCGCCGTGCGTCAGCAGGATCGGTTCCTTGATCTTGTCCGCATAATTGAAGGGCGACATCCAGTTGTAGACGTCCGGCGCCTCCCAGTACGTGCGCTCTTCGTTCTGGAAACCGAACGGCGTGAGCGTGCGGTTGTACGCGCCGCTGCGCGCGATGCCCGCGCGGAAGAGATCGGTGTGCGCGAGCAGATTCGCAGTCATGAACGCGCCGTAGCTGTGGCCGCCCACACCTATGCGCTCGCGGTCGCCTACGCCTAACTCGACGACCTTGTCCACCGCGGCCTCCGCGCTCGCGACCAGCTGCTCGACATAGTGGTTGTTGGCCGTGTCACCCCCCACGATCGGCATGGTCGGGTTGTCGAACACGGCGTATCCCTGCGTGAGGAGGAACAAGTGCGAAATGCCGCCGACCCGCGTGAAGACGTTGGGTGAGCGGCGCACCTGCCCCGCGACGTCGGCAGACTGAAATTCCGTCGGATACGCCCACATCACGACCGGCAGACGCGAGCCCTGCTTGTAGTCCGTGGGCAGATACAGCGTAGCGGAGAGCGGCACGCCATCGTTGCGCGTGTATTTGACGAGCTGCTTGGTCACGCCGGCGAGCTGCGGATGCGGGTTCGCGAAATTGGTCAGCGCAGTCACACGACCACTCTTGCGATTGCGCAGGACATAGTTCGGCGGCTCGGTCACCGATTCGCGGCGTGTAATGATACGCGTCGCATCGTCATCGACGAGCGCGACAAACGACTCGAGCTCGTTCGGGCCGCTCCGCCAGAGGCGCTCGGTCTTCAGCGTACGCACGTTCAGGCGGTCGAGGAACGGACGGTTGCCTTCGGGTGATGCGCCTTGTCCCTCGAGATAGATGTAGTCACCCTGCTGTAGCACGATGTTGATGGGACCCGGCCGGTTCACCGGCGTGCCTGGATTGCGATACGCGTCCTGCATGCTCAGGTCCCACACGCTGCGCCACGGCTCCGCGGGGCGATCGGGATTGAACGACCAGGTGCGGCGCCAGCGTTTCGGGTAGTCGATGTCGCTGATGAACGCGCCTCCCTTCTCCAGCCACGTGATGCCGGCGAACCGATTCGGCGTTTTCGCAACTTCGGTCGGCTGTGTGAACGGCGCGCGCATCATCATGACGCGGTCGCGCTTCTCCGCGGGCTTGCGCGGATTGCCTTCGTCGAGCGCTTCGACGTACAGCAGTGTGGCGGGTTCGGTAGGCCGCCAGTTCGCTGCGCGCGGCAGCGTCGTCACGAAGCCGGAGGGACGATCGTCTTCCACCGGATAGTTGGCGACGACGTTCACGACCTCTCCCTTTGCGTTCCACACTTCCGTTACGTGCGGGAAGTTGAAGATTGGAACGGTGTAGGGATACGGTCCCGGCACCCGCGTGACGAGCAGGTAGTTGTTATCCGGTGACGGCAGTACGCTCGTGAAAATGGCGGGCTTCCCGATCTCGGTTACGCTGCCAGTGTGCGCATCGATGAGCGCGAGCTGCGCCGTGAAGTAGTGACGGAAGAGCGCTTCATCGTGCGGACCCGACAGCAGATCCTGATACGTGCGCGCGGGCGAGCTCTTGCCGCTCGTTTCCTGCACGATTGGTCCGGTCGGTGCCAACGGTGCCGTCGGCGGAGCGCCCAGATTCTGCGGAATCAGACGACAAAGCAGGCGCGTAGCGTCCGCGAGCCACGTGCAGACGCTGCCGAAGTACGTCGCGTTCAGCCGTCGATCCGTGATCTTGCGCGCCTGGCCGGTCACTGCATCCGCGATCCACAGCTCCGCACCGTTTTCCGCCTGGCTTACGACGTTGATCAGCTTGCCGTCCGGCGACCACACCGCGCTGAGTGTCGCGTCTGCCGGCACCTGCACCGGCACCTCGCGACCGGTTCCGATGTCCTTGATGATGACGCTCTTGGCGACCGTTGCTGCGTGCGGTGCAAACGTGCGCGGATTGATGCGTATGCCTGCGAGCCCATGCATGGGCTGCGCGAGGTCTGCAATCGTGGGCATGCCCATGCGTTCGACAATGAGAACGCGGTCGCGCTGTGGGCTGATGCCTATGGTGGGTGCCGGCGCCGCGTCCACGATGTCGACGACCACCTTCGGTGGCAGCTTGTACCGCTCCTGCGCGAGAGCAGGCAGTGTAACGGCGAGATACAGCGCCGCGAGAACCGAACGGTAAAGGACCTTACTCACGCGAGCCTCCAGTATCGAACACGGGGTTCCGTTTACCTCTATTATAGATAGCTGACCGCGGCACTCGCCACACTTCCCACCAATGTGCCAAGCGCACGATGCGTGTGCTCGAGCGATTCGAGCTCCAGGCCATGCGCCTTCTCAAGCACGCGCAGAAGCGCAGCGCGCGCGGCCTTCAGCTCGCCGACCAGTGTGTCGAAGCCTACTCCAGGTCGACGACTGACTTGAAGCCGCCATAGACCATACGCTTGATATCGAATGGCATTTCTTCCGGGCCCATCTTCGTGATGCGCGGGTCCTTCATCACAAGTTTGTTCACGCGATCGCGGTGCGTTCGCGACTTGTACGTGATCCACGAGAAAAAGATGGTTTCGCCCTGCTTGAGCTTCAGCAGCTTGGAGAACGATACTCCCATTGGAACGTTCAGATCGTCGGCGACGCACTCATGAACCTCGAGTGCGCCGTACTCGATCCAGACCTTGCCTGCCTTGCGCGCCATTTTCCGGTATGCCGGCACATTGCGCTTGGCCATGGGCACTACAAAGCCATCGACGTAGGGCATGGAAATCTCCTCGCGTTGATTTTACGGCGTATTCTGCTCGCTGATCCGGCGGAATGCGTCACCGTGCTTGCGGACCCATTCCTCGGCCGCCTGCGCGGCGGTAAGACGGCGACCCTTCTTCATTGCGTCAATGCGATACGCTTCGATCGCGCATGCCTGTTCGACCATGCGCGCCTTGAGTGCATCGCTCGCATCGATGAATGCGACGCCGACACAATACTTCACTCCTTCGGTCCGGCACCAGGCGACGCGCGCGTTCGCCTCGAATGGCGGGCTCACCGTCGGCATGCGCAGTGAGACGGTCTGGCCCTCGTACATTTCCTCATCCACGAGGAAGGCAATGCCACCGTGGCTGACGTTGACGCCTTCGTGCGTTCGACCGGGTGAAGTGCGCATCGTGCTTACCTCGATCGGCACTTTGACGGGGTGGCGGATGAATTGGCGATTGTCTCGACCCATGTGGCCCTGGTAATCAGCGTCTAGTTTTTGCCAATGAACGCCAGCAGCGCGGCGTTGAACACTTCATCGTTCTGATACGGTGCGCCGTGATGCGCACGTTCAATGATGATGAGCTGTGCGCCGGGCACGCACTTGCTAACCGCCTCCGCTGTGATTCTGAGGGCCGGCCGCGTCAGCTCACCGCGCGTGATGGTGACCGGCACTTTGATCTTCGCGAGCTGGTCACAGGTCAGCGCGAGGCGCCGACTCGCCTGCCGCAACGAAACCGTGCGCGCGTTGTCCAGATGAATTCTGCGTTGGCTCGCGGGCAGGGCTTCGAATGCGCCCGGCGAATTGTGCGAGAAATCGTACATTTGCTTGACAGCTTCCGCGCTTTCGGCTGCTTTCAAGTGTGGATCGAGCACGGCGCTCAACTTGCGTTCTTCCTCGGCCAAAACCTGTTGATCCGCGGCATCGGTGACGGCGGCGGCGAGGCGCGGCTCGTTCAGGAAAAGTCCGCGCACCAGCTCAGGATGCTGCGTCGCCAACCCCAGCGCGACAACCGCGCCGTAGGACGTTCCGACCACGATCACCGGTCCCGCGTTCAGCTTACGCACGAACGCCGCGGCATCATCCACATGCGTTGCCTGGGAGAAGTTCTCACCTCCGTCGGGCCAGCTGGCCACTCCGAAGTAGCGCATCGTTAGCGCAAGGAAGCGGTGTTTGTCAGCCACCGCGCGACGCTGCGGTTCCCAAATGCGCGCGTCTGAGTTGGAGCCGTGCATGAACAACACGGGCGTGCCAACACCCTGATCCGTAAAACGCAGCGCAACACCATTGACCGACATGGTGCGCTCGGTGATTCCCTCCCCTAAAACAAATGCCGCGATCTGGGCAGGCGTCAGCTGCGCGCCGGGCGATTCCCACAGCGGCTTCACCAGCTCCGCATTCCATTTCTGCCACGCGCTCGTCAATTCACTCAGCTTCGCGGGCTGCGCCGCGGCGAGATTGTTCGCCTCGGCGAGATCGTTCTCGAGATTGAAGAGTTGCGCATCGGAAAGATCGCGCGGTTTGGAGTGGTCGACGTCGCGCAAACGACCATCCGGCGATTTCACCAGCTTCCAGTCGCCGCTGCGAATCGCCATGTGCTCACCGAGACGCCAGTACAGCGCAGCATGCGGCTGTCCCGACACTTTGCCGGTCAGGAAAGGCAGCAGATTCACGCCGTCCAGCTGCCAGTCCGGCGGAACGGCGACGCCGGCCGCGGCGAGCGCAGTCGGCAGCACGTCGAGCTGAATGATCGGGCGCGCGTCTACTTTGCCCTCCGGCAGCTGCCCTTGCCAGCGCATGAAGAACGGTACGCGAATGCCGCCCTCCCAGGTCTGCCGCTTCGAGCCGCGCAGCGTCCCGTTGCTCGAGCCGTTAATCGCGGTGCCCTGCATGACGGGGCCGCCGTTATCGTTGAAGAAGACGATGAGCGTGTTCGCTTCCAGGTTGGCCGCGCGCAGCGCAGCGATGGTTCTGCCGATCGCGTCATCCATTGCCGACAGCATGCCGGCGTAAGTGCGACGTGTGATGTCCGCAATGTTCGGAAAACGATCGTAGTACTTATCGGTCGTGTGCAGCGGCGTGTGCACCGCGTTGAACGCGAGGTACAAGAAGAACGGCTGCGCCTGGTTGCGCTGGATGAACGCGACGGCGCGATCGCCGAACGCCTCAGTCAGGTACTTCGGCTCCGCAACTTTGCGTTTGCCGTCGTAGATGGAAGTACGGCTGCTGTCCGGCGCCTCGAAGTAGGAGTGCGCGGCACCCAGAAATCCGTAAAACTCATCGAAGCCGCGCTCCAGGGGATGAAACTGATCGCCGGATCCAAGGTGCCACTTGCCGATCAACCCAGTGCGGTAACCTGCTGCTCTCAGCCGATCCGCGAGCGTAAGCTCGCCGACCGGCAATCCATGATTCATCTCCGTGGCGGCCGGATTGAATTCGTGGCCGAAGCGCT
>JBQTID010000084.1:0-37775 GCA_052389275.1 Gemmatimonadota bacterium | reverse complement strand
CCGGACTCGCCAGCAGCTTCGCGCCAATTCTACAGGGGCCCCAGATCGTTCTTCGAGACGTAAGCGACGCTCTCATCCCACGCGATCACGGCCAGGAGTTCGCCTTCCTTGCCTTCGGGCATCGCAGTTTTCGCGCGCCGTGTAAGCAACATTACGCCAGCGCCGATCACGATGCCGATGATCAACATCCCGATCATTTCCATTTGATATCTCCGAGTAGAGGTGTGAACGCCAAGCCGCCGGTCACTGCCGGCGCAATGCGATTTGCCCAACGTCGAGCAGCTTTCCGCGCGTCGTATCGGGTAACGCTCCGAAATTCAGCACCTGCTCATAATCGTGATATCCGGTCTTGACCACGCGCAGCTGGAGAGACGGGCCGGGACTCGCCGCGAACGGAGTTGGCAAGTTCGCACTCCAGCGGACCAGTGCGTCTGCATTCAGTTGTCCGTTCGAATCAGTTGGCCCGATCTGCACGTTGCTGGCGATACGGCGACCGCGCGCCAATTGCTTGCCGAACTGCTGGCGCGCAACGAACGCGAGTACATCCCGCCCTGGTCGATCGCTTCGATCCTGGTCGCGGTCGGTGATTTCGACCGGGCGGCAATGTGGATGGAACGGGCGTACGAAGAGCAGTCGAATGGAATTGCGTATCTGGCCGCGGATGAGCCGCTGGGCCAGTTCCGGAGCGACCCGCGCATCCGCTCACTCCTGGAGCGCACCGGGCTAGCCGCAGCCGCTGCAGATCTTGAACGCTGACGAAATCACCCGATTGCTGAGTCGCTGGTCACAAGGCGACGAAACGGCGCTCGAGCAACTCGTGCCGCTGGTCTACGAGCAATGTCGCGCCATTGCCGCACGTCAACTTCGACAGGAGCGTGCCGAGCACACGCTGCAGCCGACCGCGCTCGTGCACGAGCTCTATCTCCGCCTTGTCGATCAGAAGCATGCGAGTTGGCAGAACCGCGCGCAGTTTTTTGCGGTGGCCGCGCAGTTGATGCGACGTATCCTCGTCGATTACGCGCGCGCTCGACGCACCGCGAAACGCGGCGGCTCGGCGGTCTTCATCTCGCTCAGCGGCGCTGCGGACAGCGCGGAAGAGGAGCAACATGTTGCCGACGTGCTGGCGATCGACGAGGTGCTCAGCCGACTTTCCCGCATCGATCCTGAGCAGGTTCGCATTGTCGAGCTCAGATATTTTGCTGGGCTGACGGTCGAAGAAACGGCTCTGATCGTGCAGCGCTCGCCCAGAACCGTCAAACGTGAGTGGCGGTTGGCGAAGGCCTGGCTGCATCGCGAGCTGGGCAGCCACCCGTCAGCAACATGAGAACAGCGCGCGGATGCGAGCGATGTGCGTTCTGCCGTTGAAGATCGAATGGGAGGTGGAATGCCGGTCTTCTGGCTCATGGGGTGCAGGCTTTCGGAAGCGACCTTTGGGGATACCATTTCGAGAAGTCGTCGCACAAGAGACGGAATATTGGAATCGGATCATTTCGCCGCTCGATCGGCGGGAGGCCGATCATTCTTGTCATATACCGCCACGGAAGGGCCTCAGTCATGCCTAGCGACCTCGCGCCAGCAGCATAGCGCGCCTTCGTCTCGAGATAGGCCTTCCGCAATGCAACCGTGTCGAGGTCTCGAGCGTAGCCGCCCATCAGAGCGTAGACAGGATTATGAGCGAGAGATATGGAACGAAAGGCAAAACGGATCATCCAAAGCATCGGGATCCGCAACCAGTAGCACGAGCCGAGTCTGCGCGCCGCGCATGCATTGTGTGATGATGAAGATGCGGTCCGCCTGCGGGACGTAATCAGCCCCAAGCTCAAAACCGCTGCTGTCGTAGCCGACGGCGGCCAGCGGGACCTCGACCGGGCCGGCTCGCTCGAAGCTGATTACAGGCTCCTCGGATGTGAGCTTCAGACGATCGATCCACAGACGCGTTTGACCGCCAATGGAACGCTTGTAGACAGCCCATGCAGAGTCGCGCCCAAACAACAGCCTCGCTTCACGCGACCAGTTCCAGGAGTTTGCCGGCCATGGCGTGTTCATGTTGACATCGATGTTGTCGTGGCCAACTTCGAGGGACTGCCACCGCCCGAGTCGAGATTGCCCCAGTAATACACGAGCGCATTGCGCTCCGCGGTCAAGACGACCGGAATGCCATCCGTGAATCGGTGACCATGCACACGCGCAACGGATTGCGACAGCACGGATTGCTTGCGGCCTCGCAGGGTCGGGTATTTGTCGATTGGCATACGGGAATAAAGTTGAAGATCAGGTTGCGAGCATCAATCCAGCCGGCGGTCGCGCAATTGCGACAGAGCTGATCTGATCCTGGTTCTGCTTCGGGCTGAAGCTCGTTACAGTTCCGCCGAAAACGATAGTCATCTTTGAAGCCGGATCGGTCGGCTGAATGTTGATCGTCGCTCCCGGTGGAACCAGTGAGCTGATCGCGCATCCGACCCCTGGACCGAGCGTGATGGTAAGCGGAGTGAGCTGCGCCGCGATTGGCCAGCCGCCGAATTGACCGAAAGACACCGTCGTTCCGGGACGACCGATCACGATTAGCGAACTCGCCATTGCATTGGCGGTGAACCGGCCAATCCCGAACCAACCGCCGGGATCGAACACCAGGTTGGGTGCATCGAGGGTAGAGAGCTGGGAGCTTGCAACGATGATCGTCTGCCCCGGCGACTGCGCGATACTCATTAAGACCGCGGCGGCTGTCGCTGCCGGCATGGTGGCGGCGATTGATGTCGACGTCATTCCCGCCGCTCCACCACCCGCCGACGTCAGGAACCCGGCGAAGCTTGCGGCACCCGCCAAGCCGCCGATTACGGACGACAGCGCGGTCAACATCTGATTGGTGAGAGTAAGCGCGTCACCTACCGGTCGGCCTCCTGCGGAAAGCGCCTGGCCGATCAGTGAATCGCTCGGCACTACGACCAGCTTGCGCCCGAAGAACAACTCATTCTCGCAAAGCACCACGATGGTCGGGATGGGAATCGTCGGCAACACGAGCGGAATGGGCGGAAAGTCGATCGTTGTAGTCACCGGTGCGGACCCCGCGGGCGGCGGTGTCACGCTGAGGTCCAGACTGACGTACACGCTCAGCTTCACGACCTCAGGCTCGGCAGCACGCAATTCCGAAAACAGTGGCGGAATGCGCAACGAAAACGTGAAGGGGTTGGCATTGACCAGAGCCGTACCGGCCGGAGGAGCAGCTGTCAAAGCTCCAAGGGTGCCGCTACCGAACTGCACCTGGACGAGGCTAGTGGTGGTTGTTGAAGATGGACTCTGATCGTCCACGACCCGGATTCGCAGCGCTGCCGTCACCGCAATCGGGTCCAGCGTCTTCAGAACTTCCTTGAGCTCCTTGATGGTCTCGTTCACCACTCCTTTTATACGTCCGAGCAGCGCAGGAACACCCGCAGTCTGACCCTGACTCAGGTCCGATTGCATGAGCGTGGCCGGTGGCATGTCAGTCGTCAGCGTAGTCGACAACAAACCGGTCACTGTGCCTGATAGCTGCTGCAGCCGCTCCGCCGCTGGCATACCTCCGATCGGATTCTCCGTAATCGGATCCGCAGGCAAATCGGGCGTCGGCACGCGCACCCATTTTCCGATTATTGGAAGATCAATCTCCAAGTCTCTCGTTCCGGTTACGGTGGACTCGACCACGGTGTCCGTAACCGAAAGTTTGAGTGTCGGCGGCTGGCTGTCGCGCGACGGACTGATCAGACCGGCCGGCGGCGTCAGGGTGAACGAATGCACGAGCGGGTTTGTGCCCGCTGCATGCGCGAGAGTAAAGCTCTTGCCTTGGGCAGTAAGCTCCGCCAAGTAGTCGACCGGCATTGTCTCTCCTTGTTCGCCGATTAGCGCAGTTAGACGCTCTTTGCGTTCACGGGAAGCATACCCACCTCTTGTAGTCCTTGCGTGGCGGTGTTTCCGTCACACAACGATCCGAGTAGTAGATCCACTCTCCGACTTTGACGAAGGCCTCGTCGCAGGTGTCGGTTGGCGAGCCGGCAACGCAATAACGATATCCGACGGTTTGCTTGCGCTCCATCCACCTGTTCACACCACCAGCCTGCCGTATGCAGCCGGTATTGTCACGTCTGGGAGGTCGATCATCCGTGCCGCATACCATGCCGCGCCTTGTCCTCCGATTCTTTTGCGCCGCGGGTATCGCCGCGAGCCACTCAGGTTCGGCCAACAGAACCGACATCAGCTTCTCGCTGCCGTCGACACCACGGATCTTCCATTGCTCCTGCGCGGCATCTTCGACGCGATAATGACGCGCAACGAGATCGCGATCGTTCTTCGAGACGTAAGCGACGCCCTCATCCCGATCATTTCCATTTGATATCTCTCGAGTAGAGGTGTGAACGCCAATGCGCCGGTCACTGCCGGCGCGCGATGTGATCGGGCAAGGGGCGTTGTCTCTTGTACCTTGGTCCTCTCACCCACAACGCAGCAACCGCCACAGCACCCGGCGCGAGCTCGTTTGTGGGCTACATGATCCGTTCTACCAAGGAAAATGCACTACTGCCGAGCCCGCGCGCCGAGACGCACACGCTGGTAAAGAACTGCCGAGGCACGAACAGGGGAAATTTGCGCGCGCCGTCCACATAGAATACTGCGACCCGTTGTGGCTGCGGGGGTCATTCATGCTGACACCTTCGGCCTATTTAGGCAAGATTCTCAGGCTCATGGCGCGAAGCGCGACGTCACGTTCCCTGCGCAAAGCCCCCAGGTCGTGATCAGTCCGCCCAGGCCGGATTGAGCGATTCACCGGACGCAACTCGCCGCGAACGACCACTCTTCACATCGACCACGTACACTCCCGGCGCGCTGTCGCGGTCCGAGATGTAGACCAGCCGCCGACTATCCGGTGACCAGCTGTACTGCCCATCGAATTCCGGTGAGCTTACAAGCCGACGACGTTCGCCGCCGAGAGTCACGACCTCGATGTCGTAGTTCTTGCCGTGCGCGACCTGAATCGCGAGCTGTCTGCCGTCCGGCGACCACTTCGACACATCGCTCGTCACACTCGCGCCGGTCGTTAGCCGTTCGATCTTGCCGTCCGCGACAGAAACGAGATAGATGTCGCGCTCGCTGTCGCGCCCGGACACGAACGTGATGGTCGAGCCATCAGGTGACCAGGCTGGACTGCCGTCGCGCACGCTGTTACTCGTCAATCGCCGGAGGCCGCTGCCGTCCGCGCGCATGACGTAGATTTCCGCATTGCCGTCGCGGAACGACGAGAATGCAATTAGCCGCCCGTCCGGTGACCAGCACGGATCGCGATCTTCACCTGGCGAGTTCGTGAGGCGTGTGATGGCGCCGTCGACCGCGCGGACCGTCAGGATTTCGACGTCGCTATTCACGTCCGCGGCCAGCACGATGCGTGTGCCATCGGGCGACCATGCGCGTGTGCCTTTCGCAATGATATTCGAGACGAGCCGCTTCTGGTTGCGACCGTCCGCGTCCATTAGCCACAGCTCCCACTTCCACTCACTGCCGACCTGAGCGCCGAACGCAATCTGCCTGCGGTCGGGCGACCAGAGCGGAAAGCGCTCCTGTGCGCGGCGATTCGTGAGCTGGGATTTGCGGGAGCCGTCGTCATTCATGACGAAGATCTCCCAGCCGCCATTTACACGGGTGGCATACGCGATCTTTGCATGATCCGGTGAAGGCCGCAGCGTTGCGCTGGCGAGGCAGAAGGCGATGGCAGTGAATCTGGACACGGCGCGCTCCTTAACGTGTGCCAGTAGGATGCCGCGGACGACGGGGATGTTTAAACCACCGGTCCCATTACGAAGATCGTGTTGTCCGCCGGATCATGGAGCGCGAACGTGCGTGCGCCCCAGTACTCGTTCATGGGCGGGCGCTTGATCTCGACCTTGTCCTTCCACTCGTTGTAGTACGCATCGGCGGCGTCGACTTCCAGTGCCACGCACGCCTGCCGGCCGTGACCCGACATCGGGCAGTCGATGGTGATGACCATGCCGCCGCGGCGCACGCCGATCATGCCATCCTGATCGTTGTCTTCGTTCGGGTTTGCCCAGGCCAGCTCGAAACCGAGCTTGTCAACGTAGAATTCTTTCGTGGCGCTGATATCATCGCCCGGAATCACCGGCGCCGCTCGTTCCATGATCACCTCCCCCAATCTCGTTGGCACAGTCCGTGAATTCCTCGCCTCCCTGGCGAAGACGGAAAGCTGGTGGCAGCGCGCAGGCACACCCAAACGCCCGCGTTATCTGGGCAGCAACGGCCGCCCGCTGGCCAGCGCGTCCACACTGAAGCGCATCCACGCCCTGCGCATTCCGCCTGCCTGGACCGACGTCCACATCTCGCCAGATCCGAAGCGCAAAGTCCAGGCGTTCGGCTACGACGCGGCCGGCCGCAAGCAGTACATCTACAGCAGCGCGCACGTCGCGCGGCGCGACAGCCGCAAATGGAAGAAGCTGCTGCACGTCTCGAGTGCGCTGCCGCTCATCCGCGACGCGACCAATCGTCATCTGCGGCGCCGCCGCCTCGACCGCGAAAAAGTGCACGCGACCGTGGTGCGGCTGGTCTGCCGCGCGTACTTCCGAGCGGGCAGCGAGCGCTACGCCGTGCAGCACCGCACCTTCGGCATCAGCACGCTGCGCAAGCATCACGTGCAGATCGATCGCAACAATCTGATCTTCTGTTATCGCGGCAAGCGCAAGATCGATCAGCGCCAGTTCGTCGCCGACACGCCGCTGGTCGAGATCATCGAGGAATTGCTATCACTGCCCGGGGCCCGGCTGTTTCAGTACATGGACGCCGCGGGGCGCATCAAACCGGTTACCGCACAATCCGTGAACCGCTACCTGGAAGAAGTCGCCGGCTGCAAGCTGACATCGAAGGACCTGCGCACCCTCGGCGGCACCGTGCGCGCCGCCACCATTCTCTCCGACATCGGGCCAGCCCGCACCAACAGCGAAACCAAACGCAACCTGACGCTGACCTGCAAGCTGGTGTCGCTCGATCTCGGGAACACGCCGACCATCGCGCGCAAGGCATACATCCATCCGGCGGTCCTCGACGAGTACGCGAGGGCGGGACGGACGACGTCGAATATGAGAAAACACCCGCGGCGGCTGAACGCTATCGAACCGATCGAATACTATCCCGAGGAAGCCGCGCTCATCCGGTTCCTCGAGCGCTACGGGTGAAGCGCGTTTCCATGCCGGGCTTGCGCCGCTCCGGCGCCGCGAATTCCCAAACAAAGAACTTCTGGCCGCGCTCCTCGAGCAGCGGCAACGCCACGTTGAACACCGGGATGCCCGACGGCGTTCTGGCCTCGGCGGTGCCGTGATGCGCATGGCCGTGGAATACGACATCGGCACCGATCGTCTCGATCGGCTGGAGCAGGCGTGAGGAGCCGAGGAACGGCCAGATGACTTCCGGCTCGCCGATGATGGTTTCGATGATCGGCGAGTAATGCATCACGACGACCTTTATATCAGCGCGCAGGCTGCGCAGCGCGTTCTCGAGCTTGAGCGCTTCATCGAGTGCAGCCTGCACGAATTCCTTGATCAGCAGCTCACCGAACGGTGCGAGCGCGCCACGGCCAAAACCACCGGCGAACCCTTTGCAGCCGGCGAAACCGATGCCGTCAATGACGATCTCGCTGCCATCCAGCACGTGCACGCCGCGGTCCGTCAGGATGTTGGTGAGATCATCGGGCAGACCGGCCTCATGATCGTGATTGCCGAGTACGGCGACAATCGGAACATTGACGCCCGCAAGCTCTTCCACGAATCCCTGCATCTGCTCGGGCTTGCCGTGCGTGGTCATATCACCGCAGATGACGAGCATGTCCGCGTACTTGTTCACCTTTGCGAACATTTCTCGAAAACTCGTGCCGCGCGCCGCATCGAAATGCAGGTCGCCCACGGCCGCAATGCGAACCTGTCGTTGATCAGCCATGGCGTGCTTTGTGGGTTGGATGGTGATCCCAGACATCGCTCGAACAAATCTCCTTTACTACCGGCATCGTACGCGCGGCGAGCACCAGGTCCTTACGCGGATCCTTGAAGCCCCATTCGTTCACATCGATGGTGAACGAGAAGCGCGAGATCATGGTACCGAAGCAAACGTCCGGATCGCCGACGTCGTCGATCTCGGCTTCCGATGTCCGAACCAGCGTCTCGCGCACCCAGTGCGGCACATTTTGGCGGCGTCCCGGATACGTGAAATCGAAGAGATGAATCTGCGCGAACAGCAAGCGCCAGTGATTGCCGACGCGATCCAGCAGATGCTGCCAGTCCAGCTCACTGCCGCGGGTAAGCAGCAGATGCTGAACATCCGACATGTCGGAGCGGTGACGCTCCGACACATAAAGGCGATGCCAGATGAGATCTTCCGGCGGCGCGATCCGCACCTGCGTGGCGGCCAGAATGCCGGGACGCGAGCGTTCCCACCACAGCTCGTCAATGAAACTCAGGCCATTACCCATGCCGAAAATGAGATCGACCTGCTTGTCATCGATTGCCGCCTTGCCGATCCAATGGGACTGTTCCAGGTATGTGTTGAAACCGATTTCCTTGAGGACACGCGCGGCATGAATGACGTGGCCCGGCTCGACGAAAAGATCCAGGTCCTTCGTCTTCCGGTATATGCCCGTGTATGCATATAGCGCATACAGCCCGCTGACGACGTACTTCACGCCGCCCTCGTTCAGTGCGTGCAGTGCCTTCTGATAGACCTGCCGCTCATCCTCGGGGATCCAGAACTCACCATGGGTGACGGACTTCTCCTCTTCACCCGTCAGATGAGCCATTTCCGCGAGTCTCTTGCCCGCGTGCGCCTTGGTAGTTTCTGTCATATGGTCGACCGCACCTCGCCGCGTTGGAATGGGCAAAGTCCGGGCCGCACCCTATTTTGCGGGCATGTTCGATGAGTGGAAGAAGGCGTGGCAGCAGGCCGTAGAAAACTTCGAGCGAGAGCTTGGTGCCTCGAACGACGAGTTTGCCTCGCCCAATCACCGGGCGTTCGCGATGCGTCGCGATCTCGCCGCTGCCCGCGCTGCGCTCAACCGCCTCGAGGCCGATCTCGTGCAGGCGCGCAAGGATCTCACGACCGAGCATGAGGCTGAACAAACCGCGCGGCGGCGCGCGGACCTGGCTCAGCGCATTGATGACGCCGACACCGTGCGCATTGCGCTCGACTTCGCAACGCGCCACGCGCAACGCGCGGATATTCTGCGCCGCAAAGTCGAAGTGTTCGCGGATGAGCTGATGATGCGGCGCGAAGAATTGACGGCCATGGAGCAGAATGCCGCCGTCGAGCTCGAGAAGATCGAAGCCGAGCAGCACAATGAAGCCGACTTTCGCCGGCTCGAGCGCGAACGGAAGGAGAAGGACGCGGAAGCGCGGCTGGAAGAGCTTAAAAAGAAAATGAGATAAGAGTGATTGAAGCGGTGGGAGCGGTAGGAGCGATTAGAGCGCCCGCTTTTTCATCGCACTTATCGCACTTATCGCACTTATCGCACTTATCGCACTCATCGCACTCATCGCACTCATCGCACTTATCGCACTCATCGCACTTATCGCACGTATCGCTCCAATCGCTCCCATCGCTAATTTGGTACCACCAACCCTCTGGCCTTATCCAACAACCCCGCCGCAATCCGCTCGATAGTCCGGCCACTCGTATTTGGATTATCCGGCTGCACGCGCTGTCCTGATGTGTATGTGCCGGCCATCGGTGCGGCGAGAATCACCGCGACCGTTATGCTCGCTTCCGCGCCCGGCGCGAGCGTCAGCGGACCGGCCGCAACCGACATACGGTAATCGTCGGGCACACTCGGCATGAATCCGACGTGCGCGCCTGCCATGTCCGGTGTCAGCGGTGTCGTCAGCCCCGCTATCAATCGATAGCCGAACAACTCGCCACCGTCGCCCAGGCCTGCACGCCAATCCACATCACCCGGCCATGCATTCAGGCGCGCACTCGCGCCCATTGGTGCTTCCAGCAAACGCAGACCGATCAAGCCTGGCTGCGAACTGTTCGCTGCGGTAAAGGTGGGTTCCTGGAAATCCATGTCGTAAGCAAAGACCATGTCCAGGGATGGCTGGTAGGTGACAATGTCATCGGTTGCCGTGCCGATGTCGGGATCCAGCGCAAAGCCGAGATAAACCGAATTGAACGTCACACCTGCAATCGGCACGATCGGATCCATCGCATGATAGCTCGACCGATTCGTGATGTTGCGGAAGGTGAGCTTTACGAATGCGACGTCGTTCGCTGCCGATGTCCCGATCAATTCTTCATCCACTTCGATGCCGCGAATGGTCGGCGCGAAGTTCGAGATGATCTCGAAGGGCGGCAGTACCCAGAACGACTGGCGCAGCGAGTAGCGGTCGGCTGTCTGGTTAACTTGCGGCGCCGGCCTGCCTGCCATGTATCCAATGTCGTATATGCCGAGCGCCAGCGTGTCGCGCGTGCCCGCCAGAGCAGCAACCATCGGCATACCGATCGCTACGTACTCGTTGGCGGTGCCGGCAGGCCAGAACAAGCCTCGCCCGGTCGCATCTCTGAAGAACAGCGCGCCGTTCGGGTTGGTGGCCAGCCGCAGCGAGTTGATCGTGTGGTAGCGCTGGTTCTGCGTCCAGCATGCCTCACTCACACAACGTACGGTCAGCGGGCCGTGCACACGGTGCAGGCTGTCGCCCTTTACGTCCACTTCCGCGCGGAAGCCGTACGTGACGTTGTCGTGATCTTTGCGCACCAGAATTTCATGGCCGCCGAGTGACAGATCCAGCAGCAGCGCCGGCGTGACCTTGCCGGTATTTCTGCCAGCGAGAAAAACCGCGGCGCCATCGGGATCGGACGTTACTTCTATGCGGGCATTGCCGGCCGGCGAGGTGAGTTGATCGGATTCGCGACAGGAAATGACCGCGACGGATGCGAAGACCGCGACAGTCAGCGGGTATCTGAGGTTCATAGTAGTATAACGTCTCACGCGAGTCGCTTCTTACGTTAAAACCGCGCCTGAATCAGTGTAATGCCGATGCCGGGTACTCGCTCGAGACGACCGTTGCGCACGCGCTCTACCGCCGCGGCTCAATGGCCGGCAATTCGAAGCCGAGCCGCTCGGGCTCCATGTTGCGCGTCCAATGTGCGCCGAGCGCGAGGCCGGCCGCGCCGCTTCAGTGGCAGCCGGCGTGTCGCGATACCGCTGCACAATGATGTTGCGCAGCAGGTTCTTCAATGCTGACCCGGAACCTCTCGCATCATTCTGCGAATCGGCACGATCAGAAGTCCAAGCACAATGGTCGCCACGAAGAGCGAGAGTGACGTGCGCATGAACAATTGCGGCATCTGTTCGAGATTCTCCGGATTGACGTGTCCGCCCACCAGTCCGGCGATCAGGTTGCCGAGCGCGGCCGCCATGAACCACACACCCATCATCTGACCGACGAAAGCGCGGGGCGCGAGCTTGGTCATGGAGCTGAGGCCGACCGGGCTGAGTGACAGCTCGCCAAGAGTTTGCAGGAAGTAGCTGCCGGTCAGCCACCAGATCGACACACGCAGCGCACCATCCGCGTCGATGATCATGTCGGCGGCCGGTACCATCAGCAGAAAGCCGAGACCGGCGAAGAACAAGCCGATCGCGAATTTGCCCGGGCTCGATAGATCCTTACCCCGTTCGCCCAGCCGCATCCAGATCATCGCAAAGACGGGCGCGAGCGCAATCACGAACAACGAGTTCACGGACTGGAGCCAAAGCACCGGCATCTCCCAGCCGAAGACAACTCGATCAGTGTAATCGCGCGCGAACAGGTTCAGCGATGTCGGTGCCTGCTCGAACGCCGACCAGAAAATCATCGCGAACAGGAAGAGCACGAGAATTACACCGACGCGCTTCTTCTCGTCGCGGGTCAGCTTCGCGAGGAAGACCAAATAGGCGAAGTAGAGCAATGCCATGGTCAGCATCACTGCGGTCATGCGTTGCGCGATCGCAATCGCATCGATGGTCACGGCGCCGCTCATTGCAAGCACGACCAGCAATGCCACCAGTCCCAAGAAGATGCCGGTCGCGAGTTTGACTGTGCGCTGCTGCGCCGGTGTGCCGCTCGGCTGAAGCCCCATGGTGCCGAGCGTGTTGCCGGCACGCAGCCTGAAAGTGATCAAACCGGCGACCATGCCGACGCCGGCGGCGCCAAAGCCGTAGTGCCAGCCGACCTTCTCGCCCAGCAGGCCGGTAATGAGCGGCGCGAGCAGCGCGCCGATGTTAATGCCCATGTAGAAAATCGAGAATCCCGCGTCGCGGCGCGATCCGCCTTCCGGATACAGCTCGCCGACGATCGCGGAGATGTTCGGCTTCAGCAGACCGGTGCCGAACACGATCAGGATCAGCCCAATGAAGAATGCCGGCCGCTCGAAAGCAGCCGACAGCGCGATGGCCAGATGGCCAAGGGCGATGAGCACGCCGCCGTACCAGATCGCGCGCTGGAGCCCGAGCCAGCGGTCCGCGATCCAGCCACCGGGCAGCGATGCCAGATATACGCACGCGGCGTAAATGCCCACGATGGCCGATGCCGTGGATCGGTCGAAGCCGAAACCGCCGTCCAGCAGGGCGGCACTCATATACAGGACGAGCAGTGGACGGATGCCGTAATACGAGAAGCGCTCCCACATCTCCGTGAAGAAGAGAGTGGAGAGACCCCGTGGATGGCCGAAGAAGCTCTTGTCGCCGGTCAGGCGCTGGATCGACTGCGGAGGCTCATCCCCCGCGACCTGACCAGCTTCGGGCAGCTCGTCGAAGACCGATTTGTCGTCTGCCATTCATCACTCCGCAATTGGGGTCCGGAAAGGCCGCGCAATGTAAGTGCCGTGCTCATTAAACCGCTACGCCAGGATCTGTTCGCCTTCCCATGCTCCCATGCTCCCATGCTCCCATGCTCCCATGCTCCCATGCTCCCATGTTCCCATGGATGCGCCCGGTTACAGGGAGCACTCTACCCGTGTGTCGAACGATCCCTTCGAGCGCATTCTTGGCCAAAGCCGGGCCGCCGAGTTGATCCGTGAGTTCGGCAGGCGCGCCGCCGCAGTCGATGCACCGGTCCTGCTGCTCGGCGAGAGCGGCACCGGCAAGGGCATCCTCGCGCGCGCGATTCACGATGCCTCGCCGCGCGCACGATCAGCCTTTGTCGCGGTCAACTGCGCCGCGATTCCGGAAGCGCTCTTCGAGAGCGAGTTCTTCGGCCATGTCCGCGGCGCCTTCACCGGCGCCCAATACGCACACAAGGGCCTCTTCGAGCAGGCACACGGCGGTACGCTGTTTCTCGATGAGGTCGGTGAGCTGCCGCTCATCTCACAGGCCAAGCTGCTGACCACGATCGAGGATCGACTGCTCCGGAAAGTGGGTGGTGAGCGCGTCGTCGAGTTCAATGCGCGCATCATCGCAGCAACCGCGGCCGATCTGCAATCGGCCGTCTTAAATGGCTCCTTTCGACGCGATCTCTACCATCGTCTCAGTGTGCTACTCTTCGTCGTACCCGCGCTGCGTGAGCGGCACGGCGACATCGTGCAGCTCGCCCGCATGTTCGCCGAACACTTCGCCCATCGCTACAAAAAGCCAATGCCCAATTTCAATGCCGACGCGCGAGCGATGATCGAGAACTGGATCTGGCCCGGCAACGTGCGCGAGCTCGCGCACGCCATCGAATCGGCGGGTATCAGATGTGACGGCAATGTCGTCGAAATCATTGTTCCGGATCAGCTTCAGATTGCGCGGGCGATGCCTGGGACCAATGCGCTGTTTGTCCCAAAGATGCGCTACTCATTTGCGGGATCCGCCGCCGATGAGCGCCGCATGATCGACATTGCGCTTGCCAAGTGTGCGGGCAACAAAACGCGCGCAGCGGCCCAGCTCGGCATGTCGCGCAATACGCTGTTGAATAAGCTACGCAAGCTCGCGATCTCAGCATAATGTCCGATTTTGCTATTCAATTGCGATGACCCAGCCTTCATTTTGCCTTGCACAGTGCGCAATTGTGCGCGCAGTAGCGCGCAGTGCTCATTGCGGCCGCGACAACAATCTGATTGGCATACTTGCATTTATGCATGTGAGCGCACCTGGCCTGGCGCGTGACAACGGCGATGGCCAGGCAGAGCAATCTCACGCACCAACTCTGGAGGCAAGTATGAAGCGCTCGATCTCGCTCTTGACGATCCTGGCGATCACCGCACTGGCCGTGTTCGCTACGCCAGGCCGCAGTGATGCGGCGAAATCATGCATCGATCAGTTTTACGGCTGTCTGAATAGCGCAAGCGCATATTCCGGTCTCAGTTTCCACCTCGCTGAGCTGGAATGCAGTCTCGGCTACTCCGGCTGCCTCGCGAACAAACTGAAGTTCTGGTGAGCAACCTCAACTATTAATAACCGATGCGTAAGCTTGCTCTGCCTCTAATTCTCCTGCTTGCATGCGGCGACGATGATGCACCCCGGGTTCAGCTGCTTGATGGCATACCCGCAAAGGCGCGGCTCGCCTGCAGTATCGCCGACATCAGCATCAGCGGCCTTGCCGTGCGCGAGCTCGGCTCCGGCGCCGATGGCCGTTTGCTCGCGTTGCTCGATGACGATCGGCGCGTCGTTCTGCTCGACGATCAGCTGAACACGCGCTGGTCGTTCAGATTCGACAAGGAAGGGCCGAAGGGCGTGGCGATACCGACGAGTGCGGTATTGATCGATTCGACGCTGTACGTCGTCGATCGTCAGCTTCCCAGGATTCGCCGCTTTACCGTTGGCGGTACGGTTCTGTCCGATGTGGAATTGGATTTTGTGCCTCTGCGGCTCGTGAACGTGGCCGACCGTTTGGCGATCATTCCCGCTGTGCTCGGTCGCTATCCGCCGTGGCTGCTCTATGTGCTGGAGGGCGACACGGCCGTGCCGCAACCAATTCAACCGTTCGACGACGCGAATGTGTCAATTAAAATGCTTGGCAACATGATGTCGACTGCCGTGCTGAACGATCAGTTACTACTAGTCCACCAATACTTGACGCCCCGCGCTTACCTATGGCGGCAAGGCTCGCAACCGCGCCCCGTTACCGTGAGCCTGCCGCGCGAATTCAGAAGATCAATTGGCTATCTGCCGCCGGTACCGCTCGACGAAGCGGCGCTCGAACCGGTACTGGCCATCGCATTGGCCGCTGCGGCAGATCCGATCAGCAACGAATTTCTTGTGCTGATGCGGAGCGGCAGGAAGCTGAATCAGCATTACGAAAAGGCGCTGTTCCGGACCGATGCGCAGTTCAATTACATTGACGCCGCGAGACTTCCGATGAATGCCGGGCATCTCGCCGTCATTTCCTCGCGCGATCTTGCCGTGCTCATTGATGAAGAAGGTGGGTGGTATACGTGTCCGCTGAGATGAATCCGCCATATCTCGAAGTAGACCGGCTGACCGTTTCGGCGCGGCGTGGCATTGTGTTGAAGGACATGTCCTTCGCTGCGGCGGCCGGCACCTTGACGTGGATAATTGGTGAGAACGGGGCGGGCAAGTCTTCGTTGCTGCGCGTGCTGGCGATGCGCGCGGGCGGCACCGGCGCGGTTCAGCTGGAGCCATATCCTGAGATCACGGACATCACGTTTTACTCGCCTCTGATGGGTGTGCCCGCGAACCTCACCGTCGCGTCCTGGCTGCGATTCAACACGCAGCTGATAGCGGAAGATGCATTATGTCTCGGCCCCGATGATCCGTTGCTTCCCGCCGTCAGCGCGACCGCGCGGCTGACAACCCTGTCGACCGGCGAGGCGAAACGTCTCCTGCTGTGGAGTCTCCTGCGCGTGCGCAGGCCATTCACTTTTCTCGATGAGCCGTACGAGCATCTTTCGCCGGCCGCCAAATCTCGGTTGACCGACATTCTGGTTGCGCGCGCTGTTGGCTGCGTTGTCGTGGTCGCCACCAATCAGGACGTCCCCAATATCCCGAACAAGCAGATTATCGAGGTCGGTCTGGCGTGATGACAACTCCATTCTCCGCTTTGCTACGGCTGAACCTCGAGCAACAGCTCCGAAGCCGACGCTGGTTCGTGGCGCTGCTTCTGTTTGGTGTCATATTCGCGGCCGGCGCGGCTTGGGCCGACGACCAATACAGCACCTTCGGTGACGGACTGGTTGTGGCCGTCATCGTCGCGCTCAACTTCGGGATCGCCAACGATCGAAAGCATGGATTTGACCGACTGATTTCCAACTTCGTAACGCCGCGTCATGCTTTGTCAGCAAAAGTAGCCGTCACCTTCGCGCTTTATCTCGGCATATATACCATCGCGTTCATTGCAGCGGCGTTAGTGTGGGGCGAGCCACGACTCGCACTTTGGTATGTGACATACATGTTTCTGGTGCTCGGCCTGATCCTGCCGCTCTCCTTGCTGATCGAGATGCTGATTACGATCGAAATACCCGCAGTGTTGGCAATGTTGATGGCGATGCTGCTAATGACCTATTGGCTGCTATCCGCAGGTGAGGATCAGCTTACGCACCGCATAGCCTTCATGGGTCTCGATACAGAACCGGCGCACTTTCGCTCGCTCGGTCGTTTGTTTCAGGTCGGGATGATTTGGAACAGCTTTGTTATCGTGATGGCGGCCGGCATCTGGATAATTCAAAGCCGGCAGAAGGCGATTCGCCCGCTCAGCTGACGACTTGCCTCGGGCATGCGCGACACTAGCTTGCCCGCCATGAGCAAAGCAGAGACTCGCCGCGAAAAAGACCTGCTCGGCACGCGCGACATTCCCGATCGGCACTATTACGGCATCCAGACGTTGCGCGCCGTCGAGAACTTCCCGATTACCGGTATCCGCATCTCGCAGTACCCGCATCTGATCAATGCGCTCGCCGCGGTGAAAGAGGCCGCCGCACTCGCGAACCAGGAGCTGGGCTTGCTGGAAGCGGACATCAGCGACGCGATCGTGCGCGCGTGCCGCGAGATCCGCTCGGGCAACCTGCACGACCAGTTCGTGGTCGATGTGATTCAGGGCGGTGCGGGCACGTCGACCAACATGAACGCGAACGAAGTCATCGCGAACCGTGCGCTCGAGCTGCTCGGGCGCAGGCGTGGCGCGTACGACGTCGTCCATCCCAACAACCACGTCAATCTCTCGCAGTCCACCAACGACGTGTATCCGACAGCGTTGCGCATCGCTGCGCATTGGTCGCTCCAGGACCTGCTGCAAGCGCTGCGCGCGCTGCGCGACGCTTTCATCGCGAAGTCACGCGCATTTGATGACATCGTGAAGCTGGGCCGCACGCAGCTTCAGGATGCCGTGCCGATGACGCTTGGCCAGGAATTCCACGCCTACGGCGTCACCATCGGCGAGGACATCGACCGGCTGCGCGAGGCGAGCGCGCTGATCCGCGAGATCAATATGGGCGCGACCGCGATCGGCACCGGTATCAACACGGACCCGCGTTACGCCGCGTTGGTTTGCGAGCAGCTTTCGCGCGTCAGCAATCTCGAGCTGGTCACCAGCCCTGACCTGGTCGAAGCAACGCAGGATACCGGCGCATTCGTCCAGTTGTCCGGCGTATTGAAGCGCGTGGCGGTGAAGATTTCCAAGATCTGCAACGATCTGCGTCTATTATCGAGCGGACCGCGCGCGGGTCTCAACGAGATCAATCTGCCCGCCATGCAGCCCGGATCCAGTATTATGCCGGGCAAGGTCAACCCGGTCATTCCCGAAGTCGTAAACCAGGTATGCTTCCAGGTTGTCGGCAACGATCTGACCGTCACCATGGCAGCCGAGGCGGGGCAGCTTCAGCTCAACGTCTTCGAGCCCGTGATCGCGTTCAATCTCTTCCAGTCGGTCGACATCCTGACGCACGCGTGTGATGTGCTGCGCGCAAAGTGCGTGGTTGGCATCACCGCGAATCGTGATCGCATTCGCTCGCTGCTGGAACGCAGTATCGGCATTGTCACCGCGTTGGTCCCCTACATTGGCTACGAGCGCGCGAGCGCGGTAGCACGCGAGGCCCTCGAGCACGATCGCGGTGTCTACGAGCTGGTTTTGGAGAAAGGCTGGCTGACACGGCAGGAGCTGGACGAATTGCTCTCGCCCGACGCCATGACCAAGCCGCGCGCCATGCCGCTTCTGCGCAGCAGCTTCGACGCCGAGGAATAGTTGGGGCGAGGGATGCGCTGCGAAGGACCATGCGGGATTTACCGCAAATCCGCTATAAACCTGCGATTTGAGCAAAGGGTTTGAACTGGGGGTTTATAGCGGATTCGCGGTAAATCCCGACGGTCCTTCGCAGCGCATCCCTCACCCAACTCCCAGCCCAGTCTAACGTCCTTCGCAGCGCATCCCTCACCCGACTCAGCGCGGCGCAGTCGGTAGTCGCAGCACAAACGTCGATCCCGCGCCCGCCTCGCTGTCTGCCATGATCTCGCCGCCCAGTAGATTCGCGAGTGCGAGCGACAGCGCGAGGCCGAGACCGGTTCCGCCATACAATCGCGTCGACGATCCATCGACTTGCCTGAACTCATCGAAGATGTGCTCGAGCTGATCGGCTGGAATGCCGATGCCGGTGTCTTTTACGGTCCACTCGACGCGCCGGTCGGAGCGCGGGCCCGCCTGCCTTACAGTCAGCGAGACTTCACCACGTTGTGTGAATTTCAACGCGTTCGACAGCAGGTTGTCGAGGATTTTCACGACCTTGTCACCGTCGGTTTCGATTGGTATGCGCTCAGGCATGGCGAGCAGCCGAAACGTTACGTCGTTCGACGGTGCGCCCGCGATTTCCGCGGCCCGTTTTGCGAGCAGCACGGCGTCTTCCGGTCCGATCGCCACGTCTGCGCGATCGAGTTTTATGGTCGTCAGCTCGAGCAGATCGTTGATCATGCGCAACAGCGCCGCGGCGGCGTGATCGATCTTCGCGAGCGCATTGCCCTGCTCCTCGCTTACCGGACCGATTTGATTACGCAGCAGAAAGGTGTAGCCGAGGATAGACGTGAGCGGCGTGCGCAGCTCATGGCTGATGTTGGCGAGAAACTCGTTCTTCAGGCGTCGCGCTGCTTCGGCTTCGCCGACCTGCGCCGACAGCTCCGCATTGTGCGCGCGCAGCTGCTGGTTTTCGGCGCGCAAATCCTGCACGAGCTGCGCGCGCTCTACCAGCGCGGATAGCTGAGTCGCGATCAGCAACAGGATGTGTCGCTCTTCGCTCGTGAAGCTGTGAGGCTTGTCGTAGTAGAAGGTGAGAGCGCCGACGGCGCGACCTGCGCGCTCGAGCGGCAGCGAGATCAGAGATGTGAAGCCGAGCTCACGCGCCGGCTCCCACCAGTCACGCAGGGTTGGCTCGGCGAAGACATCCGACACTTCGACCGGCTTGCGCGTGACGAGTGCCTGCCCGGTCGGCCCGCGTCCGGCGCGGATACGCAGCTGCCCCAGGAAACGAGCGGATGCCTGGGGCCAGTTGTGGGCGCAAACCAGCTTGAGCAGCTCGGGTTCGGCTTCATCGACGAGAAAGACCGAGGCGAAACTTGCCTCGATCAGCGGCGTCACCTGCGCAAGCGCGATGCGATACAACTCGAGCGGATGCTGCGCCCTGAGAAACGCGTCGGCGATCTCCCTCGATAGCTCCAGCTCCCGCTGCTGGAGATTGGCAGCGCCGAGACGCTTCTCTTCTGAACCTGCGCCCGAAGAATGCTTCAAACTCGAGTTAGTCTGTTGCGACTTGACGCATCTGAAGGGCAATTCTACTCTATCGGGGCCCAGGCCTGCAATCCATACAAGGCGATTCCCAGGAGCGGAGCATGAACAAGTCGGATCTGATTCAATCCCTCGCGAACAAGACCGGCATGACGAAAGCACAAGCTACGCGCGCTGTCGAAACGCTGTTCGACCCTGAGAATGGCTTGATCACGGATGCGCTGAAGCGAGGCGAGCGGGTGCAGATCAGCGGCTTCGGCACCTTCGAGACGAGAGAGCGAAAGGCGCGCACCGGTCGCAACCCGCGCACCGGCCGCGAGATCAAGATCGGTCCGACCGTCAGTCCGACGTTTCGCGCTGGCAAAGCACTGAAGGATATCGTCAAACCAGCGTAGCGGGTTTCCCGTCGCGAGAAATGATAAAGCCACGCGTTCAGCGTGGCTTTTCTCGTTTGAACTCGCGCTTGGGCCCGCGCTTGATGGGCGCGCGCGAGCCGCCTGCCGTTGTCTTGCGATCGTAATCGACACGCAATGCGCGGTTCTTCATGGTCGTACCATTCAATGCGCGAATCACCTGATCGGCAACATTGCTCGCTATCTCGATAACCGAGAACGTATCGCGAATCTCGACGCGGCCGACATCTTCACCCTTGATACCGCTCTCACCCGTGATCGCGCCCACCACATCACCGGGACGCACGCCATCCCGCTCGCCGATCGAAAAGAACAGGCGCGACCAGGTCTTCGTGCCCTTGGCGGCGCCGCTTTCCTGCTTCATGGGCCGGCGCGCGCGCAACAGCGCACTGGCAGCGGCCGCGATCTCTTCGGGCGACAGCTCGGCGAACAGCGGCTCGATCACCAGCATCTGCGCAGCCAGATCCTCTTCGCGCGCCGCGCGCCGGATCTCGTTACGAAATGCGTTCAGCGAGTCCGTCTCGGACGCGGGCATGGTAGCGGCGGTGAGCCGTATGTTGGCCAGCTCGGCAATGTGCTTCAAATGCGGCAGCTCGTTGCGCTCGCAAACAACCACATCATCGTGACGTAATTTCTCGGTCAGCTGCTCGGTCGTGAAGGGTGCATCGTAACCGAACACATGGCCGTCCGCGGAGTGGCGCTCGAATTCGTCGTACGTATAGGCATGCGCATCGAAGCCGCGGCCGCGCATTGCTCGTTCCGCCGCTTGCGCGGCCTTTGAGCCACGACACAACAGCGTGATAGGACCCTCTACCGATCGGGCAAGGCGCGCAATCTGATCCGGCTTTCTTTCGGCGGCTGCGACCAGATAACGGATCGCATGCGTCGGCGCAGCACGCTCGCGTTCGCGCTCTGGGACCGCCGGGCGTGGCGGGAAGTGTAACGCCTTGCGTGCGTGCGACTCGGCCAGCTTGCGCAGCTCTTCAGGATATTCGCTCGAGATGAAGATCCGCTGCCCCTCGCGCGGCAACGATGCGACGATCGTCTCGAGCGCCTGCGCACCCGCCAGCTTCGCGATCGTCGCAGCGCCGTCCACGATAACGGCCTCGATGTCGTCGAGCTTGATCTCGGATTCTTCGATCGCGTGCAGCAGCTTCTCGGCTGATGCTACTACAATCGTCGCGCTGGACGCGGACGACCACGCGGCGGTCAGCGCCGCAACCCGTGCATTGGTGCCGTGGGCAAGACCTGCAATGGTTCCCGCAACCCGCTCGGCGCGATCCGCCGTCGGCACGATCACCAGCGCCTTGGTGCCTTGCTGCTCGGCAAAACGATCCAGCAGCGCAAGCGCATACGCTACGGTGATGCCCGACCCCGACGAAGCATGAACGATCGCGTTGCCGCCGCGCCGTAGCACCGGTATGACCGAGCGCTGTAGCGTCGATGGTATCTCGAAACCCGCTTCGTGAGCATTGGCAGTTACCTCGGCACGCAGCCCCAACTCCTCAAACCCCGCCATGATTTCCCCTCATCTGGCCGCAACATCCCCTGGCTGGTAGGGCAACAGCGACATCATGTACTGCACGTCGAGGTCCAGCCGGGACGTGGGCAGCTGGTTCGTATCGGCCACGATGACCGTGTCGAGGCCGTGCCGGTGCGCACTGATCTTCACTTTGCCATCCCCGCCTTCCAGTGTGACCGAATGCTTGTCCTCCGCGACTTTCCGCAGCGGCAGCCGCTCGGTCATAACCTGTTCGGCCTGCCGGAGAATTTCTTTTATGGTCGCAGCCGTGGTTCTCTCGTAACTCGCCATTCGCCTAGTCCTTTAGCCAATCCCGCAAATGATCAGCCGACAGATACCCGACTCGCACATCCGCGCCGGCTACGAATGCCGGCGTCCCTTCGATCTCGAGCTTGTGCGCGAGACCTTCATCGGCCACTACGTCCTCGGCATGAGCGTCGACATCGAGTGCGACTTTGAGGTCGCCACGATCGATGCCGATGCTCGCGCCGATTTCCACCAGGACATCGATCCTGCCAATGTCACGTCCATCCTGGAAATACGCCGCGAAGATAGCGTGCCTCAGCGCGTCCGCCTGGCCCAGCGTTGCCGCGTGCTTGACGGCCTCGTGCGCTTTGCGTGTCCGCGGCCGCAGCGACGGACGCACCAGCTCGGCCCCGGCCTCGCTCGCCAGCTCGCTGACCAGCTGCCATTCCTCATCCGGGAAGGGCGCAAGAGCCGGCGCCTGTGGCGGCCGCAGCTCGAACGCGCGCCAGTCCGGTTGAATGCGGACGTCCTGCGCGACCCGGTCGAGGCCGAGCAGCGAGAGATACGAAAACGGACAGACATAGTCCGCAAAAACCGTAATCTTGCGTTCTTCCGCAGTGGGGGCGCTCACGGCGTTAATCTCCCGGCATCCGTCGTACCATGCAAGCGCACTTGACGCTTGTGGCGGGTCAGCACGCCAGGCATATTGCGCTCGACATGCACCTCGGCGAAAACGTGCGCGGAATCGAAGGTTCCGCAACTCTGGCCATTGCCGCGCTTTGCCGCGATCTGCGAGCGCAGGGGCGCGAGATCATTGATCTCGGCGTAGGCGAACCCGACTTTCGCACGCCCGAATTCGTCTCGGCGGCAGGCATTGCCTCGATCGAGCAGGGCTTCACGCAATACACGCCCGTACCGGGCGTCAATGCGCTGCGCCAGGCGATCGCTGCCCGGATCAAGAGCGAAACGGGGCACGCCGCGACGGCGGATCGCGTCGTCGTCAGCTCGGGCGCGAAGCAGGCACTTTTCAACGCGTGTTTCGTGCTGTTCGGACCCGGCGACCATGTGCTGGTACCGGTGCCGTATTGGACCAGCTATCCCGCGCTGGTGCAGCTGGCGCGCGCGACGCCTCGCTATGTGCCATCGTCGGTCGAGAATCGCTTCAAAATCACAGCCGCCGATCTCGACGCCGTCTATGACGAGACGGTGCGTGGCCTGATCCTCAATTCGCCATCCAATCCGGCAGGTACCGTGTATACGCGTGCGGAGCTAGAGGGGCTGGCGCGCTGGGCGCATGAGCGCGGCGTATGGCTGATCAGCGATGAGATCTACAACAAGATCTGCTTCACGGGTGAGCGCGCGGCGAGCCTGCTCGATCTTGACGACGCACTACTCGAGCGAGCGGTCGTGGTGGATGGCGCTTCCAAGGCGTTTGCCATGACGGGCTGGCGCCTTGGTTACAGCTATTCTGCGCCGGATCTCGCGCGCGAATTCACCGCGCTGCAGAGTCAGATCACATCGGGCGCGTCGTCGCCTGCGCAATACGCGGCACTCGCGGCCTACAAGGACGAAGCGCGCGCCAAGCCGGCCGTGCACGCGATGGTTCGCATCTTTCATCAGCGGCGCGACAAGGTGCTCGCGCAGCTCGAAACCGATCTGCCCGCCGCGAAAGCCGTCTATCCGGATGGCGCGTTCTACATTTTTCTGAAGGTCGATGCGTTCTACGCCGGCGCGATCAACAGCTCCGCCAGCTTCTGTTCGTGGCTGCTGGAGCAGACCGGGATCGCGATGGTGCCCGGCTCTGCGTTTGGCGATGATCGTTTCGTGCGCATGTCGCTCGCGGCGCCGAACGCAGCGCTTGCCGAAGCCGTCCGGCGCATGGGCGAGCTACTGTCAAAACCCCAGCTTCCCAACCAGTGACATCGTTCACGGTAACTTGATCCCGTGCATTGGTGGCGTCATCCGATACTCATCGCGATTGCGTGTGGGTGCGGCAGACCCGGCGCCGAGCCGCGCGCCGTCGCGCCGGATTGTGATAGTGCACGCGTCGTCGGCAAATTGCCGGCCGAGCTGTCCGAGGTCAGCGGCATCGCGTTGAGCCGGCGCACTCCCGGCATATTCTGGATTCACAATGATGATGATCCTGCCGTGCTCTTCGCCATCGACACGACCGGCACGATCAAGGCGCGTGTCGCAGTGTCCGGTCTCGCCGGGATCGATTGGGAAGACCTTGCGGCCGCACCCTGCGGCGACGACAGCTGCCTCTTCATTGGCGACATCGGCGACAACCTCCAGACGCGGGACGATCGCGCGATCTACCGGGTTGTCGAACCGAAGCTTACCGACCGGGTAACGACCAAACCCATCCGCTATTCATTCCGCACACCAGACAAATCGCACGACGCCGAATCACTGATCGTCATGCCTGATGGCCGTTTCTATCTGGTCAGCAAAGGGCGCAGCGGGCCGATTACGGTGTTCGCGTTCCCACAGCCGCCGGATTCGACGAGCGAAGCCGAGCTTGCGGCGGTCGCAACTCTCAGCGAGGGGCTCGTCCAGCTACCCGACATGGCGACCGGCGGTGCGGCCGTCGACGAAAACACGGTCGCGATTCGAACCTACAGCGCGTTGCAATTCTACAGTATTGCCGGCAATCGATTCACGCCGCTCTACGAAGCGTCCTTCGATCTGCGCTCGCTCGACGAGCCGCAGGGAGAAGGTATCGCAGTGCGCGCGGATGGCGTCGTGTTTCTGGTCAGCGAGCGCAGCATGACGGACGCCGCACCCATTTCACGGTTGCGCTGCCGGCTGCCATGAGTCGTGATCACTGCTTCCAACCCCTCGATGATCAACGCATAGTCGCGCCCGTCGCGCCGAAAATCGAGCACCTTGAGCTCGCTCGAGGCATCGCCGATTTCAACCCTTGCATCCTTGTCATCCCGGCTCGTGCGGCACCACCGGCGGAAAGGCCCGTGTGCTCGAGGACGAAGCGCGGTATGCCGTGCGCCGACGTGTCCGCCGGCGTCTGGGCAAATGCGTCCGGGGACGCTGTCAGAAGAACCGCGACGAGCAGGAATTTCCTCATAGATGGCAGCGGAATAATATCGCTGTCGCGCTCGCTTTTGCTATCGCTATCGCTCGGCATGAATGGTGCACTTTTGACACCCGGAGATCGTGCCCCATTCCATCTGTACCGGAGGCGGTTTCAATGATTCAACAGGACAATGGGCGCCGTCGGCGGGCGGACGATTTCACGCTCAATCCTGAGGAAGCGCAGAACCTGTATCCCGGGGAAGACCGGCGGCGGATGCGTACGGGCGAGCGGCGAGTCACGTCGGGTCGCTCATTTCTGAGACGCTTCCGCCACCCGATTATTGGTCTGTCCATGGCCGGCGCCGCGGCACCGCTGATCAATGCGGGTTCGCAATCAGAGACGCAGCCACAAACGTCGACCAGCCCGCCGACCGAAGCGGATCTTGCTCGCCAGGCACCCGAAGCCGCAGTCGACACTGAGGAGAAGGTTGCTGCGCGCATTGCCGAAGAGCATCACGGGACTGAGCGCGCGGCGATCGTCGAGGAAGCGGTGGCGAAGTTCGACATCGATGAGAGCCTCGCCCATGACATCTACGACATTTCGCAGCAGGAAGGCATCGAGCCGAAGCTGGCGTACGGGCTCGTTAAAACCGAGAGCGCATTCAAAAACCGCGCGGTCAGCCATGTCGGCGCGCGCGGACTGACCCAGGTCATGCCGCGCACCGCGGCATGGATGGTCCCCGGCACGAAGGCCGAGGATTTGTATGATCAAAAGACCAATCTCAAGCTGGGGTTCCGCTACCTGAACCAGATGATCGACAAGTACAAGGGCAACGTACGCAATGCGCTGCTCGCGTATAACCGTGGTCCGGGCACTGTAGACAAGGTTCTCAGGCGCGGCGGCGACCCCAACAATGGCTATGCCGACAAGGTTCTGCGTGGCTGGCGCAGCTCATAGACACTAGTTTCAGGTCGATGAGACGTCTCCTCTTCGTTTTCCTGATGTGCGCCGCGCGGTCCAGCGCGGCGCAAAGCATTGATACCATCGCAATGCGCGCGCAGACGCGCTTTCTCGCGCATGACCTGCTTCAGGGTCGCGGCACCGGCACACCCGGCGAGCACATCGCAAGCGAGTACATCGCCTCCGAGCTGATGCGCATCGGCGCGCAACCTGTGCATGGCTCCGATTATTTGCTGCCGATTCCGCTCAAGCGCGCGCTCATTGAACATCAGGCGACAACCATTACGTACAACCAGACAACTTATCTGAGCGGGCGCGACTTCGTTTGGAATACCGGTGGCCGTGGCGCGCTGCGCGATTTTGCGGGCCCGCTGCTCTACGTAGGCCGCCCGGACACGAGCGTGCTGCAACGCGCACGCGAGGCGCGGGGACGGGTTGTGGTTATGGTGGGCGCCCTGGGTGCAGCCGCGGCCACGCTCATACCGGCGCTGCTGAACGCCGGCGCGTCAGGAGTAGTGCTGCTGGTTCCGGATGCGGCGAATTTCGATCTGTTTGTGCGTAGCCGCGGCGACGCGCGCTACTTCGTGGACGCCGCTGTCGACGATCCGATTTGGCAGTCGAATCTGCCGCTCGTGCTAGCGGGACCAATGCTTTCAGCCGCGATTCTGGGTGGCACCGTACCGGCGCCCTTTACGTCACTGGAGCACACGCTCACGGCAACGATTCGCGCGCGTATCGAGGATGTCAGATCGGCGAATGTGGCGGGCGTCATTCGTGGTACGGATGCGAAACTTGCGGCGGAGTACGTCGCATACTCGGCGCACTACGATCATCTCGGCATCAGCACGCCTGATGCGCGCGGCGATTCCATTTACAACGGCTTTTCGGACAACGCCGCGGGCGTCTCGATGCTGCTTGCCATTGGCGACGTCTTCCGCCGTCGGCCTGCCGCGCGCTCCGTGCTACTGTTGTTCTTCAGCGGCGAAGAGCGAGGCCTGCTTGGCTCGACGTATTTCGCATCGCGACCACCTGTGCCGCTCGAGCAGATCAAAGGGCTGATCAATCTCGATGCCGGCGCGCCACCCGCGCCGCCCGTGGATTGGCGGATTGCGGGCGGCGCGGTCACGCCGCTGGGTGATGTCGCGCGCAACGCTCTGGCGGCGCGCCAATGGGAAGTGCAGCTGGGCGCCGCCTCGCCTAACTCGGACTACTGGCCATTCGTGCAGCGCGGCGTGCCCGCAATTTTCATCATTCCCGGCGGCAGCTGGGAAAACGTCAGTGAGGAACAGCAGAGGCAGCTACGCGCGCGCTGGGATCGATACCATCAGGCGAGCGACGAATGGCACCCGGAGTTTCCGTTCAGTGGGCTCGCTCGTTACGCCGAAGCTGCTCTGATAGTCGGACGCGCGGTCGCAGGCCGGTGAGTATGAGAGTGTGAGAGTGTGAGAGTATGGGGAGAAGAGCAAAGGCCCGGCAGATCACTCTGTCGGGCCTTCACATTCTCACAACCTCACACTCTCACATTCTCTAGTTCAAATGCGGTTCAATCATCTCCGCGAACGACGTCCGCGCGCGATGCAGCCGGCTCTTCACCGTGCCGAGATTCACGCCCGTGATCTCCGCAATTTCCTCGTAGCTCTTGCCTTCCAGCTCACGCAGGCGGAAAACCAGCTTGTGATGCTCCGGCAGCTCCTCGACCGTCTGCTCGACCAGGTCCTGAAGGAATCGCTTCCTGAAAAGATCATCTGGCCGGTTGCCGAGATCCTCGAACTGGAGCGGACGGTGATCCGACTCCCAGTGCGTCGTCAGCTTCTGGAACAGCACCAGCGGACTGCGCGAACGGTTGCGCAGCTCGTTCTTCGACAGATTCGAGCAGATCGTGTAGATCCAGGTCGAGAACTTCTTGCCCTGGTCGAAGCGGTGCAGATGGCGCGTCACGCGAATGAACGCCTCCTGCACCAGGTCCTCCGCGCGGTCGCGGTCACCCGTCTTGCGCGCGATGAAGTGCACGAGCCGATCGCGGTAGCGGTCGTACAGCTCGGAGAAGGCAGTCGGGTGCCCCTCGAGATGCGCGGCCACCAACTGTGCGTCCGTCAATTTATTTGCAATGGCGATCGGCATTGCCATGCTCCTCGTCGAGAAATTCGCCACAAATTCAAAACTCTTATCGATGCTGAAATCGTATGTAAATATAAGCGGATGCGCCCGTTATCTCAAGGTTCCGATGGCTGAATTTTCCCCTGTTTTTAATGCCCGTTTGACCGGCTCATGACCAGCTGCAAACCCCAGTATCGCTCGCGCTCCGGAAAGAACTCGCCGATCGGGCTGGCCCCCGTCTGAAAGACGCTGTCCAGCCGTATCTGCCCGGCCGGGCCCCACCGCCCGATTCCGGCGACCGCCGAAAAACGGCTGTGCCCGTTGGCAATCGAATGCCTCTGCCAATCGATCCCTGCGGTGTAACCCCAGCCCGACGTACTCCCACCCACTCCCGGGCCCCAGCCGACCGCCCGCCGTAAATCCGTACCGAATTGGATTCCCCACTCGTCAGAACCAAAGCTGCTGGCCAGCGTCAAAGTTCCGCCGCCGTACACACGGAGAGGGCCAATGAAGCGCGCGATCAGCCCGTCGATTTCCTCATGGTCGTATTCGAGACGGCGGATTGTGGTGTTCTGGACCAGCTCGTCGCCGAGGTGCGAGCTGCGATGGATCAGCCGCATACGCGCCTGCCAGGCGCCACCCGAGTAGCTGACCGGCAGTGCGATCATGAAATCGCTCGAGAGCGCGTCGTTGTCCTGAGCTTCCAGCCGAAAACGCGAGATCAGCCCGCCCTGAAGCGAGACGACCGCGGATCGAATGCGCAGCAGCGGAAAATTCGTCCCCAGCTGGACGACGCCGTGCACGTCACTTTCCGGCTCCTCACCGGGCCCGAGCCCCTGTCCTGCGCGCGCGACCAGCTCATCCGCGAACAGGGTGCTGCTCACGAATCCAATGGCGACGCGTGGCTCGCGGCCGTCCGCAATTGCCCCTGGCATGAGCGGACCATTGGGCAGCAACTGCTGCAGCGCAGCGATCAGGAGCATTGAGTGCATGGCGCGCGAAGCTAATTACATTGGAATGGATATGCGAAAAATCGCGGCGTTAGGGGGCCTGCGTTAGGGGGCCTGCCTTCAGATTACGTGGGCGACCCATCGAACCATGGCAAGAAACGACGATGATGTGCTCAATTATTTTGCAGAGCGGCCGTCCTCGGCTTTCGCGCCCAAGCAAAAGACAGGCAGCACAAATATCTAATCGGGACGCTCGCGTAATCTGAAAGCAGGCCCCGTAGCTGAGCTGTTTACCTACAAGTAAGGCGTCCCATTTCCGGCGTGAACGTGTAGCGTCTTGCCGCACCACCAGCGAGCACCTGCTGCACGAGCGGCTCGCAGTAAGCGGAGATCGCGCCATCCTGAATCGTCAGCGCGGTGCGGCCACCGAGACGCAGCGCAAAGTCGCGCGTGTCGGACGGTACGCTGATCACGAGATCTTCGGACACATTGCCGGTTCGGATCTCGACATTCGTCGTGCTGCCGTTCGTCACGGCCATCCAGCGCGTGCTGCCCACTTCGAAAAAGCCCGGCTCGACTTTAACGGTAATCGTGCGCGCGGAATTCAGACGCGGCACGTTGAGCACGCGAGGCGCAACGTCGGCAACGTGCGCTATCGCGGGCGCGCCCGGCGGTGGCGCGATCGGCGCGGCCGAGGACTCGCTGCCATCGGCTGCCGGCCACTTGAACGTGCCGCCCGGTCGTGTCGAGCCGAGATCGCCGTTCTTGCGGTTCGGCAGACGCACGCGCAGGTAGGTGTCTTCCGGCACGACCACAATGAAGTCCGCGTTGTCGCCACCAACGGCGGTCAGACGCAGCACACTGCCGTCGCGGCCGCCGAGCGCAAAGGCCGAGAGGCCGCCGAGCACGCGTCCGGACACGTCCAGCCGGCCGCGCTCGCCGCGCACGACATGCAGCGTGCCTTCGCTTTCAGCGTTGACTTCGACCGTCACTTCGTCCGCGAGAAAGGTGAAGAGACGGCGGTTGACACCCCACTCCTGCGCGGATGCCGGCAGCGCGGCGGTGAGGCTGAAGATACCGGCCAATAGGATCGAGTATTTCATGGGATTTCCTCGGGGTTACTGCTTAGGCTTTCTTGTACCTCTCACGCGGATCGCCTGTTCCGGCGTCGTCACGCCCATCCTGTTCACGCGGCGCTCCGCCTGGAGCTGCCCGGTAATGGACAGCGAATAGCCGGTCGTCCGCTCCATCGCGCTGACCTGATTTTTTCCATCGAAATAGTCGAGCAGATCGAAGCTGATCTTTTTCGGCTTGCCGGCTTTTTTGCCTTCAACTTCCACCCGTAATGCGACGAGGGGACTTGAACGATGAGTGCGATAAACGCGATGAGTGCGATTAGTGGGTAAACCGTTCGCACTTATCTCACTTATCGCATCTATCGCACTGATCGCTCGGACTAACGCAATAACCTACAATCGCAAGACTGTACTGTCCTCCTGCTCAACCGGAATCGTATCGAGCTTCGGTTTAACCAGCGAATCATACGGCACCGGCTTCGGCTTCGGCGGCTCCTGCGGCGGCGGCAATGTCGCGGGATTCTGATTCAACGGCGGATTTGTCGGCGTTATCTGCGTGGTATCGATCGGAATCGGTTCCGTGGTGCGCTCGTTGCCAAAAATGCGTGCGCGCATGCGTGCCCACCAACCTTCGTCGCCGGGCTCGTATGATGTCGTGTCCGGAGAGCCGTCCATCGAGTCGTTCCACCCGAACGTGTCGTACGCAGGGTAACAGGTCGCGAACGGCGCGGTGCCCTGAATGAAGTATTCGCGGCGGGTCGCGCCGATGGTTGGGCAGTTCTCGCCAAGCGCATTGCCCGCCTCATCGACAATGCGCATTTCGATACCTGAAGGCGGGGCCCAGCCGACACTGCGTTCACCGGCACGACGCATCACGCGCCCCCAAACCGGCGCGGCAATCTCGCCGCCGGTGGCGCTCGACAGGATGGATTTGCGTTTGTCGAAGCCCATCCAGATCGTGCCGACCATGTCGGGTGTAAAGCCGATGAACCAAATGTCAGCCGCGTCATTGGTCGTACCGGTCTTGCCGGCGGCGGGCGAGCTGTAACCGGCGGCGCGCACGCCATGACCGGTGCCGCGGTTAACTACATCCTGCATCAGTGAGACGGTCATGAATGCAACCGCCGGATCGATGACTGAGCGCGACTCGGTTTGCTGCGCCCACACCACGTTACCGCCGCGATCCACTACCTTGGTCACGAAACGTGGCGTCGGGCGATCGCCGAGTGTAGCGAAGGCGGCGAACGCGCCATTCAGATCGATCGGTGCGATCTCCGCCGCGCCGAGCACTACCGACGGCACCGCGGGAATTCTTCCGCTCAACCCCATCTGGCGCGCCATGTCGATGACGCGACTGATGCCGATCTCGTTCGCGAGCCGAATGGTCGGCACATTCTTCGAGTAAGTGAGCGCGTCACGCAGCGACACTGCGCCCGAGTAACCGCCGTCGTAATTCTTCGGCTCCCAGACCGTCCGGCGGTCGAGTACGAGACGCAGCGGACGATCGATCAGACGATACGTCGGACTGTAGCCTGCCGCGAATGCCGCCGCATACACGAACGGCTTGAAGGCGCTACCCGGCTGGCGATTCGCGTTGAGCGCGCGATTGAACTGCGAATCGTCGAAGCTGCGGCCGCCAATCAGCGCACGCACATCGCCGCTCTTCGTATCCATGAAAATCGCGGCGGCTTGCAGGTAGCGCGTCGCGGCATCATCGGCGCTCGTGTCGGCGCGCGCGACTGCGAACGTAGTATGCCGGTAGCGGCCGTATGCGCCGGACTCGACCGCACGCAGCTGCGCCGCCAGTTCCTGCTCGAGCGTGCGTTGCAGCCTGGCATCGAGCGTCGTGTGAATGGTGTAGCCGTCCGAGTAGAGCGCGTCGCCGAGTTGCTGTTCGAGAATCTCACGCACGGTCGCCACGAAGTACGGTGCCGGATCGTTTATGCGCAGGCTCCCCTGTCGCAGCCGCATCCTTGCTTTGCGCGCCTGCTCGGCTTCCTCTTCGCTGATCAGCTCCTGCGCGACCATCCGCTCGAGCACGACAGCGCGGCCAGCCAGCGCATCCTCCCGGTTATTGCGCGGATTCAACCGCGAGGGCGCGCGCAGCAGCGCCGCGAGCGTCGCCGCCTCCGACAAGAGCAGCTTCGTCGCCGGCTTGCCGAAATACTCCTGCGCGGCCGCTTCAATGCCGTACGCGCCGTGGCCGAAATAAATCTGATTGAGGTAGAGCTCGAGAATCTCTTGCTTCGTGTATTCCTTCTCGATGGCGCGTGCCACGCGCGCTTCCGCGATCTTGCGCCACAGGGTACGCCTGTTCGCGGGCAGCTTTTCCGGAAACGCGTTGCGCGCGAGCTGCATCGTGATCGTGCTCGAACCTTCTTCGATGCCGAGTTTCTTGACGTTCGTCCATGCCGCGCCGATCACGCGCAGCCAATCGACGCCGCCGTGATCCCGGAAGCGCTTGTCTTCCATCGCAATGAACGCGTTCGGCACATGCTCGGGCAGGCTGTCGAGACCGACGACGTTGCGGCGCGTGAGATACAGCTTGCCGACTTCGTTGCCCTGATAGTCGAGGATCGTGGACGCCTCGTCCGGCATGTAGCCTTTGAGCGTGCCGACATCCGGGCAGCCGCGGAAGCCGCAGCGCTGCCACATCACCCCGAACATCAAAAGAAGGCTGCCTGCCCCGATGAGCAGAGCCTTCCTGTGCGCCTTGAGCCAATTCATGAGCCCCTGTAGGAGCAAGGGGAGTACCAGTCCGGGCACAAAGGTTGACGATGATACTGCCTCAGACGATCTTACCGCCGAATTATCGAACGAGCGTTCGAACCGGAGACTGTGTACACCGAACAGGAACTCAAAGCCAAAATCCGCGACGGCTACATCCTCGAGTCGCCAGCCGAGATGACGCCCGGCTACAAGAAGGCGCTGACCACGCAGCTGCTCGTCCAGGGCGACACCGAGCTGATCAGCGCGCCGGCGTACTGGATGGCGGCGCAGGACGCGCCGTCGACCAACACGCAGGTGAGTGCGGTCGCCATCATCCAGGATGAGCTCGCGCACGCCAACATCGCGTATCGCATTCTCGAGGACATGGGTTTGTCGCGCGAGCAGCTCGTGTACGAGCGCGCGCCCAACGAGTTCAAGCATCCGTATGGTTTCGACCAGCCGCTCGAGAGCTGGGTCGAGCTGGTCGTCGCCAACGGCTTCTTCGATCGCGCGGGCTTCACACTTTTAGGCGACGTCTTCGAGAACACCTCCTACGGCCCGCTCAAGCGCGCGCTCGTCAAAGTCGATCTCGAGGAGAATTTTCATCTGCGGCACGGCGAGAACTGGATGAAGCGGCTCGTGAAGCTGGGTGGTGAAGTGCGCGAGCGGCTACAGCGCGCCGTCGACTGGATGTTTCCCATGACGATCGAATGGTTCGGCATGCCGGACGACAAGAAGCGGCACAACGATCAGCTCGAGTACAAGCTCAAGGGTCTGACCAACGATCAGCTGCGGCAGAAATGGATGAGCGCGACGGTGCCGTTGTGCGAATCGCTCGGCTTGAAAGTCCCCGCGCATTGGGACGAAGCGAAGCAGGAGTACGTGCTCGATTATCCTTTCCCCTGCCGCTACGACGCGGCCGCCAAGCGCTGGCTGTTCGATGAAGGGCAGATCACGTGGGAAGAAGTCTTCCAGCGCTGGAAGGCGCGCGGACCGATGAATGAGATTTACGTCGAGTCGGTTCGGCGCTCGCACGGTCACATTGCCAGGATGCTGGTGTCCGCATGAGTGGGGAGCATGGGAGCATGGGAGCATGGGAGCATGGGGACATAGGCCGCGTGTGGAACGCGCTGCGCGAGGTCATGGATCCGGAGTTTCCAATCTCGCTCGTCGACCTCGGACTCATTTATGCCGTGCGCCGGGCTGACCGCACAATTGAAATCGACCTCACCTTCACCGCGACCGCCTGTCCGTGCATGGATTTTATCCACGAGGATATCCGTGAGCGTCTATTGAAAGAAGCAGACATCGAGGAAGTGAAGATCAACCAGGTCTGGGATCCGCCGTGGACGGCCGATCGCATCAGCGAAGAAGGCAAAAAGATACTCAAGAAATGTGGCGTGGCGGCATGAGAAAATATTCCATGTTCCCATGCTCCCATGATCCCATGCTCCCACGCTAATGGTCTATGAGGTCTTTGCTCGAAAGAGCCGGGGCGACGCGCTCAAACACATCGGCGCCATCAACGCAGCGGATGACGAGCTCGCAAAAGTCTACGCCTACCAGACGTATGACGAGGAGAGGTGGCTCGACATGTATGTCGTGCCTCGCTCGCACATCGTTGAAGTATTCAATTCAGCGAACGCATGACGCGCGACCTGATTCTCATCCTCGCCGACTCGAAGCGTCTGCTCGGCACGCGCTACGCCGAGTGGATTCTCGGCGCGCCTGAATTGGAGGCCGGCATCGCGTGCGCGTCGATGGCGCAGGACGAGTGGGGGCATGGCCGGCTGCTGTACGCGCTGCTGAAAGATTTCGGTGATGATCCCGAGCAGCTCGAGCACGGCCGCGAGCCGAATGAGTATCGCAATATGGAAGTGCTCGACCGCGCGCCGCAGAGCTGGCCCGAGCTGATCGTGCTGAACGCGCTGGTCGACAGCGCGCTGACCGTGCAACTGGCAGCACTGCGCGAGTCGGACCACACGCCTCTGAGACAACGCATCGGCAAGGTGCTGGATGAAGAAATTTTTCATGCGCAGCACGGCGACGCGTGGCTGAAACGGCTCGCCTCCGGCTCGCCGGACGTTCGCGACGCTGTCGCGCAGGCCGCGCAGGCGGCGCTGCCGGCGGTTCTGCGTTGGTTCGGCGAGAATCAGACAGGCGATGCGCTGCGCGAGCAGTATCTTCAGCGCGTTGGCCCGTTGTTGACTCCGTTGGCCGTAAATGCGCCGGCGTTCAGCTTCGAGCACTTCGATGCGGGCACGCGCCGCACCACAGGCGCGAGCCCTGACGCAGACACGATCAGGCGTGTGCGTGGCGATAAGAACCGGCAATTCCTGATGGATTAAGCGTGTCTACGAGCGACGTCGAAAAGAGAGTTCAGTGCCCGTTTTGTGATGGTACCGACACCAAATTGTTTTCTGCGTTTGGCTCGCAGTTGTCCGTCTCGACTTATTGGTGTAACTACTGTCATACTGCATTCGAAAAGCTGAAGGGCCCGAAGCAGTAAATACGCGTAAAACGTCCTCGACGTCTGGGTAAGTCTGGGTGGGAGTTCGGGCGGGGCAACCCCATAGCAGTTTCGCCAGAAGTTCCGGTTTCCGAAGTCAGGTGCCGAAGTCGGGTGCCGGTGTTCGGGTGCCGACGTTGAAGTGCCGATTTGCTCCGAGGAAACCGGCATTAAAAATTCGGCACCTGAACTTCGGCACTTTGACTTCGGCACCTTTACTTCGGCACCTGAACTTCGGAAACCGGTGGAGCGTGAGGAGTGTCCACTGGTCACCTGCCCCTACGATCTTCAACGACCAGATCCCACAGCACCCGCCCCGCAATGTAACCACCGACTACCGCGGCGATCGCGTTGGCGACAACGTGCTGTAGAAAATGATTCCACGTAAACGGTTCCGTCAGTGCGCGGATCAACGTGATTACTGCGGCGATGGGGACGGCGAGGCGCAGTACGAGGAATGACCAAATGAAGCGACGCTTGCCGAGTAAGCGTCGTCGCCGAAGCCTTGGCGCAGCACGCCAGTTAGAGCGCTCTTTGCATGGCGTTCAGCAGGCGCGCAGCAGCATATTCAGCACGATCGACACGATAATGCTCGCAATACAGCCGCTTCGTTGAATTCGTACCGGCCTGCCGCTAGCGTACGCAGGCCACGTACCGCACACCGGGCGGGAGAAAGCTCATGCTAAGCGTACTTGTTGTTATTTCGGTAGTTGCTTCTCCTGTCTACCGATACCTGTCGAACGTCTTGCCGAACTGAAGTCTCCAGCGGACGTTGTCGCGGCATCGCGTCTCGCCGACGGTTCGCCCGCGCCTGGACATTTGGTACTGCCGCAGCTCGTAAATCGGATCGAAGTGCTGAAGTACATGGTGAGGAACTACCCGCCTGAGCTACGCGACCGTTATGACTTCGAGATGCCGTGGGCATGGCTCTTTGTCGACGAGCACGGGAAGCCAGGAGAAGCGCGCATTGCAAAGCCGAGCGGGCGTGCCGCCTTCGACTCGCTCGCCCTCGCGGCACTTCGAATTGCTCGCTTGGACTTCGGATAACAACACGTTCTCGCTGGCGCGCCCTTCGGCGACTTGCCGCGTCGGTTTCGTGAACGCTGACACGTTATTCGGCATAGATCCTACCGACGAAACATCGCGCAGACGCACAGGCGTATTTAGATTCTGAGCAACACGCACAGAGAGCATGCCATGCGTACCTTCACAGCCGTGATCGAAAAAGATGCCGAAACGAGCCTGTTCGTCGGCTACGTACCTGGGTTTCCTGGCGCTCATTCGCAGGGCGAAACGGTCGAGGAGCTCAAGGCCAATCTGCAGGAGGTCATAGAGCTGCTTCTTGAGGATGGGCCTCCGTCGCTCGAGGGAGAGTTCGTCGGCACTGAGACTATCCGGGTAGCGTAAGTGCCTCCGGTCCCAGTCCTCAAAACACGGGAAGTTATTCGCATTCTAGAGCGGCTCGGATTCCGAGAGGCTCGACACCGCGGCTCGCACAAACGCTTCCTTCACCCAGACGGTCGCTCCACAACTGTTCCCGTTCATGGGAACCGAGATATCGCGCCAGCACTGCTTCGGCTTATTGTGAGAGAGATCGGTCTAACGATCGAGGACTTTGTCGCGGCTGGCGAATAGACCCCGGATCTACGCCGGATAACATCGCGCGTCGTCACCTTCGGCGCTTCCGCCTGCGGCGACGCGGCGCACTTGCTAGATGTTGTGCGTACAGCGCCTCGTCGTGTCAGCGCTGGAACGTTAGCCGCCACGAGAGCCGTAGCAGCGGGGACTATGATATGTCCATACACGCATTGAAGCGGATCATCCGTTCTATGCGCAGGCGGAAGTACTGATCGGTCCTCGCGGCGTGGTATGGTCTACGGAGCCTGGCGACGCGTCGTATCGCATCAAGCGCTGGACACCTGGTGGTGACACTACGCGCTGATTCTCGAGACGTTGCGCGCTCCGGTCGCTGTCACGCGAGCAGAGCGAGATTCCGTGATCGCGCCGCTGCGGGAAGAACTTCAAAAAAAAGGAGCTGCGAACCAGGATTGGGGCAAGGTCCCGCAAGTGAAGCCGGCAGTGACGTGGCTGTTTCTGACGGACGATGGTCGGCTCTTTGTCAAAGCCAACTCGCCGGACGCGATGCACAGATACGACATCTACGAACGCGACGCGCGCTACGCGGGAACCGTAGCGACTTCGCTGAAAATACTCCGGTGGGTGAATCTGTGGTTCGCGGAGACCAGCTTTGGGCCATTGTTACTGACGAGCTGGATGTCGCTCATGTGGTGCGCGCGCGAATCGTACCGGTTCGATGACGCACAAGGTTTTATTCCCTGGTTGCAATTGTGTGCTGGAGATTGTCGCGGCAGCGTGCGCCAGTGGGTCAGATTCGCGACAGCGATGAGCGGCGCCTATCGCGTTCTCGCGCTGGAGCCACGAGCGTGCGGCGAAAGCGAATGGGCCGGCGACTACTCCTGGCAATGGCCGCGCGCTGGGCGGCACTTTATGCCGCGCAGCATCCAACAAAGCTCGACCGTCTCATTCTCGTCGACAATGATGTCCTCGCGA
>JBQTID010000083.1:0-7845 GCA_052389275.1 Gemmatimonadota bacterium | reverse complement strand
GCTTTGAATTCAGGGACTTCGAACATTTGCGGAAACTATGCGAGGCGGGCGAAGTTCGCTAAGTATGGACCTGCATCGATGGCGCGCCGACACACCCGCAGCCGAAGCCGGCCGCATCCACTTGAACAACGCTGGCGCCGCGCTGATGCCGACGCCCGTAATGGACGCGATCAGCGCACACTTCAAGCTGGAAACCGCAATGGGCGGCTACGAGGCGGAAGCCGCGGCGGAGGCCGGCAAAGCCGAGACCTATGACGCGCTCGCGCACCTGATCGGCGCGCAGCCTCACAACCTTGCGGTGGTCGAGAATGCGACCGTGGCGATCGCGCAGGCGCTATCGGCCTTCGATTTTCAGCGCGACGACGTCATCCTCACCACGCGCTGCGATTATATCTCGAATCAATTGATGTATCTCTCGCTCGCCAGGCGCCATGGCGTGCGGCTCGTGCGCGCGGACGATGCAAAGGAAGGCGGCGTGGATCCCGCATCGATCGAAGCGCACATTCGCAAAGTCAGACCCCAGGTCGTCGTGCTCACCTGGGTGCCGACCAACTCGGGGCTGGTGCAGCCCGCCGCTGAGGTTGGTCGCATTTGCCGCGAGCACGATGTGCCGTACGTGGTGGACGCATGTCAGGCGGTCGGGCAGCTGCCGATCGATGTCGGCGCCCTGCATTGCGACTTCCTGGGTGCCACCGCTCGCAAGTTTCTGCGCGGCCCGCGCGGCATTGGTTTTCTGTACGTAGCGGATGGCGCGCTCGCGCAGGGCCGCGCGCCCCTGTACATCGACATGCAGGGCGCGCGCTGGCGCGCAGCCGACGAGTACGAGCTGGTCGCCGATGCGAAGCGCTTCGAGAATTGGGAATTTGCGTACGCGCTCGTGCTCGGCATGGGCGAAGCGGCGCGCTACGCGACCAGCATCGGTATGAACGTGATAACGCCGCGCGTACGGCACCTGGCAAATACGCTGCGCGAGAAACTGACGGTGCTGCCGCATCTGCGGCTGCTGGACCGCGGGCCGGAGCTGTGCGGCATAGTGACCGCGCAGGTCGCAGGCTGGGACGCGCGCGACGTCGTACAGCGCCTGAGGGAGGAAGCCATCAACGTGAGCGCCACGCTGCGCGACTACGCGGTCCTCGACATGGATGACAAGGGTGCTGCCACGGCAATCAGACTGTCGCCGCATTACTACAACACGGAGGCCGAACTGAGTATCGCGGTCTCGGCGCTGGAGGAGTTCGAAAACCGCTAACTGACTGGCTTTTCGCAATGAAGTAAGTTTCACGCAGATTACGCAGATTTTACGCAGGTTTCGCAGAGCGCGAAGCTAAACCGGCACGAAGGTGGCGCAGAACGCGAGGAATAAAACAAATCATAAACGCTTTCCAATCCTCGCGTCCGCATCTTACCTATGCACCCGAACCATCCTCGGGCTCTGCGAAATCTGCGTGGTAAATGCCCCCCCATGCTCCCATGCTCCCATGCTCCCATGCTCCCATGCTCCCATGATGTATCTATGGCCAAGCACCCGTTTTCAGGGCGCTCGGCCATAGAAGCGCAAGTATAGGAGGGTTGTGGTGAGACCATCTATGTACTGCAAACGGCTCGGTAACTGCTCCGAGCACATCCTACTTACGAGCCCGTGTCCCCTATAGTTTCACCTGGCAGATCTGCTACAAACTTAGATACAGCTAGCGGGTAAAAGGTTGCACGCATGAAAGACCGAATCACCATCCGCAACGCCCGCCAGCATAACCTGAAAGGCATCGATCTGGACCTGCCGCGGCGGTCGCTCGTCGTGCTGACGGGTCCGAGCGGCTCCGGCAAGTCGTCGCTTGCGTTCGACACGCTCTACGCCGAGGGGCAACGCCGCTACGTCGAATCGCTGTCGACCTACGCGAAGCAGTTTCTCGAGCGCATGGAAAAGCCGGCCGTGGACATGGTGGATGGCATCAGTCCGGCGGTCGCGATCGAACAGAAGAATCCGACCAGGACCAGCCGTTCGACAGTCGGTACCGCGACCGAGACGTACGACTATTTGCGGCTGCTGTGGGCGCGGGCCGGCCAGACCTACTGCCCGGTGTGCGCACGACAGGTCAAACCCGATACCGTACAATCCGTCGCCGATGAAGTGCTGAAGCTCGAGGCGGGCACGCGCATCATGGTCGCGTTCCCGCTGCCGCGCAGCGCCCGCATATCACATGAGCGGGTTGTCGAAAACCTGCGGGCATTGGGATTCATACGGGTGCTTGCCGCAGGCGACGTCGTCAATCTCGACGATCCTGGCGCCAATGATCCGAAGCGGCTCGGTCACGACCTGGCTGGCACGGAAGAGCTCCTGGTCATCGTGGACCGGCTGGTAATCGGAGCGGAGATCACAGAACGCCTTGCCGATTCTGTGGGCATGGCTTTCAAGGAAGGCGAAGGCGAGGTAGTTATCATCTCGCAATCACAATCGCTATCGCTATTGAAGTACTCCGAGTTTGCGCGCTGCGAGGATCATCCGGACATCAAATTCCTCGAGCCGACGCCGCGCCTGTTCTCTTTCAACAATCCATACGGCTCGTGTCAGGTATGCACCGGCTTCGGCGCAACGCTCGAGTACGATGTCACGTGCATTGTGCCGAACGTCGAGCGCTCATTGCAGGACGGCGCGGTCGATCCATGGGAAAAGCCGCGCTACAAGCGGGCGCGCGCGAAACTTCTGAACTACGCAAAGAAAAACGGCATCGACATTGACCAGCCGTGGCGCAAACTGCCCAAAGCGTTTCGCGACGAGATCATCCGCGGCACCAAAGGCTTCGAGGGCGTTATTCCATTCCTCGAATCGAAGGAAGAGAAGCGCTACAAGCAATACATCCGCGTGTTTCTGCGGCGCTACCAGAAAGCGCGCGCCTGCCACGCCTGCAACGGCACCAAGTTGCGCCCGGAAGCGCTGTACGTGAAGGTCAACGGCAAAACCATTGCCGACATGAGCCTCGTGTCCATCGCGGAGCTGAAGGAGTGGCTGGACCAGCAATCATCGTCGCAGTCGCTAGCGCCATCGCAAAAGAGCATCGCCGAGCCGATTCTTAGCGAGCTGGACGCGCGACTCGCATTTCTGCTCGACGTCGGTCTGAATTATCTCACGCTGCATCGTCAGACGCGCACGCTCTCAGGTGGCGAGGCGCAGCGCATCTCGCTCGCGAATTCGCTCGGCTCCAAGTTGGTGGACACGTTGTACGTGCTGGATGAGCCGACCATCGGCCTGCATCCGCGCGACACCGATCGTCTGCTCGAGATCCTCGAGCGGCTGCGGGACGGCGGCAACAGCGTCGTCGTAGTGGAGCATGATCCGGCCGCGATTGCGGCTGCCGATCACATCGTAGAGCTCGGGCCCGGTTCGGGGGAGAAGGGCGGGCGTGTAGTATTCGAAGGTACGTATGAGGAATTGCGTGAAGCCGACACGAGCACCGGCAAAAATCTTCGCTCCGCCTCCGCCGCCGTCTCTGTCTCCGGCGGAGCAAAGTTCAAGCAGCGCTTGCGTCTCTACGGCGCTCGCCTGCACAACCTCACCGGCGTTGATATCGAAATCCCGCTCGGTACGTTGACTGCCGTGACCGGTGTGAGCGGGTCCGGCAAAAGCACGCTCGTGCACGACGTGCTCTTCCGCGCGCTCGAGAAAGAGTTGTCGGACGGCGAGAGCACCGCGAAGCAGCATCTGGGCGAGCTGATCGGCAGCTACGATCGCATCGAAGGCTTGAACAGGATCGATGCGGCCGTGCTGGTGGATCAGTCACCGATCGGCAAAACGCCGCGCTCGAATCCGGTCACTTACATCAAGGCCTTCGAGCAGATCCGCGACATCTTCGCGTCGCAGCCGCTCGCCAGGCAGCGCAAGTATACCGCCGGCCATTTCTCCTTCAACGTGAAGGGCGGGCGGTGCGAGGCGTGTCAGGGTGACGGCGTCGTCGAGATCGAGATGGTCTTTTTGGCCGACGTGTACGTGGCATGCGAGATATGCGGTGGCGCGCGCTACAAGCCCGAGACGCTCGAGATCACCTACAAGGGACTGAACATTCGGCAGGTACTCGATCTGACGATCGACGAGGCGATTCGCTTTTTCATCAAGGAAGACAAGCTCGGACAAATGCTGTGGCAGCTCCAGCAAGTCGGACTCGGCTACCTGCGGCTCGGTCAGCCCGCGCCGACGCTTTCCGGCGGCGAAGCCCAGCGGCTGAAGATTGCGCGCGAGCTGATCCATGCAACCCGCAAAAGGGGTCACCGCATCTACATCCTAGATGAGCCGACCACGGGATTGTCGCTGGGTGAGGTGCGCAAGCTGCTCGAAGTAATCCGTCGGCTCACGGCTGCGGGCCACACCGCGATCGTTATCGAGCACAATCTCGAGATTATTCAGGCTGCGGACTGGGTCATTGATCTGGGGCCCGAGGGCGGATCAGGCGGCGGCTTGGTCGTGGCCACTGGTACACCGCGTGACGTTGCGAAGGTGAAGGAAAGTCATACCGGCCGGTATTTGCGGGAGGCGTTTCAGGCTGATTCACTGACTGTTTGAACTGCGGGAACTACGGGCTTGGGCTGAGGGAGTGGAGTGGGTGGGAGTGAACCATCGCGGGCGCGGGCGCGGCCGGAGGCGCGTGCGCGGGAAACAGCCCCGCGGGGTGCGGGCGCGGGATGCGGGTCGTGGGCTCACACAGATTGCTGCTGTGACGAACCCGCGGCCTGCGCCCGCAACCCGCGCCCGAGTCTGTTCCCGCGACCCACGACCGCGACCGCGACCGCGACCGCTATGGTGCAACCCACCCACTCCCCTTCCCAAGCCCCAGCCCGTAGTTAAAATAGAACGACCTCATTACCACTCGGAGCATTCCCCCATGAAAGCATTACGAATACTCGCGTTGATCGCGATGGCGGTCGTGCCTGTAACCGGATCGGCCCAAACCGCTCCGAAGACAAATTATCAGACCTTCACGATGGAGAATGGGTTGCGCTTCATCGTGCACGAGGACCATTCGACGCCGATCGTCGCCGTCAATGTCTATTACGACGTTGGCAGCGCGCACGAGGAAGCCGGTCGCTCGGGCTTCGCGCACCTGTTCGAGCACATGCTCTTCCAGGAGACGGAAAACCTCGCGAAGGGCGACTTCGACAAGTACTTGTCGGGCGCTGGTGCCACGCTCAACGGCACCACCAATACAGACCGCACGCTGTACTTCGAGGTCGTGCCATCCAATCGCGTGAACCTCGCGCTCTGGCTCGAGGCTGAACGCATGGCCCGCCTGAAAGTCACCGAAGACAACTTCAAGCGTGAGCGCGAGGTCGTAAAGGAAGAACGGCGCCTGCGCATCGACAATGCGCCATACGGCAACGGCTTCCTGATGCTCGATACACTGCACACGGACTACAAACCGTACCGTCACACGGTGATCGGCACGATGGACGATTTGAATGCCGCGACCGTGGCGGATGTCACTGCGTTCTACCGGAAGTACTACGTGCCGAACAACGCGACCATCACGCTGGCCGGTGACATTACACTCGACCAGGCGAAAAAGCTGGCGCAGGAGTACTTCGGTCCGATCAAGAAGGGTGCCGAGGTTGCAACGCTGCCACCGGCCGCGCCGGCTCCGCGCACGGATGGTGAGCGCCGGCAGACCCTGGAGGACAAGCTCGCGAGCGTGCCGCTGCTGTTCGTTGCGTACAACGTTCCCGAGCACAAAGAGGATGATACGTACGCGCTCCAGCTGCTGGCCGCGATACTTGGCACCGGCGAATCGAGTCGCCTGAATCAGGCGCTGGTGAAGGAAGCGAAGGTTGCCAACTTCGCGGGCGCTTTCCTGAGCAGCCGGCTGCGCGGCGGCTTCCTCGGCTTCCAGGCGCAACCGACGCAGGGCAATGACGTCTCGAAAGTCGAGTCGCTGCTGTACGAGCAGGTCGACAAGATCAAGAACGAAGGCATCAACCCGCAGGAGCTCGCCAAGGCGAAGCGTCAGTTTATCGCGGGCGCGATCATGGGCCGCCAGACGGTCATGTCGAAGGCCGAAGCGCTCCAGCATGCGCGCTTCATGCACGGCGACATCGAGAGTATCAACACCGATCTGGACAACTATAGCGCAGTAACGGCCGACGACATTCGTCGCGTCGCGCAGAAGTATCTCAATCCCGCGAATCGCACGGTGGTCACGGTGGTGCCGGCGCAAAAAGCGGCGACGTCGGACTGATGGAGGAACTGACCATGAGAAAGACTTTTCTTTTGACGCTTACGGCGGTGATGGCAGCCGCATCGCTCGGCTCGGCACAGGCGCCCAAGCCGCCGCCGCCGCTGCCCATGGGACCGGTTGCGTTCCCCGCCTTTGCTGAGCGCACGCTGAAGAGCGGTGCACAGGTGCTGGTGGTCGAAAATCACGAGCAGCCGGTCGTCTCGGTGGCGATCTACATTCGGGGCGCCGGTGAGACATCCGACACGGACGCGAAGCCGGGTGTGGCCAGCATGACGGCAACTCTGCTTGACGCGGGCACTGCTACCAGGACGTCGAAGCAGATCGCCGAGACCATCGAGGGCATGGGCGCCAGCGTAAACACGAGCGCGGGCCCGGACTGGGCCACTGTCAACGCGAGCATGCTCAAATCAGATGTCGATGCAGTGCTCGCGGTGATTGCGGATATTCTCGTGAATGCGACCTATCCCGCGGATGAGGTCGAGACCGAGCGCAAGCGCTCGCTTACGGATCTACAGGTTTCACTCAGCCGGCCGGCCACGCTCGCGCAGCGGCAGTTCCTGACGCATGTATTCGGTCCGCACCCGTACGGCCGTCTCACAACCACGCCGGGGCTGCGCGCTATTACACGCGCTGATCTGGTCGCATTTCACAGGACTTACTACAAGCCATCCAACGCGCTGATCGTAGTCGCCGGCGACGTCGAGCCTGCCGCTATCGCGGCAAAGCTGGAGCAGCATCTGGCCGGCTGGGCCGGTACCACGGCTACGCGACCGACCTTTGCGAGTGCACCGGCAGTCGCGCAACGCGCGATCATTCTGGTCAACAAGCCGGGCGCGGTTCAGGCCGCATTCCGGATCGGTCATACGATCGTGCCTGCAACCAGTCCGGATTGGCCGGCGTTGTCCGTCGCGCAGTACATCCTGGGTGGCGGCAGCAGCGGCTGGCTGTTCGACAATTTGCGGGAGAAAAAGGGCTTTACGTATGGCGCGTATGCGCAGTCCGTGCAGCGGCTGGATCCGGGTTATTTCATGATGTACGGCGATGTGCGCAACGAAGTGGCCGACAGTGCGTTCGAGCTATTCATCGATCTGGGCAGCAAGCTGCGCAAAGAGCCCGTCACCGCCGCCGAGCTCGACTTGGCGAAGGCATATCTCACCGGCAACTTCCCGCTGACGATCGAGACGCCGCAGCAGATCGCCAGCCAGGTCGCCCAATCGCGTCTGCTAGGTCAGGCTCGTGATCACGTGCAGACGTGGCGTCAGCGGCTCGCGGCGGTCAGCGCGGCGGATGTGCAGCGCGTGGCGATTCAGTATTACAATCCGGAGAATGCGCTGGTCGTTGTGTCCGGTGATGCGAGCATCCTGAAGCCGAAGCTCGAGAAGTTCGGAAAAGTCACCGTGGTCGATGAGGAGGGGCGTACGGTCGCGCTGGAAGCACCGTAGGCCGGCCCGACCGGCATCGATGGATCGAGTATCCAGCCGATCACATTGGAATACGTGGTGACCGTTGTACGGAACCGTCGCGGTCGCGACGCCGGATGTCAGCGTGGTTGTGCGATGAACGCGATTAATGCGATGAGTGCGATAGGAGCGATTATGACCAGGCTGGACGAAATCCGGGAATTGTA
>JBQTID010000082.1:0-2013 GCA_052389275.1 Gemmatimonadota bacterium | reverse complement strand
CTATTTTTGGTGGTGAGCGCGTGAACAGCGCGTTGACTGCGGTCGCGTTCGAGAGCGCGTGACCAGTGCGTGTGCTCAATCGTGAACTGCCCGCTGGGCGCCCAGCGCGGAGCGCTGGAAGCCTCTATTTAACACTCGCACCGGTCACCCGAACACGAACATGACCGCAGTCAACACGCTGTTCACGCGCACGGAGAACCCGTCCAATTACTACGCCCGCACCGCACGCCTCGCCATGTAGTCTTCAGGAGCAACCAGCCAAAAGCGCCGCGCGCTCTCATGCCAGTGGCGGAGGATCTGCCGTGCGTTGCGGCTGTGAGTGCGGCGCGCGTGCGCGCGCACCAGCGCGTGCAGCTCTTCCAAATCCGCCGAGGCCGGTCGAATGCACACAACACTCTCGCTGTTTACACGTTCGGCAAAGTCCTCGTTTGCGCTCAGCACATAGGCTGCTCCGCCACTCATGCCGGCACCGAAGTTCCAGCCGGTTTTGCCGAGCACCACGACCCGGCCGCCGGTCATGTACTCGCACGCGTGATCACCGACGCCTTCGATGACCGCCACGGCGCCGGAATTTCGAACCGCGAATCGCTCACCAGCGCAGCCGGCAGCCATGAGCACTCCGCCGGTCGCGCCATAGAGTGCGACGTTGCCAATAATGACGTTGCGGTGCGGCGCGCGCCGCGCGGCGCCGGTCGGGCTGACAACCAGGCGGCCGCCGCACAGTCCCTTGCCGACGTAGTCGTTTGCTTCGCCGTCCAGCATAAGCGTCAAGCCGCGCGCGGCAAACGCGCCGAACGACTGACCGGCGCTACCGCGAAAGTGCAATCGAATCGTGTTGTCCGGCAGCCCCTGTTGACCGAAGCGATTGGCAATCTCACCGGAAATGCGCGCTCCGACCGCGCGGTCGCTGTTACGAATCGCGCGTTCGGCGTAGAAGGGCGCCGCCTGCGTCACGGCCGGCAACGCCGCGCGCAACAGCTCGTCATCGAGCGATTCCGAGCGTTCAGGCCGATCGTTACGCGATTGCAGACAGCGGATTGCGGAACCACGCGCAACTTGCAGCATGGCATCGAGTCGCAGTCCGGCAGGCGCGCTCGATTGCCGCAACAGATCGGCCCGGCCGACAGCATCCCCGAGTTTCTCGAGACCGAGATTGGCCAGTAGCTCGCGCACATCCTCAGCCATTTGCATGAAATAGCGAATGACGTGCTCGGGCGAGCCGCGGAACTTTGCGCGCAGCTCCTCGCGCTGCGTCGCGATACCGGTGGGACACGTGTCACGATGACATTGCCGCGCCATATCACAGCCGAGCGCCACGAGCGGTGCGGTGCCAAAACCAAATTCCTCGGCACCCAGCAGCGCGGCGACCACGACATCGCGCGCGGTGGTAAGGCCACCATCGGTGCGCAGCCGCACGCGCCCACGCAACCCGTTCGCAACCAGCGCGCGCTGCGTCTCCGCCAGGCCGAGCTCCCAGGGTATGCCCGCGTGCTTGATGCTGCTCAGCGGAGAAGCGCCGGTGCCGCCCGCATGACCGGAAATGACGATATAGTCCGCGTACGCCTTGACGACGCCCGCGGCAATGGTGCCGACGCCCGTTTCCGCGACCAGCTTTACGCCGACCCGCGCGTGCGGATTGACGCGTTTCAGGTCGTAGATGAGCTGAGCCAGATCCTCGATGCTGTAAATGTCGTGATGCGGCGGAGGGCTGATCAACGACAAACCCGGCTGCGCGTGCCGCAGCCGCGCAATCAGCTGCGTGACTTTATGTCCGGGTAGCTGACCGCCTTCTCCCGGTTTCGAGCCCTGCGCGATTTTGATCTCCAATTCTTCGGCCCGCACCAGATACAACGCAGTTACGCCGAAGCGGCCGGATGCCACCTGTTTGATCTTGTTGTCGCGACGATCGCCTCCAGGCTCATTCTCGTAAAGCTCTGGATTCTCGCCGCCTTCCCCCGAGTTCGAGCGCGCGCCCAACCGATTCATGGCGATGGTCAGCGTAGCATGTGCTTC
>JBQTID010000081.1:0-3760 GCA_052389275.1 Gemmatimonadota bacterium | reverse complement strand
GATCCGGCGTCGACCTTTCTGGTCGGCAATCCGGGTCGCGGCGTGCTCGGCTATCTGCCGCGCTCAACTCGCAATTACGCGGCACTGGAGCTCACGTTTGAGCGAGCACGCGATGGTCCGCTGAGCTCCCGCACTCACGCTCCGCTTCACCCCTTCGCCATCTTCGCCAGCCGACGAGAGACCGCCAGAATCGCGACGGCCGAACCGCTCGCGCCGATGGCGCGATCTCGCGGTGTGATCAAAAATGCACGCCAGCGCCGACCACCACCGCGTGGAACATTGCCGCCTCGCCAACCAGATGTTTGTATTCGTCATCGAATATCCTGATGGCCCGGTAGCCCGCGAGCAAATAGGGAATCCTGCCCAGCGCCTGATTCAGCTCCAGTCCTCCGGAGACGGCCAGTTCGTTCGTGCGAACGAAATTGTCAGAATGCTTGAATAAACCTGCACCCGCGCGCAGCACTAAACTGGTCGATCTCGTAAGCGGCACGTTGTATTGAGATCCAGTGAGGACAAGACGTCCTCTGAAGCTGCATCGGTATTGCCGCGTCTCCGGTTGATCAGTACAACTACTTGGATGTTCTCCAAACCAGTGGTAATGCACAAATCCCGCAAGCGAGCGCTGCACGTTTACGCTGACTTCAACGCCAGCCATTGGGTGAAAGGCTGCACCTCCCGCGCCACCAAATGAAAGCGCCACCGCAACTCGACACTGGGCATGAGCAGGCGTTGCAGACAAAACTGCAAATGCAAGACATACTCCAATGGCACGCGCGCTCACCGTGGAGTTTTTTTGTTGGCGCATGACATTCTCTTTCGCGTCACCGTAATTAGCAGATTACTCCACCGTTGCCGCAGCCTGGATCACCAATGACTACATGGCGAACTTGTTCGAGTACCTCGCCCGTGATGCTATCGCTCATGCGAACTTTCAGGCTGAATTCGCCATTCGCAACATCTACGTACCGTGTGTAGGTCTGTCCCGATCCCGCGAATGACCACGTGATGGCGCCGTTCGTCCACAAGTACCAGCTAAAGCTTTTATTGGAGCTGCTGGAACCTCCGAATGACGTTGCCGTCCAGGTGTAGTTGTCCGAGTAAAAGATTATCGTCGGCCCACCAGTTATTCGGAGGGTAGTGAACAACGAGTACACCATGTTATCGGGTTCGCCCAGGAGCCCGGTCAGGGCGCCGTGGGTTGCCGACTCCTTGAGAAGATCCTGCACATCCGCGGGCGTTAGCCATGAATGGCGAGAACGAATCAACGCCGCGACGCCGGCTACAGACGGCGCAGCACCTGAGGTTCCACTGAATGAGGTCGATCCACCCAAGTACGACGGTGTAATGATCCGATCTCCGGGAGCGAGAATGTCGACGCACCCGCCGAAGTTTGAAGTGGGTCGACGCGCGTGCGGCCCTGACAGGCTATAGTCGAAGGCCCCTACCGTGATAACTTCGCCCTGGTCACCCGGAGAGCGGCTACACGCATTTTCATTCTGATTGCCAGCTGAGACGACAAAAACCACACCGGCGGCAACCAGATTCCGGGCGGCCTGCTCGATCGAACCAGCCAACGTCGCGTCGTACCAATCGGGAAAACTGTAGCTCATATTTGCGACGGCGGGCTGGATCTTGTTTTGCGCGACCCAATCCATCGCGTCAACGGCATCACCGACCCTGACCGCATCTGGCGAGAGCCCATACTCACACTGATTATGCTTGACGGAGTGTACGATTGCATTCTTGGCGACGCCGTAGCTAATGGACGCCAATATGCCCGCTACACTCGTGCCGTGACCGTCACAGTCATCTGTCGGCGAACCGGTCACACTGGTGTAGTGGTTCGCTCCTACGCGGCCCGCGAATTCGGTACCCGTCGCACTGAACTGAATTCCAGAATCAATAACGTACACGTGAGGCGTGCTGGCCCCGAAGAAATACCTGTATTTTGTGTCGCCGGTGCTGAGCGCACCACGCTGGTCCACGCGATCCAGCCCCCAATGGCCGAACGACGCACCCAGGAACTGCTCGTCGTCGGCCCTGCCAAGACGCTCTTCTTCTATATGCTTGACACGTGGATTTCTGCGCAGCGCTTGCACCGCTACATCTGAGAGGGGACCAACAAACCCTTTAAGTACAGTTTTGAAACTGTGCCGGGCGGTGAAACCGTGAGCACGTTCAAGTACCCGCGTGAGTGCGACCGCATCCGTGCCGGCCTGGACCGAGTCCTGAAAAACCACGACATAACTGCCGCGGAGCACGGAAATCGGACGCCCCGGAGGTGAGTTTGTTGCGGACGTGAATAATGGTGCCAAGCCTTCCTGCAAGTTAGATCTGCGCGTCAGTTGCTGATCGGGGTCCAGCACGCTTTCCGATTTCTGAGCGTCGCAGCCAACGAGCATCGTCGCCGCAGCAATGGCACAAAGCCAGCGGGATACCTTCTGCATGCTTCCTTGGATTGAAGTGGTAACTGAATCGGGAAAAGTCGCCGGGTGGTCAGGCAGCCAAAATAGTGTGTAAACAGGTTATTCTTGTCAACGTTTGTGGTTCATATTCAAACGGAGGTCAACGCGAGCTTAAGTCAATAGGATGTAAATAGGTTTCAGGCACCGACACGTTTCCGTTTCACTGCGACCTCCGTGAAGATTAGGGCAACCACTACCTCGTACGTATCGCGTTCATGTAATCCTGCCGAAGCGTCAGCTTGCCTCGGCGTTCGCGCATTCCCGCCGCCCAGTTCGAGCACTAGCCGCTCCGCCTTTTTTGCGCCGCCCGGGAATCCGCCGCAGCGTCGCGATGTCCTTGCCGGTGATCGCCGCGACGAGTCGCTCGGGCGTCAACGTCGAAAGCATGTTGAGCGCGAGGCGAGGCCCGACCCCGATGCGCCGAGCAGACGACCGAAGAGCGTGCGCTCGGAGTTCTCGAGGAAGCCGAACAGCTCGGCCGAGTCCTCGCGCACCACGTGATAGGTGCGCAGCTCGACATCGGCGCGTTCGCGCGGCAGCCGCTCGAATACGGAGAGCAGAATCAGCAGATCGTAGGCGACGCCGCCCGGCAACATCACTTCGATCGAGTTGAGATCGCGGCGCACCAGCCTCCCATGAATGCACCCGGTCTCTGGCTTGTCGATCTGCTGGGATCCGACCCGGTTCAGATCACGACCAACGTCGCCTTCGGCCCGCGTGACTGGTCTGCCGACGGACGATATGTCTATTTACAGCGAGGAAACGCTCACCGCATGAGCGCGGTTCTGTATCGAGTTCGTACCACCGGGTCATTGCCGACGGTCGCGGAGCAGTTCATCACGACGTCGCACGACGACAACACGTTCTGCACGCCTGCGGGTGTGCGGCGGCCCGATGCCTTCGTGTGCACGCTCTTCGATTTCGTCTCGGATGTCACGCTGATCGAGCGGGTTTCGCAGAACAAATGACCTTAATCAGAGCCGCCTGCCCGCCGTCTACCAGTGTGGCGAACAGACTGATGGCGGCCACGACGAGAATGCCCGACAGCAATCAGGGTGCGCATTACAACGTGCCGATGTGCAGAATTATAACGGTGCCGAAGTAAAGGTGACGCGGTTAGGGCCTTTGCAAGACCATCGGTATGAGACACGCCCCGCTAGATGTCCGAGTTATGGCAGGATCAGTCGAATAAGTCGGACAAGACGCACCGAAATCCGGGTACGACATCGCCACCGATCACATGCTCTTCATCGCGCAGCACCCTTACTTCGCCCGCGGCCTTGTGCACGATCACG
>JBQTID010000080.1:0-7280 GCA_052389275.1 Gemmatimonadota bacterium | reverse complement strand
AAGCTGCTCGATGTGGTTGGGTCGATCGAGGAGGCGGTGCCGCACCTGGACAAGGTTACGCGGGCGCGAGTGGTGTTGTATTACCCGTGGTCGCCGGACGAGACCGTTTAGAATTTACGAGAATCGGGAAACCCTCGCCGATTTGTAACACGGGAGTCTCATTACGTGTGGAGCAAGCGCTACCTGTTGTCCGTGGTGGAGCAGGAGCGCAAACCATGCGTGACAATGGACCACGGGTGTAACGCGCGCGCCGGAACGATTCGCCTGAACACCGAGCTTGTCAAAAAGCCGAAGGATCTGATGGAGTATGTCATACTCCACGAGATGCTTCATCTAATCGAGCCAACGCATGGCGCTCGCTTCGTTGCATTGCTGGATAAACATTTTCCGAGCTGGCGTGAGGCGCGGGCAGAGCTGAATGAACTTCCATTGGCTGCCCATGAATGGGTTGGCGGATACACTCGATGAAGCAGCGTGTCTGGGGTGAAGACCACTATCGCGGCCTTTCTTTTTTGCGGGCGTGGTCGCGGGCGCGGTCGCGGTCGCCGGGAAAATACGGGGTTGCGGGCGCGGGGCGCGGGCTGGCTCGTCGTGCTACATTCTGCCTTCGAGTCTTTTGATCATGTTGGTCATCGCATCGATCGTGTAGTCCGCAAGGTCGTCAATTTTCTCGACGTCACTCTCTGTTAGTCTGCCCTGCAGTACTAACGCCCTGGCCGCCTTCATCACTTCATTGGCCTCGCCGCGCGTGATGTCGTACTTGGCGGCCTTGACCTTCGGTTTAAACGCAGCGACTCCTTCGCCCAGATTGAAGTACAAAGAATTGCCCGAGTTTTCCAAATGCTTCGACGCATGGCATGGGTAGCGAATCTTGCGCAGCACGCGCGCAATCTCCGCAATAAGCTCTTCGGCCTTGATCTCGACCCGCAGCTTCTCCCGTCCCATGCTTAACAATCTCCACCACCAATCGGGCGCTTCCATGTCCGGATGTGCCCGCGCCCCGCATCCCGCGCCCCGCACCCCGCCGCCCCTGCTGTTTCCCGCGCCTGCGCCCGCGACCGCGACCGCGCCCGCGCCCCAAAATCGTTGCTCGCCGACCCAAGAACGCGCAGGTTAAGAAGCATGCGTGGTAATACCGAAATGACCAGCGCCGTCGCCTTGCTGAGCTCTCACGACGCCGCAGATGTCGTCGACGTCCTGTGCGAGGCGTTCCGCGGCTACCCCGTGATGCGCTTTGTGCTGGGAACCGATGCCGACTACGATGAACGACTGCGTAAGCTGGTCGGTCTGTTCGTTGCTGCGCGTGCGCTGCGCGAAGATCCGATGTTCGGCATTCGCGACGGCCAGCGCCTGGTCGGCGTAATAACCACGTCGAATCCCGCCGCTCCGCCAGCACCGGCCTTCGCGGCGCTGCGCGATGCGATCTGGGACGAACTGGGCACTGCCTCGAAGCACCGCTACGATGCGTGCGTGCAGGCGTGGACGTCGCTCGAGTCCAAAGTCCCGCAGCTGCACGTGAACATGATTGGTGTGCGCGATCGCTACCGCGGGACTGGGCTCGCGCGCCGGCTCCTCGATGAAATTCAGACGGTGTGCGAGCGTTCCGGTTTTGCTGAAGGTGTTAGCCTGACGACCGAAGTGACGGAGAACGTCCGGCTGTATCAGCATCTCGGTTACGATGTGATTGGCGAAACAGACATCGCAGGAGCACTCAAAACCTGGAGCCTTTTTCGCCAGCGAGCACGGTGATGACTGGCTCCAATCCTGCGCTGTTTGCGCCGCGGCTCAGTTCAACAGGCGCAGGGCCGCATCAGGCTCATCCTTACCGGATTTCGCCGGACGCACATCCACCTCGCGCAGGTCACGGCAATCGATACCGGCCGCCTCCGCGCGCGCGCAAAGGGCGATGAAGCGGGCTTCCAGGTTCGCAAGCTTGCGGAAGCAAAACGTCGCCAGCTCTGTGATACGCTGCTCGTACTGTTCTCGAGTTGCAGTGTCCATTTTGGCTTAGTCCTGTTTCGGGTTAACAATTCCATCATTCGACGAGCACGTTGCGCTCGAGCCTGCCCATGCGCACATCGTTCTTCAAGCTGAGCCACCACATCAGCAAGTCGTCGATGTTCTCACGCACTAGTCGGAGTATCAACGTCTGATCGCGCACGCTGAAACGGCTCGGCTTGAGGAACGAAACGTCGTCCTCATCGAGCCAGACCTCCGTGCTCTGCCAGCCACGCCGGACCACGAGCCGTGGCGGTTTCCACAGGTCGCGCGGGTCGATCAGGAATTCGAACCCGTCGGTTTCCAGCACGAGCGCATACATGAGCTCAAGGGTGTGGACTGCGTCGGGGCAAGCCGATAGCTCAACGGGACTCGATCGGCGCGTCTACCACGCACTGCTGGCCAGGACGCATTCCGCTATTCAAACGCCCCGCTCGAGTTGCTCTATTTCTGTCATGAGCAAGTCCAAACACACCAGAGACGCGTACAACAACGCGCTACAGTTCGAGCACCTCGTCATCCGCATACTGGACGGCATTACAGCGTCGCATCCGCAGGAAGCCAACGAGCTCGCGGAATATACAAACCGGATGCTGCGCTGCTTGCGCCACTCCAACAACTGCGTCGGGACGAAACATGGGCAGCAGGAAAGCATTCAGGCGGCCGTATGGATGGTGGAGGCGTTGATCATTTTGAATCACCTGAATGACAACGGTGTGGAGCGCGCGCTGATCACGGCTGCGATCGAAGTGCTGGAACGAATTGAAGACGCGTTGCGCGCGGAGGGATCGCTGCCACGCGTACGCGACTAGCCTTTTTGTATTTGCGGGCGCGGGCGCGGCCCCGGGCGGCGGGTGCTACATCCTGTGTCCGAGTCCTTCGCTCAGATTGAAGTACAAAGAATTGCCGGAGTTCTCCAAGTGCTTCGACGCATGGCAGGGATAGCGGATCTTGAGCAGTACGCGGGCGATTTCTGCAACAAGCTCTTCGGCCTGGATCTCGACCCGCAGCTTCTCACGTCCCCATATGCAACAATCTGAACCGCTGATTGGGCGCTGCCATTTCTGGATGTAACCCGCCCCGCGACCGCAACCCGCGCCCGGGCTGTTTCCCGCGCCCGCGCACCGACCGGCGATTGATGTTAGACTGAGTACATGACACGAAAAGCGATTCTTCGGGTCCTGCTCATCATGCTTCCGCTACTGGCTCTCGCCGCCCCAACCGCGTGGGCGCAGCAATCGCAGCGTACACTCGTCGGCATCTTCGCGCACCCAGACGACGAACGCATTGTCGGTCCGATCCTCGCGCGCTACGCGCGTGAAGGCCACCGCGTCCATCTCGTGGTTGCAACCGACGGACGAAAGGGCATCACCGCGCACGCTGGCATTCCTGCCGGCGATTCACTGGCAGCCGTGCGCGCGGCCGAAACGCTGTGCGCGGCCAGAGAGCTCGGGATCATGCCGCCCGTCCTGCTTGGCTTCGAGGATGGCGGTCTGGCGAGCTTCGCATCCCTGACTCGCCTACGTTCCGAAGTCAGGCGGATGTTCGAGACGCTGAAGCCGGATGCCGTAATTACCTTCGGGCCGGAGGGAGGCACCGGTCATCCCGACCATCGACTGGTTGGCAATGTCGTAACGGAAGTCGTGCAGGCAGGCGGTGCAGGCGTGCCGGATGCGCTTTACTATCCCGCGCTTCCCGCGGAACGTATGACCGATGCGCCAGCTGCGTCACCGCACATGAACCTGGTCGCAATGAAGCACTTGAACGTCCGCGTCGCGTTCGAGAAACGCGACTTTGAAGCCGCCCACCGCGAATACGCGTGTCACGCGAGCCAATACACACGAAAGCAGGTCGACGCCAACTGCGCTACATGCGGCACGCGTTCGGCGACATGGTTTACCTTCGGCACTGGAACGGCGGCGCCCCTCGCAGCGAGCTGTTCTAATCGCTAGCAAGTTTGAGTCGGGGACGCGGAGGTTGCCGACACGACTGTATTGTAATCTGCCGACGAAACAGCCTTCGCCCTTGTCCTTATTGTTCGCAGCAGACAAATAGTATTCAACTTATTACTCCTGAAGTCGGTTCCTCCGAAATGGTGTACTGGAGGTCGTCATGTCCCCAAAGAAAATTCTGCTCGTCCTGACCATCTGCCTCAGTGCGCGGAATGCGCCTGCGCAGCAAGCAGATTCAGCCATCACCGCCGACGCGACGCGCATTGTGACTGGGTTCCTTGCGGCCTACAATTCGAGAGACACGGCGCAGGTGAGGAGTTATGTGTTACGCGGCGCACAGGTGACGTTCCCAAGTGGACGCGTGGTCCCGATCGATGTGTTCGTCAAGACGATTGCGCGGGCACCATCCAGATACGAAGACCGCGTGCGCAGCGTCCGGGTTACGATCGAAGGTGATACGGTCGTAGCGGCGAGTGCGTACCAAGGTATAAAAGACGGCAAGCCGGTGCATTGCGGGGTCGATGGCTACCGCTTGCTGCGCGTGCAGGGCTTGTTGAAGATCGTTGCCATCCGTGCCGGCAAAACCGCGCCGTGCTGACATGGCGTCGGCGGCATGATGACCGCGCCCGCACCCCGCGCCCGCGCTGTTTCCCGCGCCCGCGCCCGCGCCCGCGCCCGCAACGATTGCTCGCACCAGTTGCACCGCCAGCCGATGCGCCTCTAAACTGCCAACATGCCCAAAGCCACTTTTTATCGCTGGTCCGAAATGCCGCTCGAGCAGCTCAACGAAAAGCTGTCGCGCAGGCTGGTGACCGGTGACCGCATGATGCTGGCGCACGTGTATCTGAAGAAGGGGTGCGTCGTACCGAAGCATCAACATGAGAACGAGCAGCTCACCTACATACTCGAAGGCGCCCTGAAGTTTCGGCTCGGCGATGATCTCGGTGAAGAGGTGATCGTGTCCGCTGGCGAAGTGCTGCACATCCCATCGAACGTACCCCACGAAGCGGAAGCGCTGGAAGACACTCTCGACGTCGACGTGTTCAGTCCCCCGCGTCAGGATTGGCTGAACAAGTCCGACGCCTATCTGCGCCAGCGGTAGCATGGATCTGGGGCTGCGCGACAAGATCGCGCTGGTCGCCGCGTCCAGCCGCGGGCTTGGCCGCGCTGCCGCCGAAGAGCTTGCCGCCGAAGGTGCGCAGCTCATTGTGTGTGCGCGTCGCGACGACGCCGTGCGCAGCGTGGCCACCGCGATTTCCGAGCACTATAACGTCCAAGTCCTGCCGGTCACCGCGGACTTGTCGCAATCCGGTGAACCGGCGCGGGTTGTAGAACAAGCGCTCGCTCATTTCGGACAAATCGATGTGCTGGTCACCAATGCAGGTGGACCACCGGCCGGACCATTCGAGAGCCACGACGATGAGGCATGGCGTGCAGCAGTGCGGCTCAATCTGGAGAGCGTCATCGGTCTGGTGCGCGCAGCGCTGCCAGGAATGAAAGAGCGCCGCTGGGGACGCATTATCAACGTGACGTCGATAGCCGTAAAACAACCCGTCGAGAACCTCATTCTTTCCAACAGCATACGCGCGGCTGTCACCGGCTTCGCGCGCACGCTGGCGAACGAGGTCGCTCCATTCGGCGTGACTGTCAACAATGTGTTGCCTGGTTACACCCGCACGGAGCGCGTGGAAGAGCTCGCGGAATATCTGGCGCAGCAAAAGGGTGGAACTGCGGAGCAGGCGCGCAAAGTATGGGAGCGGGAGATTCCGATGGGACGGCTTGGTGAGCCGCGTGAATTCGCCGCACTCGTCGCGTTCCTCGCCTCCGAACGCGCGAGCTACATTACCGGTACGTCCATCACCGTCGACGGCGGCTGGGTCAAATCACTCTTGTGAAGGGCTGAAGCAGATCCGCTCGCTCGAGGGTAGCGAGTCTGCGGATCAGATGCGTACGCTCCGCCGGATTCGCGCACTCGTCGATAGCGCGGCGATAGCTGCGTTCCGCTTCGCTGTGATTGCCGTTGCGCACTAGCAGCTCCGCGCGCGCGGCGGACAGCAGATGATAGCCGCGCAGCTCGCCACGCGCCTCCAGCCCCTCGATCAATGCAAGTCCAGCCGCGGGCCCGGCGGCCATGCCGATGGCCACTGCGCGATTCAGCTCGATAACCGGTGTCGGCTGAAGCCGCAGCAGCAATGCGTAGAGGGCAGCGATCTGCGGCCAGTCGGTTCGCTCGGGAGTTTCCGCTTCGGCATGCAGAGCCGAGATCGCAGCTTGAATCTGATACGGGCCGACACGCCCTCGCCGCAGCGCGGTTTCAACCAACGCGCAGCCTGCCGCGATCGCTGCGCGGTCCCACAGGCTTCTATCCTGTTGCTCGAGCGTAATCACCTGACCTTCCGGCCCCGTGCGCGCGCGACGTCGCGAGCCATGCAGCAGCATGAGCGCGAGCAGTCCTTCGACGTCCGGTTGCGCGGGCAGCAGTTGATCGAGGAGTCGGCCGAGCCGGATGGCTTCAGCAGACAAATCGTCACGGATCAGCACGTCGTCGCCAGTGGATGTATAGCTCTCGTTGAAGACGAGATAGATGACTGCGAGAACGGCGTCGAGACGGTCCGGCAGGTCCGCGGCCGGCGGTACGCGGAAGGGAATGTCGGCGTTGCGGATCTTGTCTTTCGCACGCGCGAGCCGCTGCGCCATGGTCGATTCGGCGGCCAGGAATGCGCGCGCGATTTCACGCGTCGTCAGCCCCGCAACCATGCGCAACGTCAGTGCGACCTGCGATTCGAGCGACAGCGCTGGGTGACAACAGGTGAACAGCAGGCGCAGCCGATCGTCGCGGGGCGTTCCATCTTCTTCACCCGCTACGGAGACCGGCACTTCGAACGACGTCTCTGTCGCGTCATTCAAGCGCGCAAGCGCTTCGGCGCGCCGACGAAATGTGCGGGCGCGCCGCACGACGTCGATCGCGCGACGTCGTGCCGTGGTCGTGATCCACGCGCCCGGACGCGGCGGCACGCCGTCCGCCGGCCAGCGCACCAGCGCTTCCGCAAACGCTTCCTGAAGCGTGTCTTCAGCGAGAGTGAAATCGCCGGTCAGACGAATGAGAACAGCGAGGATCTGCGATCGCTCGCGACGAAACAGCGTCTCGATAGCCTCGCGCGCATCGACCGCTTGCATGCTTAGGACTCTCCGAACTCCACGATCGGACGCACTTCGACCGGACCGCGGCCAGCGCTCGGAATCTCCGCAGCCCACTTCAGCGCTTCATCCAGATTCCTGCATTGCACCATGTAGAAGCCACCCAGCTGCTCCTTGGTTTCGGCAAACGGC
>JBQTID010000079.1:0-3519 GCA_052389275.1 Gemmatimonadota bacterium | reverse complement strand
GTGCGCGTTCTGGCCGCAAGCATTCCAACCGATCAGGAAGACGCGCTCGACGCGGCTGCTGGCGTCAGGTTCGTGGAAGACAACGTGTCGCTGACGCCGTTCGGCAACAAGCAGATCACGGACTGGGGCGTAACGAAGATCGAAGCGCCGGCGGCGTGGAAGTCGGGCGTTCAGGGCGAAGGCGCAAAGGTCGGCATCTTCGACTCCGGCATCGATGTCGATCATCCGGACCTCATCGTCGCTGGTGGCATCGATCTGGTCGGTGATGGCAACGGTCTCGATGATTGTCAGGGGCACGGCACGCACGTGGCCGGCATTGTCGGCGCGCGCAACGGTGCCCGGCACACGGTCGGTGTGGCGCCGAAATCGCAGCTTTACTCGATGCGCTTTGCTGATTGTCTGTGGCAGGGGGCGAGCCTCGACAAGATGATCGCCGGTCTCGAGTGGGCGATCGATAACGACATGGATGTCGTCAACATGTCGTTCGGCTTCGGTATCGGCGGCGTGCCGCTGCCAACGCTGGGTCCACTCAGCGAAGGCGCCGATGAAGCGCTGACCCTCGCGTACCAGGCGGGCATCGTGCTGATCGCCGCGTCCGGCAACAGCGCGGCGGTGCCGGTATCGAACAACGAACCGTACGTCGGCTGGCCCGCCTCGCATGAGGATGTAATTGCGGTCGGCGCGACCGATGACGAAGACAACCTCTCGACCTTCTCGCAATACGGCACGGACCAGGAGCTGACCGCGCCGGGCGTGAACAACCTTTCATCCTATCCGGTCGGCACCGGCATCGAGACGTCGCTCTTCGTGGACACGGACAATGACAACGAGCTGGAGGCGATCGCGATGCTCTTCTCGGCATTCACGGACAAGAAGGGGCTGACCGCAGCCGCGATCTATGCGAATTTCGGGACGGCGGTGGATTACTCGCTCCAGAGCTGCGCCGGCAAGACCGCGGTTGTCGCGCGTGGCGGGCTGACGTTCGCGCAGAAGGCAGAAGCCGCGCGGGACGCAGGGTGTGCAGCGCTCATCGTGCACAACAACCAGCCCGGCAACTTCAACGGCACGCTCGGCACGCCGCAGGATGCGCAGGGGCGTGACTGGCTGCCGGTCGCATCGGTCAGTCTGGATGACGGTTTGTATCTGAAGAATCAGATCGAGTCGAAGCCGACTACGCTTTCGCTGTTCAACACGGTCGGCAATCTGCTGGTCGCGAGCGGAACCTCGATGGCCGCGCCGCATGCCGCGGGTGTTGCCGCGCTGATTCGCAGCAAGACCCCGACGATGTCGGCGCCTGATGTGCGTAACAAGCTGCGCAGCAGCTCGGACGATCTCGGCCTAGCGGGCTGGGATCCGGTGTTCGGCTACGGCCGCGTCAATGCCAGAAAGGCCGTGCAGTAGACTCCCGGACTCCCGGACCTCTGTTCCATGTTCCATGCTGGCCGATTCGCGCATGCAAGCGCAGCGTTGAACGCCGAGCAGATGGAACAGTAATCGGCGTGGCCATTTCGTAAACGGCCAGCATGGAACATGGAACAGAGGTCCGACTGTCGACGATCGCGCGCATGCGCCGCCGCGCCTCGGCGCGCGAGACGCCGTGCAGCGTCGCATAGATGAGCAGATTGTCCTGTACCGTGAGCATGGTCTCGACCGCGGCCTGCTGTAGCACGACGGCAATGTGGCGGCGCACATCGAGCGGCTTGCGCGCGACAGTCGAAGCCGTGGACCGCGGCGCGGCCACCGCTCGGCGGCGTGATGGTCGTGAGAATTTTGACGATCGTGCTCTTGCCCGCGCCGTTGGGACCGAGCAATCCGAAGATCGTGCCTTGCTCGACGCGTTTCTAAATCGTGGCTGGCTCGTGGCGGAACGGGTTCAGGACACGGACGTCGTCAAATGACTGGCCATCCTGGAGATCCTCGGATAACAGGTATTCTGCATTGCAGCGTTGCGCCGCTGCCACGATCAGCGCATCCCAGAATGACAGCTCAAAGCGGTCCTCGATCGACCAAGCCGTTTCGAGCAGCGGGCGATCGATCGGAATGGGTTGCCACGCCTGAAGCAGGCGCAGGTCGTCGCGCGCCGCGAGTCGCGAGAGGCCCGGTTTCAGCTTCTCCGTCATGACAACGTAGTACTCCTGCAACACCTGCGTGCTGACCCGGCCGCGCCGTTCCTGCCAGAGACGCTGCATCCATTCACGGGCTTGCGGCTGCTTCCTGGTCTCGGAAGCGTCGCGCGCGTAGACGAGCACGTTAGTGTCAACGAAGACGAGTCCGCTCATGCACGCTGTCGCGTTTCGGATAGGTGCCAGACCGCTTCAGCTTGGCCGGCGGCAGCGCAAAGTATTCGGCCATCGCTCGCGCATATTCGTCGTCCTGCGTCATCCGCTCGCGCAGCATCGAACCAACAAATTCCGAGACACTCGTGTCCTGGCGGGCGGCCTCAATGCGGGCCCAGCGCGCGGTCGCCTCGTCCAGTGTAATCGTGACGTTGCGTTTCATGACAATAATATCGTGTTACACTGATTTCGTGTCAACAAACCATTTCTTAACCGTTTCTGAACAGAACCTATACAATCCGCCACTGGTCAACGTCCTCCTCGCTGCGCGAAAATAGGCAGTCACTGCGCATCCGCATTGCGCAATCGGCCTTCACATTAGGCCTACTCCATAGACAACCAGTGTGTACTCCAAAGGAGGAGCGTCGTGAGCACATCGCCAAATCCGCACGGTTCGCTGGTTCGGTCGTATCTCAGCTTGCGCAAGGCGATCGGAATCATTGGCACCGCATTGCCATTCGTGCTTGCGTTCGGCGGCATGCTGCTGTTGCAGCGGGCGGACCTCGAGCCGTCGATCAGCGCCTACTATCACACGAAGGTCATGGGCGACGTTTTCGTCGGCGCGCTCTGCGCCATCGGCGTGTTTCTCTGGTCCTACCGCGGTTACGATGAAAGAGACAACTTCGCCGGCAACGTTGCGTCCATCTTCGCGATCGGCGTTGCCTTGTTTCCGACGACGCCCGCGCTCGCCACAGCGTCTGACGTGGTCATCGGTCGCTTTCATTACGTTTCTGCGGCCGGTCTCTTCCTGACGCTCGCGTACTTCTGCCTGGTTCTATTCGGCAAGACGAACACGCCCAACCCGACGCCGAAGAAGCTTCAGCGCAATCGCGTTTACCTGTTATGCGGCAGCACGATCCTGACATGCATCGCTCTGATCGGCATCCTGGCACTCATGCCGGACAGCGCGCCGATCAAGCGCTACTCGCCGGTTTTCTGGTTGGAAGCGGCCGCCATCGTTGCGTTTGGTGTGTCGTGGCTGACTAAGGGCGAGGCGATTTTGGGCGACGAGCGTGCGGCTGAAACCGCGCATGTACCGGCGACCTGATTAACAGCGACTCCGAACACTGGATCAGGAGCATTTATGTCCGCGTCCCACCTTTTGATAGCGAGCTTGGTCGTTGGTTTTCTGAGCGGATGCGCGAGCGCACCACAGCCAGCCGCTGCGCCTGCCCCAACGCAG
>JBQTID010000078.1:0-8236 GCA_052389275.1 Gemmatimonadota bacterium | reverse complement strand
GTTCAACGTGACGCCGACCTCGCGACCCATCAACCGCAGATTGCAAAGGCCATTGGTTTTCTGCTCGGTCGTGCAGCTGCTCAGATCACCGCGCACATCGAGTGCGCGCACGCCGCCGTTGTAGAACGCCGCGTACAGAATGCCGCTTTGCTCGTCCATCACGAAATTGTGGGCGCCGGCCGATTGGCCGGTCGTAGTCGTCGTAGAATCCGGCTCGTAGACAGCAACTTCGCGAGGGTCGTTGAAATTGCTCACATCGACGACGTGCATAGCGCCGCTTGCCCGGCTGAATGCACCTGTATTCGCTGGACCTTCCTCGCCGATGAACGCGAAGCGCCTGCTGTTGTTGGTGGGATCATGGAACCACCATACGTTGTGCACCCGGCTGCCACTGCCGCACGTGCTGCACGGCGAGGTTCTGACGTTGCCGAGACTCAATGGACTGCTGGGCGAGCCACCGCGGCCTGCGCCGCCGACATCGAAAATTGTCAGGCCGTCATCCCACAGTGCCGCGAAGAGGATGCCATCTCTAACAAACACGTCGTGAACGAACGGATTGCCCATAGCGCCGACAAATATCTCGACCGGATTCGCGGGATCCGTTAGGTCGACGATGGCGAGCTTTGCTGGCACCAGAGCCTGATTGACAAACGCCTGATTGATTGCCAGGAACGCGTAGTGTCTGCCGTTGATGCGTGAAAGCTTGACGGTATGAACTCCCTGTTGGGTTGTCGCCGTGATGAAGCGCTTGATCAACGTGGGCTTCGCCGGCGTCGAGCGATCGAAGATCACGATGCCGTTGGTGTTGCCACCACGCTCCGTCGAAGCAACCAGCAAAGCCCCATCGCTCGAGATCTGCACATCACTCACGGTGCCCGCACCAGCAATGATCAGCGAGTCGACCAGGATGGGAGTATTGCCGGTAACGTTCCAGATCTTGATGGCGTTGCCATCCGTGAGGGCGCGCCTGAACCAGGTGGTCGTATAGGCAAACGGCTCGGCAACCGCGACTTCGGCAGTGAAGCGCTCGGGTACCATGCCGGTGCCGAGTACGGGCAGCTGAACCGGCGCCGGTATCGATACCACCACAACGACTGAATCGCGCACCGCGGCGTTACCGGTCAATGAGCCGACTACGACCGTGCGCCCTGCGCTAACGCCTGTGATCGCGCCGCTGCCGCTGACGCGCGCAACAGTAGTATCGCGCGAGAGAAACTGCGCCGCGGCGGTCGAATTGACCACCGTCGCCGTAACCTGGCTGCTCGCACCGACCGCGATCGCTACACTGTCGGCGGAAAGTGTCAGCCGCGGCGCGTTCGGATCGGTCGGATCGGAGCCACCATCGCATGCCGCGAACGTCAAGCCGATAGCCAAAAGAAATATTTTACGCATCGATCCAATTCATCAGTGAGTTGTGTGCGCCGTGGGCATCGCCGCGCCGTAGCGCCCCATGCGCGTGTGCCAAATGCCAATGCTGCTTCGTATTCCTGCCGAGAAGCTCCACAGCCGTGATGAGCCGTACAAATTCTCGGGATCCAGAATCGCCGGCTTCTCATGCGGTTCGGCGTGCAATCTTGCAACTTCGAGCAACGGCTCGATTGCAAACCGTCCAATCGACAAGCTGCGCGAGAGCTGCAAGCTGCCGGTCGTCCAGCGCGTTATGCCGAATATGTTGTTGTCAGTCGCGGGACGCACCGAACGGAATGGAAACTGGTGCGGCTCTCGCTCTTCTTCCGGCCGATCGGATTGCTCGAAACGCGAGGCTATTTGCCAGCCACCGCGCCTGACTGCCGTCTCGATCAGCACGGTATGAAAGTGAAAGATCTCGAGCTCACCCGAAAACTCGCCCGCGCGGCCGACTTCCACCAATCCATACACTTGATTTTGCTTCAGGCTCCGGTTCACGCGCGCGGAAACATTCCATGCCTTGTGATCGAGTCCGCCACCCAACGGCTGCTCGGGCGACGTAACATCCGCGTAGCTGGCCTCAAGCTCCAGCCATGTCATCGGTACCAGCGTCGCGCGCGCGGACCAGGAATCTGCAAAGCGATCGAGTGAGCCGACGTCCTTGGGGCTGAGCGGTTCGTCGCCATTGAAGACACCGCCCTCGATAATCACCGGGCCTTTACGCACCGCTCCGATCACGAGCAGACGCTCGAGAATCTGGGCAAGGTGATGATTGCTCGGATACTTCACGAAGTGACGCACCATCGGATCATCAGTACCGAACGGCGCGAAGCCGCGTCCCGCGCTGACCGACACATCGGTTCCGAACAGCCGCGGTGACCACGTCAGCATCGCCTCATGCAGATACGTGTGCGGATGCCGCCGGTCGACGTAGCCCTCGCCCCAGACGCCGTGATTCAGCTCACCGCGCTCGAGCGTCAGACCTTCGAGGTTGAGCATGCCGCTGAACGCGAGTGAACCGATTGCGGCATGCACAGCGACGCCGGGCTGCGTAATGTAGCCTTCGGTCAGCGCACGCCCCTGGACCGCGGGCGTCGTGTGCGTGACCAGGCCGACGGCATGAGCGCCCCAGTCCAATCGGTTCGCCGCGCCGTCATGCTCATGCTGCGCGGCCGCCGAACGCGGCCGGAGCACCAGCACGCCGATCACTAGTAACGCGCACAACACCCGGTTTCGTAACATGGCCAGCTTGTACACGAACGTTGGCTTAGTGGTCCCTAACCCCATGGAACAACATGACCTTCGCGTGTTATGTTAAGACACGCCGGACGTAGATCCTCCCCGATCGCAGATCCCGCCCCGGCCATCTCAGAGGACTGTAGCAACCATGAAGGATCGTCCCATGCACGATGTGGAGCAGGGACTGCCGCGCCGCATCCGCGCCGCCGGCGGTGGACGCAGGTACATCTTGCTCAGCTGGAAGTTTTTGCTGCCGGTAGCCGCACTGCTGCTGGCGGTTGCGGTGCTGCCGTTGCGCGCGCCGCTGTCGGCGCCACCCGCGACGCTTACCTACACGCAATTGACGCGCACCGTGGATGCAGGGCGGGTTGCGTCGATCGACATCGAGCCGGGCTACGGTGTGCGCGGGCAGTGGAAGTCGGGCGCGCGCACGAGCGCCGATTTCGTGGTGCTCTACACCGCTACCGACATCTCGCCGCTGCTGACCCGCGCCGAAAAGGTGGGCACGACCGTCGCCTTCCGCCGCGCGGGCGAGTCCGCGCGCTACGAGAACTGGATTGCGATCGGGCTTCAGATCGGCATCATCTTCACGCTGCTGCTTCTCATGTTCTACGGCGTGCGGCAGCAAATGGGCGGCACTCGCGATGTCGGCGTGAGCGCGAGCGGCAGCGACACTACGTTCGAGGATGTCGCAGGCACACAGGGCGCCGCCGAAGAGCTGCGTGAGATCGTGGATTTCCTCGGCGCGCCGGCGCGCTTCCGTGCACTTGGTGCGCGTGTGCCGAGAGGCGTGCTGCTGGTCGGGCCGCCAGGAACCGGCAAGACTCTGCTCGCGCGCGCGGTCGCGGGCGAAGCAGGCGTGCCCTTCTTCTTCTTGTCAGGTTCGGAAGTCACCGGCTTCGTGGTTGGTCTGGGCGCGCAGCGCGTGCGCTCGCTGTTCAAGAAAGCTCGCAAGCATGGCGGCGTCGTGTTCATCGACGAGCTGGATGCGCTCGGCGCGACACGCGGCAAGAACCGCTCGCACAATGAAGATGACCGCACGCTCAACCAGCTGCTGGTCGAGATGGACGGCTTCTCGCAGACGCACGGCGTCGTGGTCATCGCGGCGACCAACCGTCCGGAAGACCTGGATGCAGCGCTCAAGCGGCCGGGCCGCTTCGATCGCATCGTCAATGTTGGCTTGCCCACGTCCGATGGCCGCGAAGCGATTTTGCGGCTGCACGCAGAGAAGCGCAGAATTCCTCTTGGCGACGACGTCGATCTCAAGCGTCTCGCGCGCCTTCTGCCCAACTCGTCAGGCGCAGAGCTGGCGAATCTCCTGAATGAAGCCGCGATTGCGGCGGTGCGTGACCGCAGCCCGAGCGTGACCTGGCCGCACTTCGAGATCGCGCGCGACCGCATGCTGCTCGGCAAGGAGCGCGTCGGTTTCAAGGCGCCGGACAGGGAATGGCAAATCGTCGCCTACCACGAAGCCGGTCACGCGCTGGCGGGAGTTGTTGCGTGTCCGGAAGATGGGCTGCACAAGGTCACGATTCAGCCGCGCGGCGCGGCTATGGGCGTTGCGCATTTCGCGCCGGAAGATGACCGGCATCTGCATTCGCGCCGCTACATGGAAGCACAAATCGTGAAGGGACTCGGCGGGCGCGTCGCGGAAGAGATCATCTTCGGCGCGGAAAATGTGACCGGCGGCGCCGAAAGCGATCTCGTGCATGTCAATCGCGTCGCGAAGCGCATGGTTTATCGTTTGGGTTTGGGCGACGACGCGAATCTGCTGGTATATGATGAAGCCGCGGGTCCGCTGTCCGGCGATGCGCAAGCGAAGATGGATGCGCAGGTGAATGCGCTGCTACAGCGGCTGTACGGTCAGACGCGTGATATCATTACGCGGCACCGACCGGCGCTCGAGGCTTTGGCGCAGGCACTGCTGGAGCGCGAGACCATAGATGGCGCGGAGGCGCTGGAGATCTTGCGGGCTCACGGAGTCTGACCGGGACGATCTTGCTCGAACAACTGCGCAATCGGAAGCTCATCCATTGGTCGCTGGCCTACCTGGCCGGCGCGTGGGGCGTTCTACAAGTGCTCGGCTTCCTGGCCGATCAGTTCGGATGGCCAGCAGCGGTCGTGCGCGGTGCCACCGTCTTCCTCGGCACCAGCTTTCTTGCGATTGTCGTCATCGCCTGGTTTCACGGCGAGCGCGGTGCGCAGCGCGTTTCGGTAACCGAGGCCGTGCTGGTGACCGCGATCTTCGTCATTGCCACCACCGGCGCAGTGGTACTCGGGCCACAGGAAGAATCCCGCCATGCCGCCGCGGCGAGCGCCGTACTACCCGAGCAGGCGTCGGTTGCCGTGCTGCCTTTCGTCAACATGAGCAGTTCCGCCGACAACGAGTTCTTTTCCGACGGCATCACCGAAGAAATCCTCAATGCGCTCGCGCAGGTCGACGCCCTGCGCGTCGCGTCGCGCACCTCATCGTTTCAATTCAAGGGACAGAAAGTCGACCTCTCGGAGGTCGCGCGCAAACTCAACGTCGCGACCGTGCTGGAGGGCAGTGTGCGGCGCGCGGGGGAGCGCATACGCGTCACGGCCCAGCTGATCGACAGCCGCAACGGCTACCACATGTGGAGCGAGACGTTCGACCGCGATCTGAAAGATGTCTTCGCGGTGCAGGAGGAGATCGCGCGTGCCATCACGAGTGCGCTGAAGCTCGAGCTGACCGCCAGCGACTCGGTGCAGATAGGCCGTCGTCCAACGGAAAACATCGATGCTTACACGTTGTACCTGCGCGCGCGCTTCTTCCACAACAACTACACCGAAGCGGATCTGCGGCGAGCGCTCGATCTGTATCAGAAAGCGACGAAGCTGGACCCCGGCTTCGCCGCCGCGTACGCCGGCATCGCGGTCGCCTGGTCGAATCTCGCCGATGACTGGGTCGCGCCGCATGATGCGTATCCTCGCGCGCGCACCGCAGCGCGTCACGCGCTGCAAATGGACTCCATGGACGCGGATGCGCAGTTCGCGGCGGTGCCCGTGCATCACGCATACGAGTGGGATGGTGCCGCGGCACGTGCGCGCATCGAGCGTGGGCTGGCGCTGAATCCCAACAGCTCGGACGGTCACTGGTTCGCGGCGATCGACGAGATGCTTTTCCGACACGACTACGACGCCGCCGCGAAGCTGTTCAAGCGCGGCATGGAGCTCGACCCGCTAGCCGCCACGCACTCCACCTACCTTGCCCGCACCTATCTCGGTCAGCGCCGCTGGCGTGATGCAGAACGGGAATCGCGCCGGCTGTTGTCGGTCAATCCGCAATACGTGATGGCGTACCGCACACTCGGTGACGCGCTGCTCAACGCCGGCAACGCGCAGGCCGCGCTCGACGCATACCAGGATGGACTCAGGCTCGACCCCGGGCTGGTGCGACTGCGCGCCGCGGAAGTCGGTGCACTGGCTGCGCTCGGCCGCGGTGCAGACGCGCGACGTCGCCTCGATGCGCTGATTCGTGAAACTGCGAACCGGTACGTGCGCGCCGAAGAAATCGCGCAGGCCTGGGCGGCGCTCGGCGAGAAGGACAAGGCGTTCGAGGCGCTGGAGAAAGCGTATCGCGATCGTTCGGCCGGATTGCTATTCCTGAAGACCTGGCCCGCGTACGATCCGTTGCGCAACGATCCGCGCTTCGATGCGTTGTTGCGACGCGTCTACGGCGAGGGTTGAAAGAGGAATTCCCGTTCTGCCAGCACCACCGCGCCATTTTCGGGATCCGTTGCCTTGAGAGTGATCAAGTAACGGCCGCCATCCAGTTTTCCGGGATCAATCGTCAGCGCGATTGCGGTGTTTTGATGCGGCTGCAGGTCGAGTGTCCAGCCCAATCGGCCGGGTGTCGAACTGGTTCCTGCGAAGCCCAGTCGCGAGCCCACCCAACCTGCAAGCCGCGTTACCGCCGACGGCTTGTCGATCGATCGAATCTCGAGCTCGACATTGACTGAGCGAGTTTGCGCGCCGGTGATCGCCAGCTCTGAATAGACGCCGAGTGTCTGTTTCGGAGCGACAACCGGGCGCGACAGCGGCGCGGCGCTCGCATCCGTACGACCCGCTGGAGTCTGACCTGCCGCAAACGGGTTCGTAAGCAGAATCCCGGAAAGCGTCATGCCGCCGGCTGTGGCAGGCGGCTCGAGGCGATAGCGCGCGCGTGCAGCAAACCGCGTCACCGTGTCGTAGACCTCTGCGCTGAAGAATTGCGCATTCGCCGCAACCGGCATCTGTCCGACGAAGACGAGGCTGTCACCCAGATTCTTCACGACGGCGTCGCTGCGCGCGATCACATTGAAGTCAGCGTCGAGCAGAAACAGCGCACCGGTCAAAGGCTTTCCTGCGGATGCTTTGTCCGTCTTCGTGCCGCCTGCAACCACGAGCGTATTGGCGCCACTCGGGAATACCGCTGCCTGATGCTGGAGCGAGCGCATGAAGCGGATCGTCGGCGGCGCATGACCGCTGCGGCCGACCAGCGTGTCGGTCGGCCAGAGCGTGTCGACGGGCGCACGCATCTGAATGACGCGATCAAAATCGGGCGGGAAATACGTATGCGCAGTGTTGTCCCAGTGTCCGAGGAAAGTTTGGCTGACTCCCACCTGACGGCCGACGAACGAACGCGTTACGACGACGTCCGGACCGAAGCGGACCAGCAGCTGTTCTTCATCTTGAGTCCACGGTTCCCCGTTCGAGGGAATCGGTCGCACCGCCATCATCTGCGCATACGCGTGCCTCCCGTAATGATCAGCCAGCGTTTCATTGCCGGGTGTGCTGTACAAGGCATCTGCGTAGCGCCATAGCCTGGGCGCGCTCATCCGGTACTTCGCGCCCAAACCGGGCGGCAGCAGCCAGTCGATGTCCTCGATTTTCTCGCGCAAATAGGGCGGCGAAGCGGCGAGCCATTTGTTGAATTCCTGCAATGCCTCCTCGGTGCGACGCGCGAAGTGTAGCGCGTAAGCCAGCACCATGTGCGCGTCGGCGCTTTCGTTGGCTTGCAGGTAGCCACTCGCCACTTCAACGGCTTCGGCAGCGCGATCGTCCTTCACCAGCAGCCGCACGAGCGGAAACACCGTCTGTGTGCGCGCGGGCGCCACAGCGAACGCCTGTCTGAGAGCAACGATCGCTTCCTCTCGCGCCTTGCCTACCTTCGCGGGCTCCTTCGGCGGCTGCTGCCCGGCCGGCTCATAGTAAATGCACCACTTACCAATGTGTTCGTCGCATTCCTGTCCATTGTGCGGCGGACCAGGCTTGAACTCCGCATACTTGCGAATGGCCTCTTCGGCTTCCAGCTCGGCCTTGCGTGCGGCGGCGAAACGCGGCGTCGTGTCGGGCGTCTGCGCCTGGGCAGCGCCAGTGTTCGCGGTAAGCAGCAGCGCTACAATTGTGATACGATTCATGTCGTTCGGACTCCAGCAAAGCGAGGTTGCGTCTAATAGCTAGTGTGCATCCGGAAACGGTGGTTTTCATCATTGGTCCGGAGTGTATTTGTTAGCATTCGCGTGAGTGTGGGCGCCAGCAGGCGAATCGTGCATGTGCATTTTGGTTTTCTGCGCCGGTCATCTTG
>JBQTID010000077.1:0-26377 GCA_052389275.1 Gemmatimonadota bacterium | reverse complement strand
GGCGACCTGAATTGTAACCACGAAATCGGGGGAGGTTGGGATGAAACGAACGCTCTTTGCACTTACGCTCGCGGCCCTCATAACACCTGGCATGCTGGAAGCACAGTCCGAGCCGGCTGCCAAAGCTGACGCGGCGATCGGGGTCTCACAGACCACTTTGCTGCGCGATCGGCTCATGCTGGCAGGAGCAGCGGCAACGCTCGCAGCGCCTGCACCTGCAGCGGAAATCAAGGCTGCCGAGAGCCAGCCGAATCAGCCGGCGCTGATGCAGCGCCGCGGCTCAGGCGTCGGCTACATGATTGCGGGCGCCGCGCTCTTCGTCGCCGGGCTGCTGATCGAGGGAGATGCCGGAACCTTCGTGGCGGTCGCCGGCGCCGCAGTGGGCGCGTACGGGCTGTACCTGCACTTCCGATGAGACGCCTGGCGATACTGCTCGCTCTGACTGCATGCGGCGGGCAAACGAACGATCCGGCTGCCGGCGCGCGTGCAGATTTCGTTGACCGGAATGGAAATCGAATCGGCAACGCAACGCTCTACCAGGAGATCGGCGCCGTACGAATTCGCCTGACTGTCGACGAGCTTGGCCCGAACGCGCACGGCTTCCACATCCACGCGGTAGGCAGGTGCGAGGCGCCATTCGAGAGCGCCGGCTCGCATTTCAATCCAACCGGTCGCAAACACGGCAATCTCGATCCTGAAGGGATGCACGCTGGAGATCTGATTAATCTGCCTGCGGGATCGATGGGGAGCGGCAAGGTGGTTGAAACGACTGCGCCCGGTGTGTCGCTCGAAAGTCTGTTCGATGCGGATGGGTCCGCGCTGGTAATTCACGAAAATCCGGACGACTACCGTACAGATCCGTCGGGGAACTCGGGCGCACGCATCGCCTGCGCGGTGATACGCCGGCCCTAGCCTGCTGACCCTGGTGGTTGCCGCTCGGTCGAAAGCACCGCGGCAACCGCCAGATCACCCGTCACATTCGTCATGGTGCGGAACATATCCGGCAGCGTGTCGACCGCGAGGAGAATGCCGATACCCTCGACTGGTAATCCTGCGGCCAGCAGCACCGGTACCATTACAATGATGGAGCCGCCGGGAATTCCGGGAACGCTGAAGGTCGTGACGACCGTCGTGATCGCGATGGTGAGCAGCTGCGCCGCGCTGACATCCACGCCGTATAAATGAGCCGCGAACAAGACACCGATAGGAATGTTGATCGCAGAACCGGTGCGGAACGTCGCGACCGCAAGCGGCAAAAAGAACGACCGAATAACAAGTGGCTGCTTGAGCGACGCGGCGCTCTCGATCATTGCCGGCAATGCGACCAGTGATGAGCGCGAACTGAACGCTACGGCTTGTGCTGGTGCCCAGAATCGCGCAAAGCCTGACGCTCTTGCGCGAGCGAGCGACCAGGTCAGCAGGTACAACAGTGCTATGAAGGCGCTGCACATGACACAAACCAGCGCGGTGTAGAAGATCACTGCGCCCGCCGCGGCGAGACCCAGCTTCAGTGCAACCGCGACGGTGAGCGCGAACACGCCGATTGGTGCAGCAGCCAGAATCCAGCGCACCAGCACGAGCGATGCATCCGTCAATGCACGCGCAAAGTTGAGAAACGTCTCCCGCGCCGGGCCCGTCACACGCGTCAGCGCCATGCCGAACGCCACCGCAAATATGATCAGCGGCAGCATAGCGCCGTCGGCAGCCGCCTTGACGGGATTGATCGGCACCAGGTCAATCAGCCACTGCCTCGCCGACTGAATTTTTTGCGCGCCTTCGAGGGCGCTCGCCGAAGCTTCCGACGCGCTCGCGCGCAACGCCGCCGCGGCTTGCGGATCGATGTGCAGGAACGAGAGCGCGGCCGGCGCGACCAGCACGCTGAAGAAGGCGGCCGCCAGGAGTATCGCGAAGAACATCGCGACCGCGCGCCCGCCCACCGAGCCGATGGTCTTGAGCTCCGGCGCAGACGCGATGCCTACTATGATCGCACCCAAAACGAGTGGGATCACCGTCATACGGATGGCATTGATCCAGAGCGTACCGATCGGCTCGATCCAGCCCACCAGACGAACGAGATCCGGATTACCGGACGAAGAAACCGCAATGCCCGCCGCCAGGCCGAGCACGAGAGCGAGCAGCACCCTTGCACCGAGAGATTTCATCATGCCCACACAATAGCGATAGCGATTGGGACCGGCTAATTCTTAAGCCATGGCATTAATGCGAACGTTGCTGCTGAAGGCTTCCGAGAGTCGATGGCTGGCGAGCCATCTGCCGAATTATCCGTTCGCCCGCCAGGCGGTCCGGCGCTTCATGCCGGGAGAAGATGTGAAGGACGCGCTGCGCGAGTGCGCAGCACTCGCCGAAAAGGGCATTGGAACTGTCGTTACGCGCCTGGGCGAGAACATCGCTCAGAGCGAGGAGGCGACCGTTGTAACCGCGCATTACACGGAAGTGCTTCGTGACATCCGCGCAAACCGGCTGCCGACCCACGTTTCCGTCAAGTTGACGCAGCTCGGCCTCGACATCGATGCGAGCCATGCCAGCGATAGCGTTGCCGCCCTGATGCGCCAGGCCGCGCCCGATACGCTCTGGATCGATATGGAGGGCAGCCGCTATACGGACGCGACCATCAGTGTCTTTCGGGAAGCGTGCCTGCGGGGTGAAAACGCAGGCCTTTGCCTGCAAGCCTATCTGAAGCGAACCGGCGCGGATCTCGAGAAACTGCTCGCGACCACAACCGCGATCCGACTCGTGAAAGGCGCCTACAAGGAATCATCTGACATCGCGTTCGCGCACAAGTCTGATGTGGATGCAAACTATCTGGCGCTGGCTCGGGTGATGCTGGAGCGCGCGGCGCGTGGCGTGATCGGACACGCGCCGGCTTTTGCGACGCACGACGTCGCCATCATCAGACGTATTGCGGAGCTTGCCGACCAGCTCGGCGTGCACCGCGCGGATTATGAGTTTCAACTGCTGTACGGCATCAACACACAGGAGCAGATGCGACTCGCACGCGAGAATTATCGCGTGCGCGTGCTGATCAGTTATGGCTCGGCATGGTTCGCATGGTACATGCGGCGGTTAGCGGAACGACCGGCAAACGTGTGGTTTGTGCTGAAGAGTATGTTGCGATAAGAGCGATTGGAGCGATGAGTGCGATTAGTGCGTTACACCATCGCACTTATCGCATTTATCGCACTTATCGCACTTATCGCACTTATCGCACTTACCGCACTTACCGCCCTTATCGCACTTATCGCACTTATCGCACTTATCGCTCCTATCGCACTTATCGCTCCTATCGCACTTATCGCTCCAATCACGCTTATCCGTCGGCTAGCCGCTTGAGCAGCTGGCCAAAGGTGCGCTGATCTTCGGCCGAAAGTTCTGTCACCAAATAGCTTTCCGCCTCGAGCATAGCCGCATGCCCCGCCTCGAAGCGAGTCCGGCCGAGCTCCGTGATTGCAGCCCGAACCGAGCGCCTGTCATCCGGATCAGGTACGCGCTGCACGAGCCCATCGGCTTCGAGCCGATCAACCAGCTGTGTCACGTTCGATTTGACGCACGCGATCCGTTCCGCGAGCTGACCCAGCGGTAGCGGTTCCTGCGCCTGAGCCAGATGCCGCAACGCGCCCAGCTTCGCGAGGGACAAGCCGGTGGGTGCGAGTGCTGACTCGAGACGGTTCTCAATGAGCTCCGCGACGCGCAGCACGGAGACCAGCAAATGATGGGGATCGCTCACGTTGGTAGGTTGCATCATCCGCGATATGGAGTCAACGATTCTGGCGCGTGCGCGGGATGCTGATCGTTTGCCAGCTCGCGCCGCGCCAATGCCTGGCAAGCAGAATAATCTGCCCAACGTGCTGCGCGGTATGAGCGAGGGCGCGATTGAGTGCCTGCACGGCGGGCATCGGTTCAGAGCGAATGCGCACGGTCGCAAGCAGGTCCGCGGGGGTAAGCGCTGCGAGCGAGGCATCCAGCGTCGCGAACCCAGTTTCCCAGATGTGAGTGACGGCCTCGCGTGATTCCGATTGCAGCTCGAATTCACCATCGCGATTGCGATCCGGCTTTTCACCGTCCGCGGTCAGAAAATCAGTCCAGCGCGAGCGCAGATTGCCTCCCACATGTTTCATGACTATGGCGACGCTGTTCTCCTCTGCTCCGAGCACGCGCATGAATTCGTCGTCGGTCAACTGCGCGACGGCCCGTTCGGCGAGCTTACGCTGGCTCGCGAATTCCCGTGCAATATCGGATAGCAATAACCTGCCGATTCGATCGTCCATGATGCATTCCTTGTCTCAAAGAACTCAGCGCGAACCGAACGTCATGCCAAAATTCAGCTGCAGGCCATTGCTCGGCGAAAATTCGCTCAGGCCGCGTACCCACGCTACGTCGATCCAGCGTTGTTGGCCGGCACGTGCGCCGAGCCGCAGCTCCGAAAGATCCTCATTGCCACGAATCGCAGAGTCATGAAAATCCTGTTGCCCGAGTGCGACCACGAAGGGGGTAAGCCGGCCAAAATCGATTTCGCCGGAAAGCGCGTAAACCAGAACGTCCGACTGTTCGTGCGTAGGCTCACGCGTGCCATTGATACTCAGGCCGGCTTCCAGCGCTAGTGACAACGGCGCGAATCGCCGTTGTGCAGCCAGCGTCGCAAAGAAATCGGTCGCGTCACGGTCCAGGCCGACGCGGTTGTCGGTGGTCGGCAGACGAGTCCCGAAGCGCAGCACTGCGAGGGTGGCGGAGTTATCGGAGCTCAGACGCACTGCACTGGCGACGCGGTAATCGCCCGCATCATGACGCTCGCCGTCTGCCGGGGCTTGCCGCGCATCTCCAAAGGGCGCGTCAACGACGCTGTGATCCTCGAAGAGCCGCTGGACCGTGCCACCCAGCTCAATAACCACGCGGCCGGTTCTGAATGTCGCGCGCACGTTCGCGAGCTCCCAGAGCGTACCGCGCGTGCCGGCCAGCGATGCGTGCTGATCGAAAAACACGCCGGCGCCGATCTGAGCGCGCGTGGCGGCGCCGCCAAAAGCCCGAAAGTCCACCGGATCGAGAGGACGCAATTGCGCCGGCGCAGTCGGCGCGCAAAAAAAGACCAAACAGACAGCAATGAAAAAACGTTTGCCGATCATGATGAAAATCAGAGTGATGAACCCATGTGCAACCAAAATCAGGTTCGCGCCATCCTAACTCATAAGCAACGGAGCCGCTTCGGTGGCGCAAGATGCGCGCAGACCCCCTACTCTCTGCGACCGCTCCCAAGCTGTTGACATTTCATCATTTACATACCCCACCAAGTGGCATCTCCGGAGGCACGCTTCTTGTTCTACTGGTAGATGCGGGAGCGGTCCTCGCATATGACAGGCGGTGCATGAGTGCATGCCCGCGGATGACAGTGGGGTTGGGTAAGGGGAGTGACATATGCAAGCGTTACGAGAGTTATTGGTGGTGGCAGCTACGGCATTCGCGTTAGGAGCTTGTGCACCGGCCGCCAAGCAAGCAAAGACCAATCTGCCGGATAGAGCAGCCACGACATTGCTGGTCACCAACGACAACTGGCAGACAATGCACATCTATCTCGTTCGGGCCACCATGCGGACGCGGCTTGGTTCTGTGCCGTCGCAAGGCAGGACGGAGTTCAAGGTTCCTGGAGACATGTTGGTGGGAACGAACGACATCATAATAGCGGCAGATCCAGTTGGCTCGGGGGAGTCGTACGTATCACCACGGATCCAGGTCTTTCCCGGGTCGCAGATCGCATTCACGGTTGGATCGCAGGTGCGCTACTCGAATTTCGCGGTTCGCACGCAGTGAAGGGATGCAACACAAGGAAAAGGGTGGTCTGAGTACCGCCCTTTTCTTGTTTCGATGCACGTCCTCGCCGTAGCAGGCGACATCGTGTAAAGTAGAACTGCACTTTACGCGAGGCATTGAATGTCACCAAAGATCCGGCTTCTGGCCGCGGCGCTGCTGTCTGCCTGCGCATCAGCGCCACCCGTACCGCCAGCTCCGAGGGGAACCGTGCTCGCTTATACGATGCCGGCCCCGTCAACGATCACGTATGCATTCACCGATTCCAGCCGATTCGATATCCAGGGCGGCGCGATCGGCGAAATCACCGTGAGAATCGGCGGCGCAGGCAACGCCGCGGTGACCTATGCGCAGAAGCCGACCGGTCTGGAAGCGACGATTCGCGTGACCGAATTCAGTGGTTCAATGACGAATTCCGCAACGGGTAGTGGTCCCACTGCAACCGAAACGGACATTGAAGGTGCTGCGGTCATTACCTTGACGGCCGAGGGTGCGCCGACCATTACGACCATGCCGAAGCTGGGAGGCAGGAGCCAGAGAGTTGGCGTGGGTCAAAGCTTCTTCCGCCGATTTTTCGTGCGGCTGCCCGCGCGTAAGGTCGAACCTGGCGCAACCTGGGTCGACACGGTCACGGTTTCAGATGAGAGTGCCGGCACGAATGTGAATGTGCATGACATCGTCACCTCGACATTCGTGCGTGATACAGTTGTGAATGGCCATACTCTCGCCCTCATCTCCACCGCGTCCGAACGCACGCTCAACATCGCGGGAGTAAACGAGGGAGTTGAAATCGCGCAAAGACTCACCGGCAGGAGCACCGGAACCATCCTGTGGGATGCGAGGCGCAACCTGCTGGTAGAACGCAGGGAGACCTCCGAGCTGAGCGGCACCTTCGACTTGCCGCAGATGGGGCTGACCGGACTGCCGGTCAGCGCGCGTGACCGCAGTCATGTCGTTTTGATGCCGTAACGATCATGCGGTCCATGCCGTCCAGGTGGTTCATGCAATCCAGGCGGTCTGGCCGCTACAGCGCAATGACCGCCATGATCGCAATGACCGCAATGACCGCCTGTATCGACGGCACGGGACCGCGTCCGCGCCCGGGCAGCAACGACATCGATAATCCACTCGACTCGGCCGCGCTGGCCTGGTACGAACTACAGCCCCGCGTCATCAATCACCCCGCGAACGACACGGTGACAATTACCGTGGCGGTTTCCGGCCGGGTGCAGCGTGTCACCATACAGCTGCGCTTGGGCCCGCTCATCACGCTCGATTCAATCGCACCACGGATGTACAGCGGCCGATTGTCCACCGCCGATATGGTCTTCGGCTACCGTTCCGGTGACCTGCGCCAAACCGCCGGCATCATCACGGTGGAAAGCCGCGATACATTCGAGGAACAATTCCTGATCGTGAACGTGAAGGACGCGACCATCGCAACCGCGACGGTATCGGCAATCGGGGCGGGTGTGCAAGCCACCGAACACGTCGTCAACGTGCGATTGGATACGGTGAATCCCGGCGTGCCGGTGCCGGCTTCCGCGCTGCGTGCTTTTTACGAGCGATTCTCCGATGAATACGATTTCATCGGTGTCGTCGAGCCGGTGCGGTCCGCGCGCCCGCCGTTCTACATCAATGTGCGCAATGATGTAAGCGGCATCGGCTTGACCAGGTTCGACAATGGCGCAACGTATGGCAGCGCCGCGCGGCTCGAAGGGATCGTGCAGTATCCGGACGACGTCGACTTCGATCCAGCCAGGACCGACAATCTTCACGAGCTTGGCCATCGCTGGATGAACTATCTGAATCATCCGTTGCTTGCGCCCAGCGAACCGCACTGGCCGCTCTCATCGCTCGCTGTTGGTATTATCGGCTGGACGGATCCGGCGACCGGCGAGCTGGTTTCGATGCCATTCGACTTTACGCGCCAGGGCGATGGCACGTATCTCGTGCGGGTCAGCGAACCGCCCCGGACTTTCAACGACGTCGAGCTGTATTTAATGGGATTGCTGCCGCCCGACAGTGTGCGGCCACAGCTCGTGTTCGCCGATCAGAATCAGCGCGCGCAGCTCAGGCCGAACGGCGTGCTGCGCGGGCGGGTCGATTCACTGTCGATCAACGACATTATTGCGAGCGACGGAGCGCGCGTGCCGGCGGCCGCCACCGCACCGCGCGATTTCAGAATGGCGACGATCGTGCTCAGCCGCGGCAGGATGCTTTCACGAGATGAGCTGGCGTTCTTCGAGCACATAGCGGCGCGCGGCGAGCAAAGACTTACGTTGCCATACTCGACCGGCGCAGTGCGCGGCTCGACGCTGCCCTTCTTCCTTGCCACCGGAGGTCGCGCTACGCTGACGACCCGGCTCGCTCCGCGTTAGCACGCGCTCGCTCGAGCAGCAGATCGCGCTCACGCGCATTGCGAGTAAGTGACGCCGCCCGCTCGAAATCGATACGCGCCTCGTCGAAACGGCCGAGCTTCGCGAGCAGATCGGCGCGCACGCTCGGCAACAAATGGTAGGAGCCGAGTGCCTGCTCGGCGTTCAATTGGTCGACGATTGCGAGCCCGGCCGCCGGACCGAATGCCATGCTGACCGCCACTGCGCGGTTCAGCTCGACAATAGGCGATGGCGAGAGTTGCGCGAGCGCATCGTAGAGCGCCGCGATTCGTGGCCAGTCGGTTTCGTCCGCGGTGCGCGCCCGCGCGTGACACGCCGCGATGGCGGCCTGCAGCGCATAAGGACCGAGCGCACCGCCGAGCGCCTCGGCGCGTTCGAGCGCGCTCAAGCCGCGACGAATGAGAAGCTGATCCCAACGCATTCGATCTTGATCCAGTAGCAAGACAGGTGCGCCTGAAGGGCCCACACGCGCGCGCAGCCGCGATGCCTGAATCTCCATTAATGCGATCAAGCCGTGCACTTCGGGCTCCGCCGGCATCAGCTCCGCCAGAATGCGCCCCAGTCGGAGCGCGTCGTCGCACAAAGCGGGTCTCACCCAATCATCACCAGCGGTTGCCGAGTAGCCTTCATTGAAAATGAGATAGATGACTTCGAGCACCGATGACAGGCGCGCACGAAGCTCGGACGGTCCCGGCACCTCGAACGGAACCCGCGCTTCGGCAAGGGTTCGCTTGGCTCGCACGATTCGTTGGGCAACGGTCGACTCCGGCACCAGAAACGCGCGCGCGATCTCGGGCGTCGTCAGTCCGCCGAGCAGGCGCAACGTGAGTGCAACACGCGCTTCCGTTGACAGAACCGGATGGCAGGCAGTGAAGACGAGGCGCAGCAGATCATCGCCAATGTGATCTTCGAGCGCGGCGTCGACAGTCGACGCGGACATTTCCTGCTGCTCCTCGAGCTCGTGCGCGATCTCCGCGTGTTTGCGCTCCAGCATCTTGTATCGGCGCAACAGATCGAATGCGCGGTGCTTCGCGGTAGCCATGAGCCAGGCGCCCGGATTGTCGGGTACGCCGGATTTTGGCCACTTCTCGAGCGCGGCCACCAACGCATCCTGCGCGAGATCCTCGGCGAGCCCGACCTCGCCGACCATGCGCGCGAGTCCGGCGATGAGTCTGGGTGACTCGATTCGCCAGACCGCGTCGATGGCACGATGCGTATCGGACATTAGCGGTTTGCTATCTGCTCCCGAACCTGGCGATGATGGTCAACCGCCTCGCTGGACCCGAAATCGTCGAGCTCGAATACCTGCCGGATCTCGATCTCGGACTCATTGCCCGGAAACGGATTGGGAATGCGCTTCACCCACTCGATCGCTTCTTCCTTCGACTTGACCTGGATCAACCAGAATCCTGCGATCAGCTCCTTGGTCTCGGCAAAGGGTCCGTCGATGACGGTGCGCTTACTGCCCGAGAACTTCACGCGCGCCCCTTTCGAGCTCGGCTGGAGTCCTTCGCCCGCGAGCATAACCCCGGCTTTCACCAGTTCCTCATTGTACCTTGCCATCGCTGCCAACAGTTCCTCGCTTGGCGGCACGCCCGCTTCCGAGTCCGCGTTCGCCTTGACGATCACCATGAATCGCATTGTCGTGTCTCCTTCGGTTTCGGGTTCGGCACTGGAATTTACCAGGCTCTACTCATACGTCGAATGAGGCTCGGCCAGATCGACAAGCCGGATTGGCCTCGAGTACTTTATCGTTGCACCGGCGCTTCTGCTGTTTTTAACGCAGAGGAGGTCGCATGACCGTGAGTGAAAGCCGAGAAAAAGATTCAGAGCCATCGAAGAAGCTCAAGCTTGTTGTTTAAATCGGGATTCATGGAGCCCCGACCTCCTCTGCGTCAGGAAAAGCAGGAGCGCCCGAATCACGATTCCGTCCTCGAAAGCGAAAATCCCCCATGGAGGGCAAATGCGAAAGATAATCCTGGCCGGGGCAGTCGCGTGCGTGCTCGTATCACCATTGCACGCTCAGGGGCGGCCATTCGGCACGCTGCGGGACCAGGCGACCGTGCGGCAGGAATGGCTGGGGCTCAGGCTGGAGCGGGTGCTGCCCCGACTGATGCGGGAGCACGGCGTCGACATGTGGATCATTCCGGTGCGGGAATACAACGAGGATCCGGTATTTCATGCACTGGTCTCGCCAACGACGTTCGCCGCGCGCCGGCGCACGATCTACATCTTCTTTGATCGAGGTGGCGATCGCGGCGTCGAGCGCATCGCGATCGGCGGCACCTCGCAGGGCGGGCTCTACACCGTTGTGCGAGATCCGGCCGCGCAGATCGGCGTGGCCGGGACGACGCGCCGCGCGGCCGAGCCGTTCGGTCCTGAGCAGTGGAAGCTGTTGACGCCACTGGTAGCCGAGCGCGATCCGCGCACGATCGCCGTCAACATCTCGCACACGCACGCATTCTCGGACGGTCTAACCGTTGGCGAATGGGAACAATTGCAAGTCGCGCTCGGCGAGAAGTACCGCGCGCGGGTTGTCCGCCGCGAACTGCTCGCACTCCAGTATATCGAAGAGCGGCTCCCTGAAATGCTGCCAAGTTACCGACGCATGCAGGAGCTGGTTCACGAAACTATCGCGACCGCATTCTCGAACCAGGTAATCACACCCGGCCGCACCACGACAGCGGACGTAGTGTGGTGGCTGCGGCAGCGCGTGAATGATCTCGGGCTCGGTTCATGGTTCCACCCGTCGGTGAGCGCGCAGCGGCGCGGCGTCGAAATGAGTGATTCCGCAAATCCGATCATTTTGAGGGGTGATGTATTGCACGTCGACTTCGGGCTGGTAGCGTACGGTCTTAATACGGACACTCAGCACATGGGTTACGTGCTGCGGCCTGGAGAGACTGCGCCACCAGCCGGACTGCGCGCGGCACTCGGTCGTGCCCAGCGGCTTCAGGAATTGCTGCTCGAGGAAATGGAAATCGGCCGAACCGGCAATGACGTCCTGCGGCGCACGCTCACGCGCATGCGCGCCGAAAGCATTAATGGCACAGTCTACACACATCCGATCGGCGATCACGGTCACGGCGCCGGCCCTACGATTGGACTGTGGGATCGTCAGGAAGGCGTAGTTGGTCGCGGCGACGTAGCGCTACGGCCGAACACCTGGTTCTCGATCGAGCTGCAAGCCACCAGTCCGGTGGCCGAGTGGGGCGGACAGCCGGTGCGTATGGCAATGGAGGAAGAGGCGTACATCGATGCGGCCGGCAAGCGTCACTGGGTGCTGCGCAGGCAGGAGGATTTTCATTTGGTACCATAACCGTTGTGACCTCGAGCACTATTTGGTTGCCCCGGCGCTTCTGCTTTTTTCAACGCAGAGGAGGCCGCATGACAGTCGATCAGATTACGTACGAGATTATCGGGTGTGCGTTTACCATTCATAAGGCGCTTGGGCCCGGCTTGCTCGAGTCAGCCTATCTCCATTGCATGAATCATGAATTGCCTCGGCGGGGCCTTGCCGTTGAGATGGAAGTGGCACTGCCGCTGGTTTATAACGGCGTAAGGACTAAAAAAGGATACCGGGTGGATTTGTTGGTACAAAACTGCGTGGTCGTGGAAGTGAAAGCCGAGAAGAGGATTCCAGCCATCGAGGAAGCTCAGATCCAGACTTATCTAAAACTGCTCAACCTCAAGATCGGCTTGATCCTGAACTTCAATGTCCGATGGATGAAAGACGGTATAAAGCGTGTGATTAATCCGGGGTTCATGGAGCCACGACCTCCTCTGCGTTAAAAAAACAGCAGAAACGCTTGGATCGCGCTCCCGTCCTCGAAATCAAGAATCTCAACGCTTCGGATCTCGCCTGACGAGCCAGCCATTCAGCGCGCCAAAGCCGGTACCTGCAATCATGATCTCCTTGATAAATCGTGGATCAAGCTCGTGAGAAGTGACAGCAACATGGCATCATTGGGACCGGGACTGCTCGAATCCGCGTACTCGAATTGTCTCGAAACAGGGTTGCGCAGGCAACGTCTCAAATTAGAAAAGCAGCTCAATGAAGGACGGCATTAGGCGTGTTATTAACCCGTGGTTTTATGGATTCACAACCTCCTCTGCGTTGAAAAAAACAGAAGCGCATGAATCGCGCTTCCGTACTCGAACGCAGGAATTCTGAGCGGCCTCCGCTGATCCTGCGCGGGTCGGCTGACAGTGTATTACAAAGTCTTGCGATATCTCCCTACGGAGATTGATCTTCGGAGGCCTGCCGCAACTCCACGGCAGTGAGGCCCGACCACCAGAACGCGGCCCCGATGCCGCCGAGTGCGGCGTAGAGGCCTAGCATTGCGGTCACCTGAGCGGGCGCGGCCGCCGGGCTTCCGACCAGCGACCACAGGAACGCCGCAGCGGAAACCGCAGCGGAAAATGTTATCGCCATGCCGCCTGGCCGCGGCCACACCAGCGCAACGATGACGAGGGGTACCATCAGGACCGGAGTCATCAACGCGACCAGCCCTTCCGGCAAATCCTCGTTTCGCAATGTAAAGGCCGCCGCCAGGCAAAACGGAAACAGCACGATGCCTGCCCCCGTGCCGACGACTGCGGCGCACATACGCACAATCCTGCGCTTATTGGTCATTGCCAGGCCGGGACCGACCGAATCCTCAGTCCCCCGCAACGTAAAGCTCCGACCCTCTCTCCTTGAACTCTCGCGACTTCTCCTCCATGCCTTTCAACGCATACGTCCGAATGTCCTGCGTGATCTTCATCGAGCAGAACTTCGGTCCGCACATCGAACAGAAGTGCGCGACCTTTGCGCCATCGGCCGGCAAGGTCTCATCATGGTAAGCGCGTGCCGTCACCGGATCGAGCGCAAGATTGAACTGATCCTGCCATCTGAACTCGAAGCGCGCTTTCGAGATGGCATCATCCCATTTCTGCGCATGCGGATGACCTTTCGCGAGGTCCGCGGCATGCGCGGCGATCCTGTAAGCGATGACGCCGGCCTTCACGTCGTCGCGGTCAGGCAAACCGAGATGCTCCTTCGGCGTGACGTAGCACAGCATCGCGGTACCGAACCAGCCGATCATCGCGGCGCCGATCGCGCTCGTGATGTGATCGTAGCCGGGCGCGATGTCGGTGGTGAGCGGTCCGAGCGTGTAGAAGGGCGCCTCGTCGCACCACTCGAGCTGTTTGGTCATGTTCTCGCGAATCATATGCATCGGGATGTGGCCGGGTCCTTCATTCATGACCTGCACATCAGACTCCCATGCTATGCGGTTGAGCTCGCCCTGCGTCTGTAGTTCCGCGAACTGCGCTTCGTCATTCGCATCAGCGATGGAGCCGGGGCGCAGACCGTCGCCCAGGGAGAACGATACATCATAGGCAGCCATGATCTCGCAGATCTCGCGGAAACGCGTGTAGAGGAAACTTTCCTGATGATGCGCGAGGCACCACTTGGCCATGATCGAGCCACCGCGTGAAACAATGCCGGTCACGCGATTCGCGGTGAGCGGGATGTAGCGCAGCAACACGCCGGCATGCACCGTGAAGTAGTCGACGCCCTGCTCCGCCTGTTCCATGAGTGTGTCACGATAGATTTCCCATGTGAGATCCTCGGCGACACCGCCGACCTGCTCGAGCGCCTGATAGATGGGCACGGTGCCGATCGGCACCGCGGAATTGCGAATGATCCACTGCCGGGTCTCGTGAATATTCTTGCCCGTAGAGAGATCCATCACGGTGTCGGCGCCCCAGAGCGTGGCCCAGCGCAGTTTCTCGACTTCTTCATCGATCGACGACGTCACGATCGAGTTACCGATATTTGCATTTATCTTGACCTTGAACGCGCGCCCGATGATCATCGGCTCGAGCTCGAGATGGTTGATGTTGGCGGGGATGATGGCGCGGGCGCGCGCGACCTCGCTGCGCACCAGCTCTGCGCTCATGCCTTCGCGCAACGCAATGAATTCCATTTCCGGTGTGATCTCGCCTCTGCGTGCGTAATGCATCTGGGTTGGACGTGTGTTCGGCTTTGCGCGCAGCGGCTGATTCTGCAGTCCGGCCGGGACCAGTTGTGAGTGTGTGAGTGTGGGAGTGTGGGAGTGTGGGACAGGCTCGACATCGCCGCGGCCGAGCACCCACTCTTTGCGAACTTTGGGTAAACCTTCGCGAACTTCGTGGCCCTGTGGACCACTGGTGTCGTAGACGCGCAGCGGCGGCTCGCCGCCGGACAGCGAGATTTCGCGCATCGGGACGCGCACGCCGTCGCCACCGTCGATGTGGACTTTCCGCGAATTCGGGAAAGCAGTGTCAAATGCAGAGGATGTCGTGGCCACAAGCTTCTCCGGCAAAAATAATCGTCGCACCCCAAATGGAGCGCGACGATGAACCGGTGAAGCTTTCGTCGTGCCGCGCTCCCTACGCCGGTGTGATCCGGATCAGGTTCCAAGGGTCTTTCTCAATCCCGGACGGGATACCCCTGGCGGCTAACAAACATGTTAGCGGACCGCGCGGTGCGTCGCAAGCGGCTGGCAGAATCGAATCAGACGCCGAACTGGCTCAGATGATGGTCGAAGTGCTTGCAAATGAAAAATCCGTAGTCCCGCCCCGTCAGATGCCCGAACGCCGGGTCCGGCGCCCAATGCCCCGAAGGCTCGCGACGCGCGGCATCGGACAGCAGCGTGCGCAGGTGCGCCACGTCGGTGTCCCATGAGGCGGGTTTCGTCTTCAGCATTTCCGGCACCGTCTTGGCCTTGCCCTTCGGCCACGGCACCACGTAAACGACCAGCCAGCGAACCAGCGGTTTCGGCAAGAGGCTGCGTTTGGGAACCGCGTGGGCCATGCCGAGCGCGACTTCCAGAGCATCGATCAGGTGGCAAATCATCGTTGCGGGCGTCATCGTGCCGAATCGCGCACGGCTGGTCGGCTGCAGGTTGGTAATGCGCTGCTCGAGCTGCTCCAGCGCGGCCGGATCGAAGATGGTTGCACGCATGTGGATTACTACGTGGGTGCTGGCAGCTTGTTTCAGACTGGCGGGTTTGCGCCCCGGGCACGCCGCGAGCGCGGCGGCAAGAACTCGGTCTTCGCGGAGTTCAGTCCGCAGTGGCGGAGCGACGTGAAGACTCTGCCCTGCAAGCATGTGCGCATCGCGTTTCGCGACGTGACCCGCGCGACGGACTCACGAACGATCCGTGCTGCGCTACTGCCGCCAAACATTTTCATTACAAACAAGGGTCCGTATCTGCTCTGGCCGCGCGGTACGGTCCGGGATCAAGCGCACCTACTCGGCGTTCTCAGCTCGATACCGCTGAACTGGTATGCGCGCCGGTTTGTTGAAATCAATCTCAACTACTTCAACTGAAGGGTCGACAGGCGTGAAGCGCGTTCAGACCGTTTCTATGGCGCCGCGCACCCACGCAGGCTCAGTAATCGGCACAGCAACCGCGGCACCGCTTCCCCGCTCGACTCGCCAGGTCGCCGTGAGGCCGCCCGACCCGGTGTCAGCAACGTCTGGGAGGGGCGGCTCGAGGCCGCGTTGCAGCATATCCTGAAGAAAGAGTTCCTGCGCTTCCCGCAGATTCGTAATTGCCTCCTCGGGCGTCGCGCCATGACTCTCACAGCCGGGAAGCTCAGGTATGCGAGCGACATAGCAGGCCGTTCCGTCAACGCACTCGTCCGGAACCGTGTGCACGGAGTAGGGAAGCAGCAAATAAAAATCGAGAGGTTTGGTCATGGTTTCGCTCCGCCTTCTTCGAGTGTCTTCAGTTGGCGAATCAAGCGAATCGCGGTCGTTATGTAGCCAATGGCGAGCGATCTGTGACGGGCCACAGTCGCTCGCAAATTTCGAGGGTCACGGGAATGCACATAAAGAGTATGCTTTCCTCCTTCTCGCTTGTCAAAGCCGAAGCTGGTGTAGAGCCGGTCAAGATCTTCCCAGCCGCAGTCGGTTTTCGAACGCACGAGCCGCGCCAGAAGTTCCTCATCGCCCATCCTTTTCGCTCACGTTCCGGGCAGCCGCGGCTGTTCGGGATTGATCTGCTGAACACGCAGAGGGATTTGATGCTTGAGGTCGTTGTCCACGAAAATGGCGAACTGGTACACGCCGAATCGCTTCAACAGGAGGTTGCCAATCGTAATGATGTGGTTGTTTGCGATGACCTCGCCGGGTTCCCGGGCGCTGATTTCGAGCTCGCCACCAATGGAAAATACCTCCGGGCCGTCGGGCTCATGAAGCTTCACCTCGACGGTGTGTGGCCGGCCAGCTTCAACATACTGGGCCTCCAACCGTATGATCAGTTGCAGCTCGCGATGAATGGCCGGCAGAGTCAGCGTATCGATCCGGTCGAAAATGCCGAGGAGGTTGAGCTTGCCCTCTCTTGTTACATTCGCATAGTCGGCCAGGAGTGCCAGGGTCACCTGCACAATTGTCCTCCTTTCGGACGCGTCGCGTTAGAATGAGTCCGGATTGGACAACGCGCCATGTCCATTGTGCGTCCATTCTGCCACTCCTGGATACTGGATGAGCGACCAGATCAGCAAGGCGGCAACCAGCGCGACAGGCGCCGTACGCCCGGAATTCGTCGATAACCTCGATGGCAACACGATGGCGGCTGGGTTGCGCGGCCACATCAACTTTGTCACGGCTGCCTTCAAGGATCCTCGAACTTCACGGCTGCCGGTCTGACGAGAAACCTGGAATTGAACCTCGGTCAGTATCAGCCGTACGTGGTCAAGGCGGTAGAAGAGTGGTTCGAGCGGTTCTGGCATGATGCCGCGCCGTTCGATTTGGCCGCACTGTACGAGGCGAGATACGAAGAATATTCGCCGTACCTTATTTATCTGCGGGTGTTGTGGGAGCGCCATGGAGCCGAGCTGCTTCAGGAAGCTCTCGACACTGGACGCGTGCCGCTCACGCGTTTTCAAACGGACGGGCTGAACCGGGCGCGGCGAATCCTGGAGCGTTACAACGGCGTTCTGATCGCCGACAGTGTCGGGCTCGGCAAGACGTTCATCGCGGGTGAGCTCTTGACGGATGTAATCGAGCGGAACCGGCAGCGTGCGCTGCTGATCGCGCCGGCTGCACTTCGTGACGGAACCTGGTCGCGGTTCAAAGCGCGGTTTCAACTTGGCGTCGAAGTCAAGTCGTTCGAACAGGTGGCGCAGGACCGACAACTCGGCGGCGATTTGAGCGCACTCGACGCGGACATTGGTGCCTACTCACTGATCGTGATCGATGAAGCGCACGCGTTTCGCAATTTGGACACGCGGCGCGCGCAGTCACTGCGCAAGCTACTGCGAGGCGATCCGCCGAAGAAGCTCGTGCTCATGACCGCGACCCCGGTCAACAACAGCCTGTGGGATCTCTACGATCTGCTGACGTACTTCGCCGGTCATGATGCCGCTTTCGCGGATATCGGCATCACTTCACTCAAGCGCCGTTTCGACCGCGCAGCCAGAGAAGACCCGTTCACGCTGAAGCCCGACGTTCTGTTAGATGTTCTGGATGCCACGACGGTGAGGAGAACGCGTCATTTCGTGCAGCGCTATTACCCGCACGATCGCATTGAGCTGAAGGATGGGACGCGCGTCACGATTCAGTTTCCAATGCCGCACGTTGCGGCATCCAGCTACGATCTGGACGATGTTGTCCCGGGGTTCTTTGACGAGTTTGCGGCGATCCTCGCGCCGGACGATGAGGAGCCGCAGCTGACGCTGGCCCGTTACTGGCCGAGCCGTTACAGCGAGTCCGGCGAGATCAAGGCCAACGAGGCGGCGCTGGTCGGATTAATCCGATCGGGTCTGCTCAAGCGCTTCGAATCATCCGCGTATGCATTTGCCAATACCACCGGATCAATGGTCCGTGCGCATGAGGATTTTCTGCGTGCATTGGATGGAGGTGTGATCCCGGCACCGGACGCATTGACCGGGCTTCAGGATCACGATTCAGAAGAAGCGTGGACCGACCTGATCGCAGGGGGCACACCGGTAGATACGCTAGGACTTGACGCGGACCGGTTGCGGGCGGATGTCGAGCACGATCGCGATCTGCTACGTCAGCTTCACGAGCGCGCTGCGATGGTTACCCCTCAGCGCGATCCCAAGCTCGCGCTGCTCGTCGAAGAACTCGCGCGCGCCGCCAGTGAAGCCGAAGCGAATGGCATTACCGATGTGGACCGGCGCAACCGGCGCAAGGTTCTGATCTTCAGCCATTTCGCCGACACGGTGCAATGGATCATGGACTTTCTCAAACGGGGCGTCGACACCGATGAGAGACTCGGGGCGTATCGCGGCCGAATCGCGGGTGTGCGCGGCACCGAATCAATGGATGGCATCACGCGCCGGGACGCCATATTCGGTTTCGCCCCGGAGTCAACGGAAGCACCGCCGGCGCTTTCGGAAGACCGTTTCGACATTCTGGTTACGACCGATGTGCTTGCAGAGGGCATGAACCTCCAGCAGGCCGGACGCATCATCAATTACGACCTGCCGTGGAATCCGATGCGGCTGGTACAACGCCATGGCCGCATCGATCGTATAGGGAGCTCACACACCGACGTATTCATCACCTGCATCTTTCCGGACCAACAACTCGAGGCTCTGCTCGCGCTCGAGCATCGCATCCGCCGCAAGCTCGCGCAGGCTGCAGCGTCGGTGGGATTGGACCAGGTGGTTATTCCGGGCGTCGAGAAGGCAGAACAGGTCTTCGCCGACGAGATGGCGGAAATCAAGCGCATTCAGGCAGGTGACAACACACTCTTCGTCAATGCCGGTGAGGATATTCATGCGCACAGCGGCGAAGAGTACCGTCAGGAGTTGCGCAAGGGACTGGAACTGTACGCCAGGCAAATCAAGGAGCTGCCGGGCGGAGCTGGTTCGGGTCTACGTCGTGGTCCGAGATCCGGCCATTTCTTCTGCGCACGAATCGATGACAAGCTATTTCTGCGGTTTGTACCGTTGAACGGTGAAGAGATCGGGCGCGACTCGCTGTCCTGCCTGCGGTATATCAGCTGTAGTGAAAGCACGGAACGGGTTCTGCCTGATGATTTACGTGAGGCTGCATACGATGCGTGGCAGGACGCGCGCCGCGACATTTACGAAGAATGGCAGAGGGGCTCCGATCCGGCGAATCTCCATGCGGAGATCCGTCCGCTCTTTCGGGCCGCTGCGGCGCACGTGCGCATGCATATTCCCCATGACATGACCCTCGAACAGGCGGATCGCCTTGCCGAGGCATTGGAGGCGCCATGGGGGCTGCGCATCGAGCGGGCGATTCGTGAAGTGTTTACACCAGATGATGTGAAGGGTCCAAATGCGACGCTGCGGATAGCCGAGAAAGTTCGCGAGCTTGGTCTCCAGCCATGGCGCCCGCCAGAGCCGTTGCCACCAATCGAGCTCGAAGAGGTTACGCTGATTGTCTGGATGGCGGTCGAGAGTGAAGGGGATTGAGCCGCCGTGTCGGTCGCTCCGATGCTGCCGGATCGACTGCGTGTCAATGCTGTTAATTCGATCCACGCGGTCCAGGCGCAAAACGGCCCCGGCAATCAAAACGACCGCCGGGACCGCAATGACCCTAATGAATCATGGGACTATGGTATGTCGTCCACCCATGCTCCCATGCTCCCATTATGCGTGCGCCTGAGGATTGTCGAACCGCAGATGCGGCGGATTTACCGCAACGCCTGATTCAGGAAAGATGAGCTTGCCTTCTTTCAGGAGTCCGCCACGCAACGCAATCGCGAGCACCTCACCAAGCGTCTCAGCCGGGTAGAAGTGCATCTCGTCACGCACCTCCTTCGGCAGATCTTCCAGGTGCGGCTCGTTCTCCTTCGGCAGAATCACCTCGCGGATGCCTGCGCGATACGCGCCGAGCACCTTCTCCTTGACGCCACCAATGGGCAACACGCGACCTGTCAGCGTGATCTCGCCGGTCATGGCAATGTCGTTGCGAACCGGCCGGCCCGAGAGCGCCGAGACCAATGCTGTCGACATCGTCACGCCCGCCGACGGACCATCCTTCGGAATCGCGCCCGCAGGAACGTGAATGTGGACTTCGATATCCTTGAGGTTTTCGGTCGCGATACCGAGCCGGTCGTGATGCGTCTTTGCGTACGTGAGGGCGGCACGCGCCGATTCCTTCATCACGTCGCCGAGCTGGCCGGTGAGAATCAGGTTGTCCTTAGCCTTCACGATGCTCGCTTCCACAAACATGATGTCGCCGCCCATCGGCGTGTAATACATGCCGGTAGAAACACCGACCGCATCCTCGATCGCAGCACGCTCCGGGTGCACGCGCGCGCGACCGAGCAGGTTGTTCACATCGTTTGCGTCAACGCGCACCTGCTCGGCTTCGGCGGCTGCGATGCGACGCGCGGCCTTGCGGGCCAGCTTGCCGAGCTCGCGCTCGAGCTGACGCACACCGGCTTCATGCGTGTACTGCGAGATCACCTGCTCGACTGCCGCATCGGCAACATCCAGCTGGTTCTCACGCAAGCCACTCTCCTCGCGCTGCCGCGGCAGCAGGTACCGCTTCGCGATTTCCAGCTTCTCCTGCTCCGTGTAGCCGGAGAAATCGACGAACTCCATGCGGTCGAGCAGCGGCGCCGGAATGTTGTCGCGATAGTTCGCCGTCGCGATGAACAACACTTCGGACAGGTCGAACGGCACGCCGAGGTAGTGATCCACGAACGAATGATTCTGCGCCGGGTCGAGCACTTCCAGCAGCGCGGCGGACGGATCGCCTTGAAGGCTTACGCCGAGTTTGTCGATCTCGTCGAGCAGGAACACCGGATTCCTGGTGCCGGCCTGCCGCAGTCCCTGGATGATGCGCCCCGGCATCGCGCCGACATACGTGCGACGGTGACCGCGAATGTCCGCTTCGTCACGCGCGCCGCCCAGTGCGATGCGCACGTACTTGCGGTTGAGCGAGCGTGCGATCGACTGCGCGATCGACGTCTTGCCTACGCCGGGCGGACCGACGAAGAGCAGAATTGGACCGCGACCCATGGCCTTCGCCCTGGCCGACTCGACGGCCTTTTCAGACACGGGTTCACCGCCGTTTGCGGCTCCCGTCTCCGTTTCCGATTCCGTCTCCGCTTCCGCCTCTGCCTCCGCAACCGACGCGTCCATTTGCAGCTTCCGCACGCTGAGGAATTCCAGCACGCGGTCCTTTACATCTTCGAGACCGTAGTGATCCTCGTGGAGAATCTTCTCGGATTCGGCGAGCACGATCTTGTCGTCAGTGCGCTCGCTCCAGGGCAGCTCGATTACGTAATCGAGATACGTGCGAATGACCTGGTATTCTGCTGACTGAGGATTCGTGCGCTCGAGGCGACTCATCTCGCGATCGATTTCCTTGCGCGCGGCCTCGCTCAGCTCGAGCGCCGCCACTTGCTCCTTGAGCTCCTCGAGATCGCCGGCCTCATCGGCTTCGCCGAGCTCCTTCTGAATCGCCTTCATCTGCTCGCGCAGCATCATCTCGCGCTGACGCTCGCCCAGCTCTTCCTGAACCTTCTGCTGAATGTCCTGTTGCGCCTCGATGCGGAGCAGATCACGCTCGACACCGATCAGCACGCGGCGCATACGCTCCGCTACCGGGAACAGCTCGAGCAGCGCTTGCTTCTCGTGCGAGGGCATTTCCAGATAGAAGGCGACGAGATCCGCGAATGCGCCCGGATCATCCACGCCCCGCACGATCTGGCTGAGCGCTTCCGGTGACATGCCACGCTCGCGGCCGAGCTCGGCGGAACGGTCGCGCAGCTCACGATCGAGCGCAATGAACGCGGCATCCCTGGTCGGAACATCCTCGTCTTCGATGATCCACGCTTCCGCCTGGAGCATGCTCGGGCCGACCAGCTGGTAATTGAGAGAGCGCGCGCGCTCCTCGCCCTGAATCAGCAGCTGAAAGCCCTGCGAGGATTTTTGAACCTGAAGAATGCGGACGATGATGCCCATCTCGTAGAGATTTTCGGGCGCGACGTCGTCGACATTCTCGCGCTGGCAAACCGCGAACAGTCTGCGGTCGGCCTGTAGCGCCTTTTCTATTGCTTCAACCGTTCCCGGTCTGCCTGCACTGATGGGTACCGCAACGCCTGGGAAGACGACGGTATCGCGCATCGGCAGGACGGGAAGCGTGAGTCGCTTACCCATGGCATCCTTTCATATGAATTTATGGCGCACATGCGCCCGAACTGTTGGTCTAACAAGGGAAGATCCTTGCCACTGAAATCCGCCAATCTGGCAGTAAGGGCGCTGGCGATCGGACAATAGCCTAAAACGCTTATTATAATACACATTGCGGCAGTTAGGGGTTTCCGGCATTCTGACCTCCATGGCGACCCTCATTTCCAAACCTCGAGACGTACGCGCGCCACGTGGAGCCGAACGATCCTGTAAGGGATGGACGCAGGAAGCGGCGCTGCGGATGCTGATGAACAATCTGGATCCGGAGGTGGCCGAGCGGCCGGAGGACCTCGTCGTCTACGGCGGCACCGGCAGGGCGGCGCGCAATTGGGAGGCATTCGATGCGATCGTGCGCGCGCTGCGCGATCTGGAAAATGACGAAACGCTGCTGGTTCAGTCGGGCAAGCCGGTAGCGGTTTTCAAGACGCACGCGCACGCGCCGCGTGTGCTGATCGCGAACTCGAATCTGGTTGGCAATTGGTCGAACTGGGATTACTTCCGCGAGCTGGAGCGCGCGGGTTTGATCATGTACGGGCAGATGACGGCCGGCTCGTGGATCTACATTGGCACGCAGGGCATTCTCCAGGGCACTTATGAAACCTTCGCCGCGGTAGCGAACCGGCATTTCGGTAGTTCGCTGCGCGGGCGCTGGGTGCTGACCGGCGGCATGGGCGGGATGGGTGGCGCGCAGCCACTCGCCGCGACCATGAACGAAGGCGCGATTCTGGTCGTCGACGTCGACGCCGATCGTATCTCGCGGCGCGTCGCGTCCAAATACTGTGATAGAATATGCCACGACCTCGACGAAGCATTGCGCTGGATCTTTGCGGCGCGCGATTCGGGTTCGGCGCTGTCGGTCGGCCTGGTCGGGAATTGTGCCGAAGTGTTGCCGGAGCTGCTGCGCCGCAAAGTCATTCCGGATGTGTTGACCGATCAGACATCCGCGCACGATGAGCTGAATGGTTACGTTCCGGCCGGTATCTCACTCCAGGAAGCAAGCGAGCTGCGCGCGGCAAATCCTGGTGAGTACGTCAAGCGCTCGATGCAATCGATGCGCGTGCACTGCGAGGCGATGGTCGAGCTGCAGAAACATGGCGCGGTCACGTTCGATTATGGCAATAACCTGCGCGGTCAGGCGCAAACCGCGGGTTTCGCCAATGCATTCGCATTCCCTGGTTTCGTGCCCGCCTATGTACGTCCGCTGTTTTGCGAGGGCAAAGGTCCGTTCCGCTGGGCCGCGCTGAGTGGGGATGCGGCGGACATCTATCGTACCGATGATCTGGTGCTCGACTTATTTCGGCACGATGAGCAGCTTGCGCGCTGGATTCGGATGGCGCGCGAGCGCGTCCAGTTCCAGGGACTGCCGGCGCGCATCTGCTGGCTCGGTCAGGGCGATCGCGCGAAGATGGGCGTCGCCATCAACGATCTGGTCGCGTCGGGCGAGCTGAAAGCTCCGATCGTAATCGGCCGCGATCATCTCGACACCGGGTCGGTTGCATCGCCGTTTCGCGAAACGGAAGGCATGAAGGACGGCAGCGATGCGATAGCCGACTGGCCAATACTGAACGCGCTGCTCAACACTGCGTCGGGTGCGAGCTGGGTGTCATTTCACAACGGTGGTGGCGTAGGGATAGGCAATTCGCTGCACGCCGGGCAGGTGCTGGTCGCGGATGGGACGCCGGAGATGCGCGAGCGAATCGAGCGCGTCCTGACGAACGATCCGGGCATTGGTGTAGCGCGGCACGCGGATGCCGGCTACGCGGAAGCGATGGCGACCGCGAGGAAGCATGGCATCGACATTCCCATGATGGAATAGGACATCGGACCTCTGTTCCATGTTCAATGATGTCCTGTTCTCACACTAATCGGGCCTATAGAAGCCCCGGCCGGCCGCGCACGCATGGTTTACTCATACGTCAATGTAGCAGGATGGAACATGGAACAGAGGTCCGTAAGGCGCGCGCTCATCGCCGTTGTCGCCCTGATGTCCGGGTGCGCACCTTTCGTGCAGCATGGGCCATGGGTGCGCAGTGGCGCAAGCGGCGGCTTCATTGTGAGCGGCAGTTACATCGACGAGGAGACGGCCGGCGGCAACGATACCAACGCATTCGGCTGGTATACGACGCAGGCGCGTGCCACACACTTTACGATTGGTGCCGGTCTCGATCGCAGCGGCGGAGAACGGCTGATCGTTTTCAGTCTCGCCGCCGGCATGGAGTTCTTCCGGAGTGACGCACGCACGAGGTAATCCAATTTGGTGACAATTGCGCCGGATCTGACGTATCTGGACGGCAAGTTCGAGCGCAACGTCGCAATTGAATTCGACGACGCCTCGGGCCGCATTACGCGTGTGCTGCGCGACGCGGCTCCGGCAGGCTCGCAACGGCTGACCGGTAAAGCGCTGCTGCCCGGTTTCGTCAACGTGCATTCGCACGCGTTTCAGCGCGCGATCCGGGGCCGCACACAGTGGCGTCCTGCCAACGCGCCACCCTCCGATTTCTGGAGCTGGCGCGAGACGATGTATGAAGCGGTACTCGCCATGACGCCGGAAGATGTGTTCAGAGTCTCGCGACTATGTTTCACCGAGATGCTGAAAGCTGGTTACACGAGTGTTGGTGAGTTCCACTACCTTCAGCGCGATCAGGATGGCAATCGATACAACAATCCGCTCGAGCTGCACGAAGCGGTATTGTCCGCCGCGCAGGATGCAGGCATTCGCATCGTCCTGATCAACACTGCTTATGCGACGGGCGGCGTACTCAAACCGCTACGCGCGCCGCAGCGCCGCTTCAACACGCCGGAGCTGGAAACTTTTCTTGCCGAGTGCGATCAGCTGAATGCGTTGGTCCGAAACAAATCGAACGCGACCATGGGAATCGCGCCGCACAGCATTCGAGCTGTTGCGCGTGAGTGGCTCGCACCGATCCACTCCTGGGCAGAACGCGCGAACGTGCCGCTGCACATGCATGTCAGCGAGCAGACCGCGGAGGTCGAAGCTTGCATAGCCGCGTATGGCCGCCGGCCGGTCGAGCTGCTGCACGAGGCGGGCATTCTGGATGCTCGGCTCACGGCGATTCACGCAACGCATGTCGCGATGAACGAGATCGCGCTGCTCGCGCGCGCGCGGGCAACGGTAGCTGCCTGTCCAACCACAGAGCGTGACCTCGGCGATGGCTTCCTCCAGGCGACGTCGCTGCATGCCGCAGGCGCGCATGTCGGCATCGGGACCGACAGCCAAACGGTGATCGACCCGCTCGAGGAAATCCGGCTGATCGAGTACCACGAGCGCTTGCACAGAAATGAGCGCGTCCTGCTAACCCGGACAGACGGCGAGCGGGCGGAGCTCGCGCCGACATTGTTGCGATACGGCACACTGGGAGGCGCGCGCTCTTTGCAGCTTGATGCGGGGGAAATCGCGAATGGCAAACTCGCGGATTTCGTGACTATCGATCTGGACCACATCCAACTAGCCGGCTGGAGTGAGGAGACGCTGGGCCCGTTGCTCGCACTCAGCGCATCCGCACCGGCGGTTGTGACTGACACGTGGGTCGGCGGCAAGCGCGTGGCCGGCCGATGAAGCGTCTACTGCTCTTTGCCATTGCGCTGGCTTTGTTTGCCGACCATTCACTGGCGCAAGTCGTTCACGGCACCGTAACCGAAAGCGATCGCGGCACGCCGCTGGCGGGCGCGTTCGTGGTGCTGCTCGACACCGCGGGTGTACAACGCGGCGCGACATTGACGGATGCCGAAGGACGGTTCGTGCTGCGCGCACGTACAGGACGCTTCAAGGTGCGCGCGGAATTGATCGGCCATCAATCCGTGACATCGCCATTCTTCGTGGTTCCGGCGAGCGGGCCGGTGGTGTCGAACGTCGTGCTGCCGATTGCGCCGATCGAGCTGGAAGCGGTAAGCGTCGCTGGTGACCGCCGGTGCAGAGTGCGGCCGGAATCGGGCGCGCAGACCGCGCGGCTGTGGGAAGAAGC
>JBQTID010000076.1:0-6543 GCA_052389275.1 Gemmatimonadota bacterium | reverse complement strand
ATCGGGGATTTACAGCGTATATGCTGTAAACCGGAAATTCAACCGTTCAGTTCGAATCGCAGGTTTACAGCATTTATGCTGTAAATCCCCACAGTCCCCAGCGCCCACACCGCTACCCTCCCCGATTAGGCGGCCCGCGCCTTCTCCTCGATCATGGCCACCAGCGCGGTACATAGCGCGTCTGTAATCGAGGCGTCACCTTTCAAACGAAGAATGAAGGACAAGGGCGTCGTTCGTTTCACCTCGATCTCGACCTGCCGGTCGCGGAACGCGGCCTGGAGCGCGACCAACCGGGCAAATATGCCTTGCCTGAAGGTGACACGCGCGGCGTCGTGCCGGATTGTGATGCGCTCAACCCCAAGTCGCGTACCCAACAGCCGCAACGATGCCGCTGATAAAAGGCGCCCAACCTCGTCGGGCGGCGGTCCGTAGCGGTCGCGTATTTCGGCGGCGAGCGCCGCTACCTCGTCGACCTTCTCGACCCGCGAGAGTCGGCGGTACAAGTGAAGCTTTTGTGAGCCATCCGGTACGTATGCATCCGGCAGGAATGCCGAGCCTTCCACCGACACGTCGGTCGGCGGATGCTTTTCGGCCGAGGTGTCTTCGCGCAAGCGCCGAATCGTGTCTTCCAGCAGCCGCGTGTAGGTGTCCAGCCCGACCGCGTGCACGAAGCCGGACTGCGCGGCGCCGAGAATGTTGCCTGCGCCGCGCAGCTCGAGATCCTTGAGCGCGATCGCATAACCGGCGCCCAGTTCTGTGTAGTGCTCGAGAATGCGCAGTCGCTTTTCGGCATCCTCGTTCACATTCTCGGGAATCAACAGATAGCAGTAGGCGCGATGGTGCGAGCGCCCCACGCGCCCGCGAATCTGATAGAGCTGCGCCAGGCCGAACTGATCGGCGCGATCCACGATCAGCGTATTGGCGGACGGCACGTCCAGCCCGTTTTCGATGATCGCGGTCGTTACCAGAATGTTCAATTCGCCTGCGAGAAACTTGCGCATCACCGCAGCCAGCTCGACGGCGGCCATCTGTCCGTGCGCCACGCCGATCTTCGCATCAGGCGCAAGCATTCTGATTTGTCCGGCGACGATGTTGATCGACTGCACGCGATTGTGCAGCACGAAGACCTGGCCGCCACGGTCCAGCTCGCGATGAATGGCGTCCTCCAGACTCTCATCCACCCATGGCAGCACATGCGTCAGAATCGGCATCCGGTCACGCGGCGGCGTTTGCAGCAGGGAGAGGTCGCGCAACCCGGTCAAAGAAAAGTGTAGTGTGCGAGGAATCGGCGTCGCGGTCATGGCGAGCACGTCGAGGCCGCGCTTCATCTCCTTGAATCGTTCCTTCTGTTTGACACCGAAGCGCTGCTCCTCGTCGACAATCAGCAGTCCCAGGTCCTTGAACAAAATGTCGGGTTCGAGCAGAGCGTGAGTGCCAATGATGATGTCGATGTCGCCCTCCGCGAGCCGCGTAAGAATGCGCTCCTGCTCTTTTGGTGTCCGGAAACGCGATAGCGCTTCGATCTTCACCGGAAACCCGGCGAGCCGATTACCGAATGTATGCGCGTGCTGTTCGACCAGAATGGTAGTGGGCGCGAGCACGGCAACCTGCTTGCCGTCCTGGATGACCTTGAACGCGGCGCGAATCGCGATTTCTGTCTTGCCATAACCGACATCGCCGCAGATTAAACGATCCGTCGGGTGGCGCGACTCGAGATCCTTCTTCACATCCGCGGTGGCTTGGCGCTGGTCGGGCGTGTCCTCGTACAGGAAGCTGGACTCCAGCTCGCGCTGCCAGCGCGAATCCGGCGAGTATGGCGGTCGCTCGGTCAGCTTGCGCTCGGCGTAGAGCTGGAGCAGCTCCGTCGCCATCTCCTCGATCGCTTTCTCGGTTTTCGCTTTGAGATTCTTCCAGGTCCGGCCGCCGATCTTGTGCAGCTTCGGCGCGCTCGCTTCTTCGCGGTCGGGAAGCCAGCGCTCGATGAGATCGAGACGATACACCGGGACCCGCAGCATCTCGCCGCCGGCATATTCGACCGACAGCGATTCGATCTCGGTGTCGCCAACCTTGACGCGCTCGAGCCCTTTGAAGCGGCCGACGCCGTGATCGAGATGCACGATGTAATCGCCTGCGCGCAGCTGCGAGAGGCTCTCGAGGGCAACCGCGCCCTTGAAGCGCCGGGCTCTGCGCAGCCGTCGCTCGCGCCGGAATATCTCGTGATCATTGAGCACACGCGCCGGCGGGTCGCTGCCTTCCAGCACGAAGCCACCCGACAGAGCTCCGATAGCCAACGTAGTGCGCGGCGGCATGCCAAGCCCCTTGCCGAGCCGAACCAGCTCTTCCAGACGCTCGAGCTGACCGGCATTGTCGCACAGCAGATAGGTGTCTTCGCCGCGCACGGCGCCCGCGCGCAGCAGCACGTTCAGACGATCCATGTCACGCTCGATCGGCTCGGCGTCACGAGTATTGAAGCGAACTGTGGGCTCGGTGGTCGTGAGCTGATGATGTGAGATGGTGAGGCGTGCGAAACTGTTGATCTGCTCGGCCGCCTGCTGTGGCATGAGAAAGAGTGTTTGAGGCGCTTCCGGTGTGCCGCCGCGGCGTCTTTCGACATCGTGCAGATGCAGCACCTGATTCCAAGTACGCTCGAACTCCGCTTCGGGCGCTGCGCCTTCCAGCTCAATCAGAACGGCGTCGCGCGACAGCACGTCGAGCAGCGAACGGCGCACATGTTCTGCTTCCGCGAGGATGGGACGCAGATCGACCGGCAGTATGTCCGCGCGCTGAAGCTCCTGCGTGCTGCGCTGATCGAGAATGTCGAAGTGACGAATCGAAGCAATCTCGTCACCCCAGAATTCGATCCGAATCGGGTCGGGCGCGCCGAAGCCAAACAGATCGACGATGCCGCCACGCAACGCGTATTCACCGACCGCTTCGACGAGCGGCGATTTCTCGAATCCCATCTGATCGAGACGATCCGCCAATTGCTGCGGCCGGATGCTATCGCCGAGCGCGATGGTCAGGCGCAGGTCCGCCAAACCCGTGGGAATCTCGGCGCGCTCCTGCAGCGCACGCACCGTCGTGATGAGAATACGCGCGCGACCCGAGAGCAGCGCCTCGAGCGCTTCGACGCGCAGCCCGCTCACCTCGAAGTGATGCTCGGCCGCTTCGTACGGCAGCGTCTCGCGCTGCGGATAAAGCACCGCCGCGTCTTCACCGAGGATGGCATGGAGATCGGATTCGGCCGCTTCGGCTTCGTTGGGACCCGCCGCAACTATCACCCAGACACGATTGCGGATGGACTCGGCGAGTGCCGCGGCAAGCAGGCTTGGCGCTGCGCCGGGCAGGCCCTCGATTCTCAGTTGGGCGCCGGGCTGGGGCACGCGCTCCAGTACTTCGGAAAACGCGGGCTGGCGTTGCAGTGCTTGAATCAGCAGTGGATGCACGTCAACTCGCGCGCGCGGGCGCAGTCGCGGCGGCGAATGCCTCGATCAGCATGAGTGCCAGCAGCATGAGTAAAACCACACGCCAGAACTCGTGGCCGATTCGCGAGTCGAAGATGCGTTTCGCCCAATCATTCGGACTGGTTGCTCGTTTCACATTCAAACTCGCAAGTGCGCGTTCCACTCGCCTGGCGTCCGCGTACTGCAACACCGATTCCGTGCGCGCCGGATTGACGACGAACGCGCCAACGATGGTTCCATTCGCCGCGACTCTATAGATGCCGGGCGTCGTCGCATCACTGAAGTTTTCTCCGCCCACGACTGTATGCCGGACGCCGTCCGGATCGATGACCGTATCAGCGTTGCGCGGCATTGCGACCAGCTGCCCGGGCAACACTTCGGAGCGAGGCGCATCGGCGGTCGACCAGGGACCGGTCAGCCGATCAATCAAGGGTACCATCGCGGCGGTCGCAGGCAGCGTCGTCGCATCCGTGGTGAGTGCGGATGCAATCAGCACGAAACGGCCGCCACGCGCGCGCGCTCCGCGCACTGCCCACGCGGACCCATCTTCCAGGCGCAACATAATGCTATCCTGCGGCGACCGTCCGGTCGGCGTCAGCCGATACTGTTGACTGACGCGCGCGGCCGCGAGCCCGCGCAACAGCTCGTCAGTAGAGCCCGCATGCGCGAACCTCAGCTCGCCGGCCGCAGAAGACTGCTCGTATCGCCAGTTGATGCCGAGTGCGGCAAGCCGGCGATTGACGGCGGGCAGCTCGAGCGGCGTTTCAGGCGCGAGCACCACGACCGACCCGGTAGCCCCGACCGCTGCCGCGCCGATCGCGGCGGGCGCAATGACGACATCCGCGGTGGCTGATGACGTTGTACGTGTCACACGCTTCGCGTCCGCCAATACGGAGAGTGCCTGCGCGACAAATGGCGTAGCTCGGGTGAGCGTCACGGTTGGTGCGGGCGTTATCATGACTACGAAATGCTTGCGATCGTCGGCGCGCAGCGCATCCGCATCGATTTCGACCTCGCCAGTGACGAGTCCGGCATTGCGAGCAGGTAGTGGCATGACCGCCTCCGAGCCGGGCAGCGCGATCGCAGCAGCCGCGATGCGGCCGTCGAGGGATAGCCGCACGTTGAGCGAATCGCGCGCGTTCCCGCCAATCGCGGCAACGACCGTCGAGCGTTCGCCGGCGCGGGGCGCGAGTCCGCCGCCAACTGTCACCGCTTCGACCGAAGCATTCGGTTCCGACCTGCGCTGGGGCTGCCAGAGCACGATGTCGACTTCGTCATTCGGGTTCGCAGCCAGCGAACCGCGCAGATTACTCTGCTGTAGATCACTCAACAGCTGAATTTCCCGCGCACGTCCTTCAGCTCCCTGCCCGAGGAGCGCGCGTGCGCGCGTGAGCGCGCCGATAATGTCCGCCGCGGCGGCCGTCGGTTCGGTCTCGCGCACGCGCGCGGCAATCGTCTGCGCATCACCCGGTAGCGCCGGCTCCCACGGCGCACCGGCGCGCAGCAGCCAAAAACGATCGTCCGGACCCGCCCGGCCCAGTGTCTCGAGCGCGCGATCTTTCAGCTCGTCGAGCAAGCGCCGATCACCGGTGACCAGACCACTGCTCAATGAATTGTCGAGCACGATTGCAACTGCGGTCGGTGCGTGACCAACCCCGGCGCCACGCACGAACGGCCGCGCAGCCGCGAACGCGATCAACAACAGCACGGTGATGCGCAACAACAGCAGGAGTAGTTGGCGAAGGCGTATGCGACGCGCGTGCTCTCGTTCGGCGCGCTTGAGATAGCGCACCGCAGGAAAGATGACGCGCGGGCCTTGATGGCGCTGCAAGAGATGAATGATTAGCGGAACGGCGATCGCGGTGCCCAGCAACAGCCACAGCGGATTCAAAAACCCCATTTGCCGCTAGCCCAGTCGCTCGCGCTTGCGCAGATACAAGCGCAGCGGTGTTGCCATCGGCTGGTGTGTCTCGAGCAGATTGTAATCGATGCCGTTCGGCACGAGTGCGTCGTGCCATTCGCGAATCGCCTGTTGCACGGCCTCCCGGTACTCGGTCCGCATTTCGGCCACACTGACCGGCAGCTCATCGTCGGTTTCCGGATCGACGAAGCGCGCAGCGCCGACCGCCGGCAGCTCGCGCTCGCCGGGATCGATCAGATGGAATACCAGCACCTCATGCCCGCGATGGCGCAGGAAACGGAGCGCGAGGCGGGTTGTCTCGGGCTCGACCAGCAGATCGGAAATCAGGATGACCAGACCGCGGCGGCGCAGACGTCCCGCAATATCGCGCACGGCGGAAGCGGCTTCGGTGCGGCCACTCGCCTCCAGCGAGGCGACACTCCGCAGGATCTCGTACCAATGGCGCCGGCCGCCGCGCGGTGCCGCGGTGACACGCACCTGGTCATCGAAGCCGACCACGCCGACGGAATCACCCTGCCGCAGCAACAGCAGCGACAGGCACGCCGCAAGCTGCTTCGCATACCACAGCTTCGATGGCAGCTCGTTCGGCTGCGACGTCCACGCCATTGACGCGCTCGTGTCGATCAGCAAATACGTGCGCAGATTGGTTTCTTCCTCGAACTGCTTGACGTAATAGCGATCGGAGCGGCCGAACATGCGCCAATCGATGTAGCGCAGATCGTCGCCGGGCTGATACATGCGATGCTCCGCGAACTCGACGGAAAAGCCGCGATGCGGTGAGCGGTGCAATCCGGTCAGAAAGCCTTCCACTACCTCGCGGGCCACGAACTCCAGACCGCCGATCTGGGCCAGGTCGCGCGGATGCAGCAGTTCGACGCGTGTATTCGTCATATAATTCGCCGGACAGTATATTGGCCGACACGATAGCGGAACATGGGAGCATGGGAGCATGGAAGCATGAGAGTCCGATCGGTCATTTCGTTTTTAACGCTGGTTGCCGCATGTAGCGGACCGGCGGTGCGCCAGTCGGACGTTCGGCCGGCTCCGAGTGACGAGGACGCAGCCGCGGCAACGATCACTGCGACCGATATGGAGGCCCGGGTTGCGTTTCTTGCCAGCGATGCCTTGCGCGGCCGTGATACACCGAGCCAGGGACTG
>JBQTID010000075.1:0-1833 GCA_052389275.1 Gemmatimonadota bacterium | reverse complement strand
TCGTGGCACTCGTGGTCCTCCTGAGAGGAGTGAACGTTGGCGGCCACCGGACCTTCCAACCTGGCGCGCTCGCCGGGCAACTGAAGCACCTCGATGCCGTCAACATCGGCGCGGCGGGCACCTTCGTGATCCGGCAGCCAGTCACCCGTGCACAACTCCGCGCCGAATTCGCACGCAGGCTTCCCTTCGATGCCGAGATCGTGATCTGCCAGGGCCGGGAGATTGTCAGGCTGATGTCTCGGAATCATTTCGCGGACCAGCGCGTGGGACCCGACATCGTCCGCTTCGTGAGCGTCCTGTCCCAACGCCCCCGCTCGACGCCGTCGACTCCCATGAGCTTTCCTTCCAGCGGCAAGTGGCTGCTGAAAATCCTCGCGCGGGAGAACCGGTTCGTCTTCGGCCTGTACCGGCGCCACATGAAGGTCATCGGCTATCTCGGCACGTTCGACCGGCTCTTTGGGGTACCCGTCACCACGCGCAACTGGAATACCATCACCGCGATTCGCCAAGGTGCTGGGTAAAGGAGGGACCTGATCGACCGGCAGGCCGTCACCGGACATCCAAAACGACCTTCTCTCTCCGCAGCAACGCGGTGGGTCGCTTCGAGGGGAGTTCGGAGATGGCGAGCGCGTCCGCTTCGAGCGCGTCGGCGACAGATGGCGCTGGGTCGCCTTCATCGTAGATGATCAGCCGCCTGCGTCAGCTACGTCGCGCGATGCCCCGCCGTCTGCCGACGAAGGCGCCGACCCAGACTAGCTCTCGAAGATCGGCGGCGGGAGCTGCTGCCCAACATGCCGTTGCAGCTGACGGCACGCGCGTGCTACGCTCGCGTGGGCCGCAGCTGAACGCACGGTGCGTTAGACGGAACTAGAAATTGCTCGTAAGGCTAATTACAATAGGAACATGACATTCTCCATCGAGCTCGAACGCGAATCTGACGGTCGCTGGATCGCCGAAGTTCCGGATCTTCCCGGTGTGCTCGCCTATGGCTCGTCCGAGAATGAGGCCAAGGCTAGGGTTCAGGCGCTTGCGCTTCGCGTCGTCGCCGATCGTCTGGAGCACGGCGAAGCCAGCCCCGACTTCACGACTATTTCGTTCGCCGCAGCATGACGTCCTGGCCGAGCACTCGCTCAACGCGGGTTCTCGCAGCGCTTCTCCGAATCGGCTGGTCAGTCAAGCGTCAAGCCGGTTCACACAAAGTTCTTAGTCGGAACGGCTGGGCCGATTTCGTGTTCGCGTTTCACGATTCCGAAGAAATTGGTCCTCGGATGTTGGCAAGAATCGCGAAGCATACCGGTCTGGAGGCGGGCGATCTTTAACGAAGTTCCGTCTAACACGCGGATGAAGCTGACACGCACTCGTTCCGCTCGCCGCTGCGCTTGCTCGCGGATCTCGTTTGCGTGCAGCTTATCCTTGATCCGTTAGCCAGTCCTGATGAAACTAGACGAGGGCGTAGCACGAAGCGCGGCTAGGCACAAGGAAGGTGGACATGACCTCCGGGATGTCCAGACGAGATCTCCTGCAACTGGGCGGCACAACCGCGGCGGCCGCACTCGCCGGGCTCGGCTCCGGCCCTGCGAAACACGAGGTTCTTGCAGCCGTCAGGCCGACAGGATCTAAGTGGCTTGAATGCTTGGACGATCACTTCTATCGCGACGATTGGTTGGGAAAACCGTGGCGCAAACCTGAGGCAGCCGTTCTAATTCGTTCGCGTCCGGAAACTCGTAACTTCATGTAAGGAGATGAGATCGGCGCATCCAGATGCGACACTCGTGTTCATTGCGTATTTTGATGTTGTTCACACAAACAAAAACGCGAACGCGAGGAAGCAAC
>JBQTID010000074.1:0-57296 GCA_052389275.1 Gemmatimonadota bacterium | reverse complement strand
TTTGGAAATACTCCACGAGCACCGCCGCTTCGGTCGGCAGGATGGTCCGCGCGATGACCCGACCGCCCGGCTCGCGCACCGAGGTCACCGTGGTTGCCTGATGCACGTCCAACGCGACATACTTGGTAGTCCGTTTCATGAGAGCCGCTCCTTGGCTGCGTCCATAGGTCTTTGACAACTCCATGGTAGCACCAAGGGGCGTGCTCTCAACATGCGTTAGGCAGATCATTCATCGTACACTCCTCGTGCCTACCATCTCATGACGCGATCCGAGGTTGAAGGAAAAGTCGAATACCTGCTCGATGCTTGGAACCGACGTGATCTTGACGCGTTTGTTGCGCAGCTCGCTCCAGATGTATCGTGGCATGATCTGGGCATGGCACACCCGCCGGCGATTGGCACGGTTGCGGTTCGTCAGTTCAGCGAATCTGTGCTTTCTGCTTTCCCCGATTTTCGCTACGAAATGCGCGCTCCAGTCTGCATCGCCGAAGATGGGCTGAGTTGCTGCGTGCCTTGGAGCATCGCGGCGACGCACACCGCGATTCTGGATCCGCCGGGGTTCGCGCCAACGAATCGTCACGTTGAGTTTGATGGTCTGGATTATTTCACGTTTCGTGACAATGGCCTGGTCCAGAGGATCGAAACCCGATTTGATCCGCTGGAGGCCGCATCCCAACTCTTGGGATTCCAGCTCCGTCCGATGCCAGGGTCCTGGCGTGAGCGCAGCGCCGTGTTTGTTCAACGCGTCGTCGCGAGCATTGTGCGCCGCAAGCGCGCCCAGAACGGCGGGACTCGCAATCCTTCAAATGCTTAACAAAGAGCTGAAGCTGGCGCGTACGACGCGAGGATTGACCTCGGCACATGGGCCGCGCAGCTTAGCTCCGATCCGTTAGGCCACTTCTGAACTGGAATCGACTGCTTCCCGCTATTAACCTGTCGCGTGGACGCGATGATCGACTAATTTGTCCGTGTGGCCTACCGGTTTGAATTGGATGCGGCCAATGCGGCGGCGAATATCCGAAAGCACGGTGAATCATTTGAAGAGGCCGCAACCGTCTTCGGTGATCCGCTCGCTATAAACCTCGCAGACCCGGAACATTCAGAGGCAGAGGAGCGATACCTGGTTCTCGGAATGTCGCAACAACAACATCTTCTCGTTGTCGCGTACGCGGAACGCGGAGAACGAACTCGAATCATCAGCGCTCGAAAGGCAACCAGGCGCGAACGAAATGGCTACGAGAAAGAATAGTCCACGCAAAAAGTTGGATCCCGATCGCGACACCATGCGGCCCGAGTATGACTTCTCGCAAGGGGTTCGCGGCGTGACCGCCAAACGCTACGCCAAGGGCTCGAACGTCGTCGTGATTGACCCTGATCTCAGCAGGCTTTTTCCCACCTCAGAGTCTGTGAATGAAGCTCTTCGAGGTCTTGCGTCGCTTGCAAAGCGTGCAGGTTCGAAGGCTAAGAAACGTTCGGCCTAACACCATTTGTGATGCGAAACGTCGCACGTTGCCCGCGCACGATAACGCGCGGACCCTTAACGGCTTGGTGCAAGACGTGCCGTGCGCTACTCGGCTCCGCCTGTAGATTTGGCGTTCGACAATTCGTCGTCGGGTTTTGTCGGGCTGATCGGTCTCGCCGCAGCGCACTGATCGCGCACCTCACCGGCAACTTGCTATGGTGCTCACTCGCGTGAGCTTTATACTCCGCACGTTCGTGGCCGCGCGCGCCGTGGTCTTGCTCGCCTACGCTACCGACGCGCGATCTCGTTCCTGGTGCTGTCTAACAAAGCGCATCAGGTGAAGCTGGCGCGGATAATGTGAAGCTTGACCTCGGTAGCATGGCCGCGCAGCTTACCCGCGTTAACGTTAGACGGCGCTAAGATCCTCTAAACTGGAAGGAGGCGAAATGAATGCGGAAAAGGCTAGATGGGCGAGAGTATTTGGCTGGGTGTGTCTTGGAATTTCGATCGTTTCGGTCGCTCTTTACATTTTCAAGTCGGCTGCTGGTCGCAACGTCAGCCCAGCCCTCCTTGTTGTCGCGATACCACTGCTGATCACCGGGTTAAGGCTTGTCAGTGCGAAAACGCTGTCGCAAAGGTAAGGCGCAGTTACCGCGCCGTCTAACTCGCGCGTGCAGCCGACGAGGAACCGCGTCAAAATATTGTCACTTGTACGTGCATGCCGCGCGATTCCTCGCGGCTGACGCGCAGATCCGTTAGACGGCGAGCAAGACCTTCGCGGTACTCTCTGATCGAGAATCGCGATATTGAACGACATGAATACCAAAGCACGTGTCCGCGAGCTGCTTGACCGCCTTCCTGATGATTGCACGCTTGAGGACGTGCAATATCACCTATACGTCCTAGATAAGATCGATCAGGGATTGGCGGACGTCGAAGCGGGCCGCACGATCTCCCACGAGGAAGTCGCTCGCCGTTTGCGCGATAAGTGGTTGCTCGGCATTTCAGACTAGTTTGGACCAGACTCGCGCAGGCGGACTTGGATGAGGCAATCTCATTTATCGCCGCCGACTCCCGCCTCGCTGCAGCAAAGCAACTCGAACGCATCCTCGGTGCCTCGGCTTCCCTGGCAGAATTGCCGGACCGCGGTCGCACTGTTCCGGACCTTGATGACCCACAATTTCGAGAACTGGATCCTGGCACCGTATTGGTTGGTCTACCTCGTGGTGAAGACAAAGTTTGGATTGTAGCGCTCATCCACACGTCGCAGGAGTTTAGCGGACCTCCGATCTAGATCCGTAACTCACTGTCTAAACGCGTGAAGCTGGCGCGGATTGCTGTGAGGATCTAGAGAGAGCAGCATGGGCCGCGCAGCTTACGCTTGAACGTTAGATCACATCGCCAATTCGTCCTGCGCTCTCAAACAGGCCGCTCGTGTAGAGGCAGGCGTCCTGCTTCGCCGGCTGCAACGCGGGGATAAGCCGGAGTTACCTCATTCGCGCCCATGCCGAGCATCGGACGGCGGTGCCATGAGCTCCGTATTCAGGACGAGGACGCGACTTGGCGGATTTGTATATCGACTGGATCCGGATGCCGTCGTCATTCTGGAAGTCTTCAGTAAGAAGACCCAGCAGACCCTGAAAGCGGTAATTGAAGCGTGCCAGGAACGGAGTTCCTCGGATTGTCGCCGGAGCAAATAGAGTTCGTCGAGTTGAAACTCGCTTTGAGCTCGGAGCTGAAAGATGTACGCGCCGAGCACGGTCTGTCGCAGATCGAACTCGCGCAGCGTCTCGGATCCAGTCAGTCTCGTGTCGCGAAGATGGAAGCCAGTGACCCTTCGGTATCAATCGACTTGCTGATCCGCGGGTTGCTCGCCGCAGGTGCTTCGAAGAACGATATTGCGAGTGCGATCACCAAGCCTGCTACAAAGGCGCGTCGAAAGCGGCCGGCTCGTTCAGCATAGTGCTTCGTCGGCATGTGATCTAACAACCGGATGCAGTTGACGAGGCGCGTAAGTGACTCGTGGAACGCCGGTTCTCTGTTGGCGCCTCGCAACTGACCCTTGATCCGTTAGCCTGCCTTGTAATGTATAACGGCACACGCTATAATATTTTCCGTGGTAAGATCTTTCGCGGATGGCGGGACGCAGGACATCTTTGACGGCGCCGACAGTCGGAGGGCGAGGGACACGTGTCCACAGGAGATCTGGCCCGCGGCTCGGCGGAAACTCGACCAGCTGAATCGCGTACGTCGGCTCCAGGAGCTTAGAATTCCTCCTGGTAACCGGCTCGAGCAGCTCCGCGGCCGCAGGAAAGGTCAATACAGTATCCGAATTAACGATCAATTCCGGATTTGTTTCAGTTGGGAGGATGGCTATGCCGACGAAGTCGAAATCACAGACTACCACTAGGGCGAAAAAAGCTTTAGTTGAACGGCGGCTTCCTTCTGATCGCGCGCCGACCCACCCTGGCGAAATGTTGCTCGAGGAGTTCCTTAAGCCCCTTGGAATTACTCAGTCCGCGTTCGCGGAAAGGCTTGGAGTGTCGTTTCCTCGTTTGAATGAGATCGTTAATGGCAAGCGCAGCGTAACGCCGGACACTGCACTTCGTCTGGCGCAAGTGACGGGGATGAGCGCTGATTTCTGGCTGGGGCTGCAGCAGGATTACGACCTCTGGCACGCAATGCGGTCCAAAGAAGCATCGGAAATCGCGCGGCTAAAACCTCTCAAGCAGGCAAGTTAGTCGGCAGGCTAACAATCGGGTGAACCTGTCGCGGCGTGCAATTCACTCGTGAAGTCTTGTTCCGCGTGACGCCGCGCAGGTTACCCTAATTACGTTACTTCAGGGTGCAGCAGGTTCGCGTAACAGCTCGACGTCACGCATGACGGCCCAGAGAAAGCCCACCAGCTCGCGCGCGACGGCGACCGCAGCGATTTGGGGTGCCTTTCGATAAGAGAGGTGCTGATAGAGCTTGCGCAGCCGGTGCTGCGCTTTCCACGCGTGCGTGATCACGCGTGCCGGCTGTCCTAGCTGCCGCTTCTTGAGCGCCTCACCCACGCGCGGTTTGTGACGACAGCTCCAGGCCGCCTGCACGAGCACATGACGGCAATGGCCGGCCGCCAAAGCATTCTGAAGGCCTTGCGGGACGGGGAGGCAAGGCCGAATACATCCTGGTGACCGAGCATACGCTGGCCAATCCGCATGCGATTCCCAGTAACGCGATCTACTGGGAATCGCAGTTGGACGTTTTTCTGACATTGCTGAGCCGCTGAGAAATTGTCGAATCAGCAGCGGCCTAAAGCCGGTTGCAGCGGACGGCGCTACGCGCCGCCGCTGAATCAGGACCGTTACGCTGCACACCTGTATGCCCAGTCGCGCTGCGCGACCTCTACTCGCTATGAGGTGCCCAATAGATCTGATGTCCGACGAAGCGGCGCGCTCGAAGATCGAGGGCCTCGACGGGCAGGAGCACGAGCTCAGAGAGACCTGGGCGGAGCAGCCGGCAGTGCTCGCCTTCGTCCGGCACTTCGCCTGACTGTTCTGCCGCGAGCAGGTGGCGCAGTTGCGCCGCGAAGTCGACAGCATCCACGCCCACGGAGCGGAGCTGGTCGTTATCGGGACGGAGCACTTCGCGGAGGCGTTTCGCGAGGATCTCCGCCTCGACACGCCGCTCTACGTTGACACTACGCGCGCATCGTACCGCGCGCTGGGAATGAAGCACGGCATCGCGCGTACCCTTGCGTCTTGGCGCACATGGGCGAAGATGCTCCGCGCGCTCCGAGACGGCGTCCTTCAAAAACGCGTGCAAGTAATTTTGCGCTGGTGGTACTGGTCGGTGCCGGCACTCGTTCCGGGGACCCAGGGCGATGCCTGGCAGCTAGGCGGCATAGTGGTGGTGCTCCCAGATGGGCGCGTCCCGTACAGCTACCTGAGTACTGTCGCCGGCGATCATCCGCCGGTCAACCAAGTCTTGGCCGCGCTGGAAGCGAGTACGTGGTAGCGCTATGCAAGTGCTCAGTATGACGGGTCTCGGCGGCGTATCCGGCATCACCGACGTCTGTAGCCTGACGGGCGTTTGCAGCTGGCGGCGCGTTCTGTCGGAAGCGGCCGGCTCGTCGTAATGCTGCTCGGCTCTCGCAGACCGGCGAGGCTTGGAGCTGACGCGCCAACTTTCTCTCTTGGAGACTGTTATGCTCCGCGCCATTCGCAATCTCGATTACGTCGTGCTTCTCTGCCGCGACCTGCAGGCCACGAGAAGCTTCTACCAAGACGTAATGGGCTTCCAAGTCTATCGAGATTGGGGCGAGTGGGTCGAGTTTCGGGTCGGCGCAACCCTGCTCGCCCTGCGGCCACGAGGCCGTCCGTACGACGGGCCACTCTCTGCTCAGATAGCTGGTGTCCAACTCGCCTTCCGTGTCGCCCCTGACCAAGTGGAGCCCTGCTACGGGGATCTTGCGGCGAAGGGCGTGGAGATGCTGGAAGCTCTCGAAGATCGCTCCTCTGGCCATCGGACGATTTTCTTCCGCGACCCCGAAGGCAACGTTCTTGAGATTTACGCCGAATTAGCTGCGCCGGATTTCAGCCGCACGCCGGACGCTGTGATGTCCGCCACCGCGGGGAGAGGAGAACCATGACTGCAGCAGTCAGAGGCATTTCCGAGATCGTCCTGATGGTAAAAAATGTGAAAGCCGCAGCCGCGTTCTATCAGGACGTCGTCGGCCTCGACCGGGAGACGGAAGTCACCGACGAGTGGGCGTGGTTTCGCATGGGGCCGGCGGAGGCGCCGCAGCGAATCGCCGTGCACGCCGGCTCTCTCTTCTTTGAGGAGCACTCGCCCAATCCGCCGGACAAGCGCTGGGGGCAGGTCCATTACGCGTTGCACGTTCCGCCCGACCGGCTGGAGGAAGCGGTCGCGCGGGTACGGAGCCATGCCATCCAGGTCTACGGGCCGGTCCGCCTTCGCTGGATGGAGGCGGACGCCTACTACTTTTATGATCCCGACGGGAATCTGTTAGAGCTGTGGTCACCGGATCCGGCTCCGTGAGAACGCGCAGCACTGCGCTGCACCGGAGCAAACGCTGACTTCAAGGCGAGCGGTGCGGCTATCCGATGCGCGTAACTGGCTCGTGCGCGCCGGAGGCTAAAGGTCGGGATTGTTCGACTGTACTACCGTGAGTTGCGCCCCGGAGTTTTGACAATGCATGTGCGCGGCATTCTAACAGGTGAAGCTGGCAATCGGATGAAGCTGGCAAAGCGCGCATCTCACCACTGCATTCATTGATTTCGCCGCGCTGTGCAGCTTATCTGTCGTTAGAATCCGATTATGACCTTCCTCATTGAACTCGACCAAGAAGCCGACGGGCGCTGGATCGCGGAAGTGCCGGATCTGCCGGGCGTGCTTGCCTAATGGATTGTCTCATGACGAGGCCAAAGCACATGTCGAGGCTCTCGCCCTTCGCGTTATGCTGCAAAAACCAGCCTACTCTACCATCCAATCATGCCTCGCGTCCTTTTCGCCGATGGACGATAGTTCGGAAGCGTTACATCCGTTAGACGAACCGCGGTGTGCGCGTTGTCGTGTCGGCCTCCGACTTTGATATCGCAGGTGGGGGCGAGCGCCTGTTTGACAACGTCGCCGACCTGCACGACCTCGTCCTGGTCGATACGGTCGCGGCGCCGAACGTGGTTCACCTGAAATTCGCGAGAAAATAGTCCGACAATGAATCTGATTCGCACAGCGGCGGCTAATGCGGCTGCCAGCCTGATATCAATCGGATGCAGTTGACGCGCCGCTCGCCTGCTGATGCACCTATCGTCTGGGTGGCGCCGCGCAACTGATCTTTAGTACGTCAGGCGGCGCGAGATCTATCTCCTGATCCGAAGGCGCCATATCTTCCACCCGTGGGATTGCAATTGCAGCCGATTCTCTACGTAGCCAGACCGAGAGCGAACGATGACGATTTACAAAGTCCTATACCGCTGACAGCACCAGGGCGCACCTTGAACAAGCCCAGGATTACCTCGCTACCCTGTCGAGCGAGATGGACTACTTCAACCAGCGGTTTGAATCCGAGGACACGCACCAACATCTTGCTGTAGAGGCGCAAGGATTGGATATCAAAAAGCTCACCAAGTCCCTTTCCGGTCAGCGGGTGTCCCATGTCACTTACGTGGACTCTGGAAGTGTCGCAGTTCATTTTGAGAGTGGCGCCATCCTGGTTGTTGCGCGCGACGGTGATAACCTGGACCTAACGCTTCGCGAAATGCCTCAGCCGGTGCGCAGGGAGGACGCCGGTTCCAGGCCGACTCGTCGTCAACGCGAGTACCTTGAGTTTATCGTGAAGTACATGATTCGCTTCGGCGTAGCGCCGGCAGAGTCCGACATCGAGCGCCATTTCCTGGTGTCTGCTCCATCAGTTCATGCGATGATCAAGACTCTTGAGCGGCGCCGGTTCATCACTCGAAGGCGCGATATCTTCACGGGCCAAGCGATACCCCGGTCGATTCGGGTTATGGTGGACGTGTAATGAGCGCGCCGCAGGCGCATCAGCCGGCGCGCTTTCTGGCGTCGTTGTGTTTGCGTGGGGTTATCCGACACTGGCGCTACTGGCCGCGCTGACGACCGCACCTGTCGTGGTCCTTGTTGCTCGACCATCCCTAACTACTCGTTAGAGACCGCGCAAGCTCCAAGTCTTCTGAGGAGGCGTCGTGCATAAGATCGCGTTTTACCAACTTCCTTTTTGGGTCAGACTCGCCGCTGCCCTAACCGTTTTTAATACTTGGGTTTTGATCGCTGAATTCGTCATCGACCGATACGGATTGGACGAGTATCTCCCATTTTACCGGTATGGTGATGTGTGTTTGTGGGACATTGGAATTATCATTGGTCTCACCATCGCCTTCGTCCGAGCGTCCCGTGATCCGCACTCCAAGTCGACAATCGAGCCATAGTTTTATGTCATGAATTCAGCTTCGGATCGACGCCAACCGTGGCTGTCGGCTTTAGCGCCGTATGTGGAGCAGGATATCCGCGTCGAGTTGAAAGTTCCGATTACGTTACCTGCTGGCCGCATGATCCATGAAGTACCAGGTGTCTTCATGCGCTTTTGCCGGTGGGGCGGCCAGCCGTTTGTAGACGATTTCGGGAAGAAGTCCGCTGCGATGGTCGAACTGGATGGCGAGCATCTTTTTGCCGAACTCGCGCTATTGCGCATTCTCGAGAAGGATGGTTGGCAAGGACGATGGGTCAACACATATGGCGGACGCGGGGAAGTATGGAAGTTCCTCACTGAATGGAATGATGTTCCTCGGGCCGAGCAAAAGACCCGCCCGATTCATGACGATGCGCCGCGTCAGATCCTCGCTCGAATCGCCGGATTTAACAAACCTCGTCGTTATAAGGGAGCATGGGACGTTTTCGCGTGGCGCGATTCTGATTTCGTCTTCATGCAGTGCAAGCGAACGGCGCCGAAGCACAACGACGTCCTGGGCAAAGATCAACAGGAGTGGTTCCGTTCTGCGTTGTACGTCGGGAACGAAGATGTGTCCGAGGCATCCTTCTGCTTCGTGCAGTGGGATTACAAGGAGTGACCAGATCATGATGCGTGTCAAGCTCCTCCTCGTCCTGTGCTGTGTAACGCACGCGTCTGTCGCCGTAGCTCAACCCCAAGGTTCTGCGCGAATGTCCGTCGACATCACACACGGCACCCGCCTCGGCTTTGATGTATCGCGTGACGGGCAGTGGATCACGTTCGACCTGCTCGGTCAGATCTGGATTTTGTCGGCTGCTGGCGGCGATGCCATAGCCGTTACCAGCTCGGTGCGCGACACGACTGAAGACCTCGATCCCGTCTTCGCCCCTGATGCGCGATTGATCGCATTTAAGTCTGACCGACCGCGCAATTCCGGCATCTGGACGGTCGCTCTCGAAACGCGTGAGCTGCGACGACTCGATGTACCCGCCACAGCCGCGATGCTCGCCTGGTCGCCAGACGGCAGCAAGCTCGCATACGTGGCACGCGACACGATCCGTATTGTTTCGTTGCCGGGGGCACAAACGGCCTCGCTCCAGATTGAGGGTCTACCAGCGCCCGGCGTGCGCGATCCAGTCTGGTCGGCTGACGGTGCACGCAACGATGGGTCCTGGATAGCATTCATACACTGGCCCAAGCCTGCGTGTGCGACGCCGCCTTCGCGATACGACGATGAGTGTGGCCAGTACCGAGTGCGACGCATCCCCGCGCACGCAATTACAGTCTCACGAGCCGACGACGCGGCGGAAATCGCAAAGATTACGGCAATCGATTGGACGTTTGCATTCTTTGGCAAAGGTCAGGAACGGCCGCTTTGGAGTCCAGCGTCAGATGCAGTGCTGATCGATTCAATGCTCTTCTCGTTTCACGGGTCGATTCGTCGATTGAGGTATCCAGCCGGCGCTACCTTCGCTCATTGGGATCCGGATTCCTCATTGGTATTCGTCCGCGAGAACCTCCTATGGCGCTCAAAATTCGATTCCGAATCTGGAACACTCGGTGAGCCGCGTCGTCTGTCCAGCACTCCTGCACTTTATCCGACGGTTGCGCTCGATGGCACCGTGCTGTTCCTCGCGCCGGATGGTTGGCGGTTGACCACAATAAATAAAGAGGAGCGAGCGCTAGGGTGGCCCCTTATGTACCGGGTCGCCAAGCCTCCGTCGCCACTTCTGATTCGAAATGCGCGCGTAATCGATGGCTCGGCGCTGCGCCAGCTCAGCGAGACATCCTGATTCGGAATGGACGCATCGCACGGGTTGCCGCACCCGGAGTGATCAGCGTTGCAGCGAATATCACCGTGCTCGATGCTGAAGGCCGCACTGTTGTGCCAGGTCTGATCGATTTGCACGGCCATATGTGGGATGATGCATCATTTCGCGGCGCGCTGCATTTCGGCGTTACCACGATTCGAGAGATGGGCGGGCCGATTGCACGCGTCGCCGCCTTTCGCGATGCGATTGCAGCCGGTGTCTTGAGTGGTCCGCGCGTCGTATTCGGTGGCTTCCAGGTTTATCCAGGTGCACGAGAGTTCGGCACATCCGGCGCAGTCATTCAATCGACGACGGACAACGCAGCGCCGCGCGCAATCGCACTCGCTCGCGGGTTAGGCGCCGATTACATCAAGCTGCGAATACCGGCCAACCTTGGTGAGGCCGTGCGACTGATTGCAAATGCGCGCAGCGCGGGAATGAACGTAAGCGGTCATTGCGCGCATCAATTGCCACTCATTGCTGCAGGAATCAGGGGCAAGGAACATCTTTCGGCCGCGTGCGCAGCGCGCAGCGATGGATTGTGGTACAGTGATCTGACGTCAATCTTCAGAAGTGGTGGGCTGTGGGTCGTACCAACTACCAATGCATTCGCGGCTGTACCACGCATAATCGCCGACACGACGGTGTTGCAGCGTCACGAGGCGGCCGAATTTGTGACGCCGTTTCTGCGCTGGTGGGCTTTGCGTCTGCCGCCGGACCGGGCGCCGGGCTATCAGCGTTTGGCTCGCGTATCGCGCGAGGCAACCAGGAAGGTTGTTAGTGCAGGGCTGACTGTCGCACCGGACGATCCAACTACTCCTGACGCGCTGCATTACGAGCTGGAGGAGCTGGTCGCAGCAGGCATGACTCCCCTGGAGGCGATAATCGCGGCAACCGGCACGGCTGCGCGTATAATTGGATCGACTGAAATTGGCACTATTGCGCCCGGCAAGTGGGCGGACCTGGTGATTCTCGATGCGGATCCGCTGCGGGACATTCGCAACACGCGGCGTATTAGATCGGTTATCAAAGGCGGTGAGATACTCGGTCGTCCTAACCAGGCCTTAGTCCCTTAGCACCAGGATTTTGCGCAAACCGGCAGGAAAATGCTATACCGGTGCAGTTTCGGCGAGAGCGGGAATGACGAGGAATTGGCGCAGCTTAAGTGCGGCGGTGATGGCGATGCACTGCGTGCAGATCCTGCGAGGGCGCGTGACTATGGTGAGCTCAAACTCACGCTGGCACGTATGTATCCACGGGATCGAGAGAATACATCGAGGGTAAATCGGCGTTTGTAGCCGAGATCCTCGCTAAACGTCATCCCGTCGGATACGCCGAGGACTGTTCCTAGATCGCGAATCGTCTATTTTCGTAACTGCCGGAGGTATACATGTCGGGCAAGACGCTCCGCAAATATGCCGCGATGGCGACGTTGCTTTTCCTCGGCAGCCCACTACAGGCGCAAGACACTGGTCACGTCTTTGGTTGGTTCCCGGTAAATTCAACCCAACTTTATTATGAGATGGCCGGTGCCGGTTCGGCTGTGGTGCTGCTTCACGGTGGCTGGCTGAACTCCCGACAGTGGGATGAGCAATTCTCGGCGCTGAGTCGTAAATACAAGGTTGTGCGTTACGACGTACGCGGCGCTGGCCGTTCCGCAATCGGGGACTCCGCATACGCCTCTTACGAAGACCTCGCGGCATTACTCAATGGGCTTGGAATTGATCGCGCGCACCTCGTTGGATTATCGGCGGGAGGCCAGCTGGCAATCGACTTTGCGCTCGCGTATCCACACGCGGTGCGAAGTCTGGTGATCGGCGCATCGCCATTGCGCGGTTACGACCTGGGCAAAGAGTTCGCGGATGGTATGCGAGGTGTAATCAGTGCGGGAGTTGCAGACGATCTTCAATTAACGCACGATCGCATGTGGGCATTCCCGCCTTTCCAGGTAGCCAGTACGATGCCACGGGTTCGCCGGCTCCTGAACGAAATGATTCTGCACCCAAACAGTTGGTCAGCCAATCGTCCCAATGCACCTCGCCGGAAGCAGGTCGATCCGCGTTGTCGTCGGCGATGGAGAGATGTCAGCGTTGAAAAACGAGGCGGAGTTCGTCGCAAAATCGATTCCCGGCGCAAGATTGATAACGGTCGAGAATGCGGGGCACTTTGTGAACCTCGAACAGCCGGAGCAGTACAACAAGATCATCCTCGACTGGCTCGCGTCCGTTGAAAAGAAGTGACTCATTGGCTCTGCGCATTGTTCCGTTCTTCCTGACATGCGCGCTGGGCATGGATGCAGCAGCACAGACGCCGCATGCCATTCTGCAGGAGGCAGAGCACAAGAACTGGATAGTTCGCGTTATTGCCAGTGGGGACTCAATTGGTCCAGGACGCTCTCGGACATTCAAGGCAGACTCCGCCGTGATCGGGCAGTCCAGAATCGCCATTGCCGCAATCACTCAAATAGATCGACAGGTTCGTACCGGCGGTGGTGGTGGCGGAGCAGCATTGGCCGGCGCAGGCATGGTCGGTTTGCTCGGCCTGCTTATTGTCAGCGAGTTTTGTGAACCAAACTGCTCGTTTCGTGAGCTTGCCGGAGGTACGGCTATGGGCGCTACGCTCGGCGCGACGCTGGGAGGTTTTATCGGCGGTGCGGCGAAGCCCAGCAGGCGGGAATGGACTCGCATCTGGCCACCTGAACGGGAGATTCCGCGATGACTTCAGAAGATTTTTATGCGTTTGCGAGCGTGCTGGTGGCGTTCTTTCTTGGGGCGGCGCTGCTTACGCCAATCCTCGCGTTGAGCGCTCGTTTCGCATTGAAGCCCGTGATGGAGACCTGGATGCGCCTGCGTCAAGGCGAGACCGCTCGCCTTTGCCGCAGCCTGTCGTACATCTGTCATCGACGTGCCGCGCCGCGCGGGACGCGTCGTCGTCATGCTTTTGCTGACCGCAACACCGGCGCTGATTTTGATTCTCGGGCTGCTGGAAGCGGGGATGCCGTACACGCTCGCGCCGGCGATCGTCGTAAATCCGCCTTTGCTGGTCTTCGTCGGCGTGCTGGCCATGTACCTCGGGATCGCGTTTCTCGTGTTGCGTCTGGCGCGCAACCGCGAAGACTGGCAGCGACTCGAGCTGCGGCGTCGCCTTGCGGCCGGCCGTGCGTTCATGATGCACGAGCTGAAGCGGCCGAATCCTGCGCTCGACGATGCGTGGTTCCCGTATCTGGTGGCATTCGGCCTCGGCCAACACATCGACCACTGGTTCCGCGCGTTCGCAGGTCGTCATTCCACGGACATGGCAATCGCGACGGGATCCAGCACGAGTGGTGGCTGGAGCGGCGGCGGTTCGCTGTTTGGTGGTGGTGGCGGCTGGTAGTCAATTACTTGAAATTGAAAGATCATGAAACGCAACCCAATAATATGGCTCAGTGGCGCGGGAATATTATTCGCGACGATGCAAGACAATTTCGATCTGCTGCTCCTTTCGATTCTCGCGGGCATGGCAGCAACACTGTTTCCTGCGCTCAAGAACGCGTGGTTGTCGCGGCGCGCGGAAAAGCGGGACGAACCGCGGATTCGTCAATTGGAGGAGAGGCTGAGCCTTACTGAAGACGAACTCGCCTTCGCAACTCGCGAGCTCGCCGAGTTAAAGGAACAGCATGAATTCGAGCTGCAGCTTCACAGATCGAAATTGAATCCACAGGACGCGGCGTCCGCGAAAAGATAATGCTCGAAACTCTCGCAAACGTAGCGCAAGTGCTCGGCGCGATCGCGGTCGTCGCGGCGATTGCGTTTGGCGTCGCGCAGATCCGGCAATTTCGACAACAGCGCAGGGACGCGCTGGCAGTCGAGCTAATGCGTTCGATTCAAGACGCCGAGTTTACACGCTCGCTTCGGGTCCTGCTCACTTTACCCGTCAACGCCTCTGTCGACGAATTCCGCTCGCGCGGTGAGTCGTTCGAAGAAGCGGCTTGGGCACTCGGCTCAAAATACGAGATGCTCGGCTACCTCGTATATCGAGGTATTATGCCAATCGAACTCGTGGAGGAGTTGGTAGGCGGCCTCGGAGTAAGCCTCTGGAGTCGGATAAAACCGTGGGTCACGCAGATGCGCGAAGAACAGCGCCAGCCGCTGCTGCTCGAATGGTTCCAATGGCTGGCGGAACGCCTGGAAGAACGAGATCGTCCGCAAGCAACTCCCGCCTACCTGCGCCATCGGTCTTGGGTCGCGCCAGTTGGTTGGTAACCCGTTCGCTGGAGACTGCCTGCCGACGCGCGTTCATCTATTCGCGTTCGGACGACCCAGCCTGCCGTTTCCGCATCCGTGGAACTACCGCGAGCCCATCCGGATTCTCGATACCTTCTTCTGGGGCACCGAGCGAGAAACCGGATCGGGAAAGCACAACCGTTACCTCGAGGTGCGCGGCATGCCGCACGTGCTGGTGACGCGCGAGCCGGCCATCATCCGCGCAGTGCTATCAGCCACCGGCGACAAGCCTGGCCAGTTCGATCGCGACACGGCGCCGACTGCCGGCATTGCCCGCGCTACGGGCGAAGACTCGCTGCTGTATGCCAACGGTCCGCTCTGGCGCAGGCAGAAGCAGCTGGCGGCGCCATCGTTCAGCCGCTCGAACCTGTTTCAGCCGGAGAAGTTTCACGAGTTCGAGCAGACCTTCCGCAAGACCGTCGCACAGCGACTGGAGCTGCTGCGCGCGCGCCAGCAAGCTGCGGGTCAACGAGTAACGCGCATCGAGCTCGAGCCCGAGATCGTTGCCGTTATGCTCGAGATGCTGGTCAACAACTTCTTCGGCGGCAACGTCTCGTATGAGGAGCTGCGCGACCGGTTTGTGCCGGCGCTCTCGCACTCGATCGATCACATGATCCGCGATACGGTAGGCCGCCGGTTGCGAGCACCATTGGATATCGTCACGGGTCGAAAGAAAGCAGCGGAACGAGCGCGAGCGGACTTCGAAACGTTGACCGACATCGCGTTGGCTGGCCGCGTTCGAGGTCTCGGCCTTTGGGCCGAGTTCAAATCGGATGCATCCGACGACGCGCTCCGCAGCAACATCCGCGTGTTTCTGGCGGGTGCACTGGAGGCGACGACGTCGTTCGCGAGCTGGGCGCTCTCGCATCTGTCGCGTGCTCCCGAGGTTCAGGAGCGCGTGTACGATGAAGTGAAGAGCGTCGACGTGTACGATCCGGAGAACCTGGGTCAGGCAGTGACGCTCAATCGCGTGCTGGAAGAAACGCTCCGAATCACGCCGTCGCTCTACTTCCTGCCTCGCTGGACGACGGTCGACACGTGGATCGAGACGGTAGACGGCCGGAAGCTGTTCATTCCGGAAAAGACGCACGTCGTGCTCGACGTATGGCACGCAAACCGGTGTGAGGACTTTTGGGGCAAGGCGCTGACCGGGTATCCGGCGGAAACCTTTGCACCGGATCGATGGGAGGTTCTTGCCAGGCAGGGCCGTTCCGCAAAGGACATTCTTCACTTCGGGTTCGGCTACGGCCCGCGGGTCTGTCCCGGAAAATATCTGGGTCTCCTGGAGGTCGGGCTCGTTGTCGGCGCCTTCGTGAAGATTTTCAGGTTCACGGCGGTGAATGCCGAGACACGAGCAAAGGCCGGCGTGTCGACCAAGCCGGCCGATGCGGCGCTGGTTGACCTGGAATTGAGATAGGGATCGTTATGGATATTGCATTAGACGTTGTCAGCGTTCGCGTGCTCGGTTCGTTGATCGAAAAGGAGATTACGACACCTGACACTTATCCGCTCACGCTCAACGCATTGACAGCCGCGTGCAATCAGACATCGAATCGCGATCCAGTGCTCAACCTGGACGAAGCGACGGTGTCCAGGAGTCTGGACGATCTTGGGCGGCGGTCGCTCGTGCGCGCAGTACATCGTAGCGACTCGCGTGCGAAGCGCTATCGGCAGACCATGTCGGAGTCCATGAGCTTGCATCCAGCGGAAACGGCGGTAATGTGCGTGCTCATGTTACGCGGCGCGCAGACAGCAGGCGAGATAAGGACCCGAGCGGCCAGGCTGTTCGAGTTCGGAGATCTCGCACAAGTGGATATCACGCTGCAGGCACTGATGACGGTTGCGACGCCGCTCGCTACTCAACTGCCGCGACAACCCGGCCAGAAGGAAGCTCGGTATGCGCATTTGCTCTCCGGCGAGCCTCAGGTCGCTGCACCTGCCCAGGTTGCACCTGCCCGGGAGGCAAGTCAGGATGCGGTAGAAACCGGCCGGATCGAGGCGCTGGAGGATGCGGTTACCTCATTACGTTCGGAGCTGGCGCAGCTGCGTGCCCGCTTCGAGGAGTTCACACGAGAGTTCCAGTAAACCCTATCATCGCGAGCTACTGTCATGGCCAAGAGACAACAGACAATGAAGCGCGCCGCAAAGAAGCGGAGGGCAGCACAACGGGTGAAGGCCGCCGAGAAGGCAGAGAAGAGAGAAAAGAAAGCCGGTAAGAAACGGGTATGAACATCAAACGTGCGGTCTGGTTTCCGATTGCCGTCGGTCTGATCGTCATCAACGCTGCGGGGGCCGTCTACGCGCTGGTGATGTCGGAGACGATGCATGCATACGTTCACGGCGCCATCCTGGTGGGTTCCGTGTTATGGGCGCGCTATCTGCGGCACGAACCGCCACGCCGCGATGAGCGTCAGGATCATAAAGTGGAAATGCTCGAAGCCGATCTGAGTGACCTCGAGCGGCAATTGAGTGAGACGCAGCAACGTCTCGACTTTGCCGATCAGCTACTCAAGCAGAAAAAGAGGCCGGAGTAACGCCATCACAGTTCCCGGAATTTCGCACCGAACAGCTCGTTCCTGTCTAATTGCAGCAACCCTTCGTTAACCTAGCGTCCTTCGCGAGAAGCTAGGCCGACTTTACTTTGCGTTTCCGCCGCGCCGGCTTCGTCATTGATTTCGGAGTCGCGACCTTACGCGCTCTCTTCGCAGGAGCTTTCTTCGCAGCAGCTTTCTTCGGCGGAGCCTTCGCAGGCAGCGCCTCCTCTTCGGCCGGACTTTCCAGATCCTCGATGACTTCACGCAAAAACTTGATCATGCGCCGCCGCTGCGCCGCCGTGCTCGCGCTCCACTTGCCATTGTCTGCGCGCTTGTGCGCAACCTTGAACTTCAATCCCGCGAGTGACGTCGTGTAATCGTTTGCGTTCAGCTTCGTCACGTTCTGATGTGCGACGATGTACCAGTGATACTCGGTGCCGACCGGCACACCGGAGCCTTCCGGCGCCTTGCCCGCGCGCCGCTTCGTGACCGCATAACTGATCTGCCACAGGTCGGGCGTGATCTTCTTTTCCTTCCATTCGCCCGAGTCGTAGTACCACTTGTGGCTGCGGCCGATCTTCATGCCGGTATACTTCCGGCCCTCGAATTCCTTGAACTCGTTATACGAGACGGCGGGATCGCTCTGCTTGCTGGATGCCATAAAGGGCCTCTTTTCAACGAGCAAAGGGTGCAAGCTGTGGACCGCGCTCGAGTACGATTCCTCAGGGAAGAGAGCCGGCTGTTTCTAACGCAGAGGAGGTCGCGCGTCAGGCCGATTAGTCTTCGACCAGGCCCCAGACCAGCCCAGTAGCAGGACTTTTTTCAATTTGCTTGTCAGCACATTCGAAAAAGAACAAGCCTGTCTGCGATACGATCGATCCTGTTCCAAGGCTTCTGGCTCGCGGCCTCCTCTGCGTTGAAAGAAGCAGAACCCCTTCAGTGTCCAACAGTACTCGACAGCAGGTGCCAACCGTAGTTCGCGCTGGTACAATACCGCCATGGTCGAAGTCCCCACGAAAACAAAACCGCGCCTCTTCCTGATCGACGGCTACGCGCTGATCTACCGCGCGTTCTTCGCGATGATTCAACGGCCGTTGATCACGACGCGCGGCGAAAATACATCCGCCGCATACGGCTTCACGCGCTTCATTCTGAACGTCCTCGAGGACCACACGCCCGACTACCTTGCCGTAGTGGTCGACGCCGGGTCCAGCCAGCGCACGGAGATCTATCCGGAGTACAAGGCGACGCGGAACAAGATGCCGACCGATCTCGAGCTCCAGCTGCCGCGCATACATCAGATCGTAGACGCCTTCAACATCCCCGTGATTGCGATCGCCGGCCAGGAAGCCGACGACGTCATTGGCACACTCGCCATGCGCGCGCAGGATCACGATCTCGAGGCGGTCATCATCTCCGGCGACAAGGATTTTTATCAGCTGATCCGTCCCGGCATCTCGCTGCTCAATCCCGGACGTGGCGGCAACGCGATGGTCGAGGAAGAGTGGATCGACACACGCAACGCCGCGGAACGACTCGGCGTGCCGCCGCACCACGTCGTCGACTACCTCGCGCTCATAGGCGACAGCTCCGACAACATTCCGGGCGCGCCCGGAATCGGCCCGAAAACCGCGATCCAGCTGATCGAGCAGTTCGGCCCTGTCGAAGAAATCCTCACGCGCATCACTGAAATCAAAGCCAAACGTCCACGCGAGGCGCTGGAGAATCACGAAGCGGACGTGCGCCTGTCGAAAGAGCTGGTCACCATCAAATGCGATCTGCCGGTGCCGCTCGAGCCGGACGAGCTGAGAGTGCGCGAACCGGACCGCGCGCGCCTGCGCCAGCTGTTCATCGAGCTCGAGTTCACGACGCTCGTGCGTGAGTACGCCGCGCCGGTCGAGCAGACCAAGCCGCAGGACACGAATTACGAGCTGATCAAGTCGACGTCGCGCGTCGCCGACCTCGTCGCGCGCGCCCGCAAGCTCGGCTACCTCGCAATCGCTGCGGAGAACTCGCAAGCCAACCCAATGCTCGGCGAGCTGGTCGGTATCGGCATCGCGTTCGAGTCGCTCGAAGCCTTCTATCTGCCATTCGGTCATCAAACGGCGGGCGAGCTCGCGCTCGGTGGCCCTACATCTGGCAACCTGCCGCCGCTGAAGTCGCTGGCCGACCTGGTCACGCTGCTCGAAGACGAAACCATACGCAAGATCGGCCACAACCTGAAGCACGACTACGTCGTGCTGCGTAGAGCGAGCGTAAATATGCGCGGCATCGACTTCGACACGATGATCGCATCGTACGTGCTCGATCCCGGACGCAAGGACCACACACTCGATTCGCTCGCGCTCCAGCATTTCGACTATCGCACGACCACCTACGATGAGCTGTGCGGCAAAGGCAAGGAGCACAAGTCGATTGCCGAGTGCGATGTCGAAAAAGTGAAGGAGTACGCGGGTGAAGATGTCGACGTCGCCATCCGCCTCGAGCAGAGATTCAGGCCGGAATTGGAGAGCCTGCATCTCGATCGGCTGTATCGCGACATCGAGCTGGCGCTGATCGACGTGCTTGCCGACATGGAGTCCACCGGCATCACGATCGATCTCGATTACTTCCACGCTTTCGGCGCGCGGCTCAACCAGGAGCTGGCCGCCGTGCAGCAGAAGATCTTCGACGTCGCGGGCACGCAGTTCAACATCGGCTCGCCGCAGCAGCTGCGGGAAGTTCTTTTCGATAAACTGCAGTTGCCGGTAGTCAAGAAGACGAAGACCGGAGCATCGACCGATGTCGAGGTGCTTCAGGAATTGGCGGAGCTCGGTCATGAGCTGCCGAGCCTGATCATCCAGTACCGTCAGCTCGACAAGTTGAAAGGCACGTACGTCGATGCGTTGCCGCCGCTGATCAACCGGCAAACAGGCCGCATCCACACCTACTACAACCAGACTGTCGCGGCCACCGGCCGGCTGTCATCCCAGGATCCGAACCTCCAAAACATCCCGATTCGCACCGAGACCGGCGCCGAGATCCGCAAAGGTTTCGTGCCGGCGAAGGGTCACGTTTTTCTGAGCGCGGACTACTCACAAATCGAGCTGCGCATCCTCGCCCATTTGGCTATGGACACGGCCCTGATCGATGCGTTCCAGCACGGCGGCGACGTGCACAAGCGCACGGCCGCCCTCGTCTTCGACGTGCCGCTCGAGAACGTGACAGCGGACCAGCGCGCGGCCGCGAAGACCATCAACTTCGCGACCATCTACGGCCAGGGTCCGTTCGCTCTCTCGCGCCAGCTCGGCATCACCACGCAGGAAGCGAAGCGCTTCATCGAACAGTATTTCGTGCGCTTCTCCGGCGTGCGCGACTTCCTGGACGAGCAGGTGAAGAAAGCGCGCGCGAAAGGCTACGTCGAAACCATCTCAGGCCGACGTCGCTACATCCCCGAGATCCAGAGTCCCAACTACAACATCCGCAGCTTCGGCGAGCGCGCCGCCCAGAATGCGCCGGTGCAGGGCAGTGCCGCGGACATCATCAAGATTGCAATGATCAACATCCACCATGCGCTTCGTGGGAGAAACAATGGATCTCGCATGCTGCTGCAGGTGCATGACGAACTGGTCTTCGAAATACCGGTCGATGTCATAGACGAGACGCGCGAGCTGGTGCTTCACGAGATGCGGAATGCCGTGCCGTTGCGGGTGCCGCTGGAGGTCGCGAGCGGGGTTGGTCAGAATTGGTACGAGACCAAGTAACGGACGTGTACGTTCACGTTCACGTTCACGTGCACGTGTACGGTTAGCGCGCCGGTTTGTCCTCAAGCGAACCGCTTGATTGGCCGCCGTACACGTAAACGCGAACGTGAACGTGAACGTCCGTTACCACTATGTAGCTGCCCCGAATCCCACTTCATCATTCGCCTCCACACTCTCATTCCATGGAGGCTCGCAATGTCTCGCAGCGTCAACAAAGTCATTCTGGTCGGCAACATCGGGCGCGACCCGGACATCCAGACCACCAATGCCGGCACCAAGGTCGCGCACGTCTCGCTCGCGACCAGCCGCCGCATCCAGCGCAACGGCAGCTTCGAGGACCGTACCGAGTGGCACCGTCTCACGTTATGGGACCGGCTCGCACAGCTCGCAGAGGACTATGTACGCAAAGGCGATCGCGTCTATGTGGAAGGGCGCATGGAGTATGACTCGTTCGAGAAGAACGGCGTCACGATTCCAACCGCGGAAGTGACCGTGCGCGAGCTCGTGATGCTCGGTGCGCCGAAGAATGGCAATGGCAACCCTGAAGATGCCGATGCTAATGAGGACGAAGACGAAGAGTAACTCGCTAGCCTATCGCTATAGCATGTCCCAGAAGTCGTGGCGCACGGAGAAAATGGTCTGCCAGTGGGCGCCCTTCACGAAATCGACGCGAAGGACGTCCCACAGCAGGCCGACGCCGAGACCGGTGCTGCCGCGCACGCGCCGCTCCAGCGAATTGAGGATAATGTCGCCCTCGACTGCAGGCTGAGACGTGATCGCGGCGTAGCCGAGCGCACGCAATCTGAGCCATGGCGACGCGACGGTGTGTGAATACTCTACGCGAGCCAGCGCGGCTTCCTCTTCGCTGACGAACGTCCGATAGTCATAGCCGGGCAGTGTCTCGCGCCCGCCGATCGGGAAAGAGAACTGCGCGGGTGCAGGCCCGAGATTGCGCCCGAAAATCGCGCGCGCGAACAGGTCACGCCGCTTGTCTTCCGAGCTACGCCGGACATCCGCCCGTAGTAGGAGCCGAAAAATCGCCTCTCTTGTGGCGAAGCTCTCAGCGCGATCGAAGCCGTATCCACTCAAGGCTGCCGATCCGCCCCACGTGAATGTGCCTTGCGTCTTGAGCGGCTTCGTAGCGAACACGTGCAAACCGAACAACCTTCCAGGATCGAAGCCCGTAACAAGCGGCGCTGTATCATCCGCGCCAACCGCATCGTGTCGTTCGGCGCTCAACCCAAAGCCCAGATTCCATTGATTTACCGCGCCGGCAAAGTCAACGCGCGCGCCGCGCACGAAATAGATATCCGTATAGTCGCGCCCGCCAAACGCCGTGCTTAGCGTGTTGAAGGCTTCTGGCACGCCGGAGGCGAGTCCGGCATCGCGCGGCTGGTTGTAATGCGCTGTCAGGGTTACCGCGTTGTGCCCCGCATTCAATCGTAAAGCCACGACTGCCTCGGGCTTCGCCGCGCCGAACGCGTAGCCGCCGGTGACGTCGACGCGGAAAGTCGGAGATGGCACGTAAGCGACACCGAGCCCGGCGTACCAGCCTTCTGCATCGTTGTGCCGCAGCACGCTCGACGCGTTCGGCACGTACAGCCGCCACGCCGGCAAGCCACTCAACCTCGATTCACCGATCAGCTCGGCGGCGCGCGCGCGCAAATCCTCCATTTGCGGCGGCGGCGCGAGGCCTTCTTCGTTCACGCCGGCATAGATGTCTTCCGGAAATGGGAAACTTTCACGCTCGTGCTCGGGCGCGGCGCTGACCGGCCGGCCGTAGAAGACGGAGTCGGGAATTGGTTCATTGAACTCGTACGCCGACACGCGCAGCCGTCCCTTGATGACCGCGCCCGCCGCGAAATCCAGCTCGGGAAGCTGTCTGCGGATCTCGACGCTCTGCTCGTTCGGCAGCCAGTATCGGCCACCGAACAGTCCGTTATCGAGGGAGATGTTGATGTAGTCAAGCCGCCGGTCCACGTACGAAACCGGCGTGAATGTGAAAGTCATGCGAACGATGTCGGCAGCATCGCGATCGACGAACACCGATCCGATCAGTGCGGAGCGATCGGTACGCTTCGGACGGACCTGTAGCTCGTATACGCGCACATCGCCCTGCCCGCCGCCCAGCTGAAGCGTCACCGAATCGGCGAGCCGATAATCGTAAATGGAATCGGCACCGGCTGCGGCGGGATGGGGCACGTCGCGCACCTCGTCGCCATCACCAATGCGGATTACATCGCCGAGATTGTTCTGCACGACCGTCAGATGATCCAGATGGTAATACATGCGATTGGGCAGCCGGCTCACGTCACGCATACCGACAATGCGCTGCTTCGTCAGGTTCGGCCGCTTCCAGAAAAGGTCGAGCGCAATCTGATCGACCTTCACGAGCGTGCGCTCGTTATCCTCGCGGCGATCCAGGTAGAAATAGACGTAGCCGTTAGCCTTTGCCTGGTAATTCTGGAGCGACGTATCGCCGCGCGGCAGCTCGCGACGCACGCGTGCACGATCGATCAGCTCGAGCGCGCGCGCCGAATTCCAGCCGAGCGGATCCTGTGCGAATGCGGAGCGTGCAATGAGGAGAAACAGAAGCGCGCAGCTAGCGCGGCGAAGCATCATTCAGGGTCCAGTCGTAATCGAAATACGTGAGCCGGTACTTGCTGGCGCGCAGCCAGGCCTGGGTCGGTGCGTCGACATAGTCTGAGATGAAGTCGACTACACCGTCAGAACCACCGAAGTCGCCCGCGAACCATTTGAAAATCTCGGAGAGTTTCAGCTCACCACGTTCCCGATCGAAGCGATTGCGCGCGGCGTCTGCGAGAAATCGGCGCCACTGATCGTCGAGCTGTGCGTCGATGCGCGCTGCCTCGTAGGGCTCGGCCCGCAGCGGCGGACACGAGACCGCCGCGCACACCAGCGCCGCGTGGATGCGCGGCTCCTTCAATTGCGCGCGCAGCAGCTCGTGCTCGATCTGATCCAGCGTGAGCGAACGTCCAGCCACCCGGTGCCGGATCCCGCCGAAAAAGCCCGCCACCTGCCATACCGAATTGGCCGGCCGGATCAGTGCCGTGGGATTCAGAGAGCGCTTGATCGGGTAGTTGTCCAGTACCTGCTGGAGCACCAGCGCGTTGTAGGCATTGATCAGGTAGGCCAGCTTCCAGGCGCGCGGCCATTGATCGAACTCTGCCTCGCTTATCGTGCCCAGGCCCGCGACGTACAAGTCTAGCCGCGAGCGGTCGGCCTTCAGTTCGGAGTAGCGTATCCCCATTTCCGACACGTACTTGGCGAGCACCACGTGGTAGCCGGAATGGTCGAGCCCCTGAGCGTCGGCGCCGCGACCGAAAAGCAGGGAGATAGCAAGTGTCGCAGCCAGAACTCTCATGCGGTTAAGATAAGGAACCTTCCTGGAAACGCGGCAGTAGCACCACAACATGATGTACGGCATAGTTCCCATGCTCCCATGCTCCCATGCTCCCATGCTCCCATGCTCCCATGCTCCCATGAGAGGGGTCCAATGCGCGCCGCTCGATCGACTTTCGTCCTTGCCTTCACACTGGCTTTTGCCATCCTCCCGGCGCGTGCGCACGCGCAGTCCGGTTTCATGTTCGGGCCGCCGGATGCGACCATCAGCGTGCGCGTCGGCGCGGCGAACCCAAGCGCAAATGATCAGCTCTTCGATTTCTTCACGCGCGAGCTGACGCTCGAGCGCGGCGACTTCAGAACGGTTGCGTTGGCCGCCGATGTCGGCATCCGCGTGACGCGTCAATTCGATGTGTTACTCGGGATCGCCTATGACGGGTCCACCAATCGCTCCGAGTTTCGCGATTGGGTCGATCAGGATGATATGCCGATCGAGCAGACCACGAGCTTCGACCGCATACCGCTCACCGTCGGCGCGAAGTACTACATTCTGCCGCGAGGCCGCAGCCTGAGCACGCACACATGGGTGCCGACGAACGTCACGCCCTTTGTGACGGCCGGCGCAGGCTACATGTTCTACGATCTCGAGCAGCACGGCGATTTCGTGGATCACGAGTCGCTCGAGGTCTTCAGACGCAGGTTTGAATCGAGTGGTGGCGGCGCTACGTTGCACGTTGGCGGCGGCAGTGAGTTGTGGTTCACGCCGCGCGTTGGCATCAGTGCGGAAGGCCGTTATTCGTGGGCGAGCGGCGATCTCGAGACAGACTTCGCCGATTTTGGCAATATCGATTTGCGTGGTTTTCAAATTACCGCGGGGCTCGCGCTTCGCTTCTAGGGAGAACAACCATGATTACGACGCTATTGCTCAGCGTAATCACCGCAGCGGGTGTAACCGCCCCGGTGTCGTCTGACGGCGCGTGGCTCGCGTGGCAGGGCTGCTGGCGCGCGGTCGAAGATGCCGAAAACACTCTGGTCTGCATTGTCCCGGATGGCGCGGGCGCTCGCATGGTGCGGTATGTAGGCGGCGCCGTCGAAAGCGAGACGCGTATCATAGCGGACGGCGTCGCCAGGCCATTCAGTGATGAGGGCTGCACGGGCACTCAGCAGGCGCGCTGGTCGGAGGATGAGCAGCGGCTGTTCCTGCTGTCCGACATGACATGCGGCGAGCGTACGCAACGCAAAGTATCGGGCGTAATGGCGATACTCGGCACCGAATGGCTGAACGTACAAGCCATCACTTCCGGCGAGAACACGAGCACGCGCTCGGCGCGCTACGCCGCGGCCAACGAGAATGGGATCCCCAAGGATATCGCACGGTCGCTGCGCGCGAACCGGCTTGCGCGCGAGACTGCGCGCAGCGCAGCGGGCAGTCTGATCGACCTCGCGGATGTCCAGGAAGCGGTTGCAGCGATCCACGCCGATGCCGTGATGGCCTGGCTGACCGAAGCAGGCCAGGCATTCGATCTCACCGGCAAGAAGCTCGTCTCACTCGCCGACGCGGGCGTGCCCGCGAGCGTCATCGACGTGCTGGTCGCGGTGTCCAATCCCGAACACTTCGCCGTGCGGACACGAACCGAGAGAGTCGATGACAGAGGGCGCCGCACCTACGGATACGATCCATGCCATACACGGCCCTACGATCCGTGGATGGGACCGATAGGCTACAGCCATGATTACGGCTACAATCGGTGTTACCGCTACGGCCGGTCTTTTTCGCCGTGGGGTTACGGCAGCGGCTGGGGATACCATGGGGCGCCGGTCATTGTCGTTCGCAATCCGACAACGCCGAACCCGAGTGCGCGCGTCACACGCAAAGGCTACAGCAGCGGCAACTCGAGTAGCAGCTCGACGGCACGCGAGAACAGTCCGTCACCGAAGCCGACCGGCAGCACCACCAGCACCAAAGGCTCCAATGGCAGTGACTCTGGCGGATCATCGTCCAGCGGCTCGAGCACCGGTCGAACCGCAAAGCCTCGGACATAAATAAAAGGCCCGCCGAAAGGCGGGCCTTCATTGTTGCAGCATCGCAGATTCTTCAGTTGGCTGACCAGAAGGTTGCCAGTGCCTCGCCGTCCGGACTCTCACGCAGCTTCTCGAACGCGCGGTTGCGGATCTGACGGATGCGCTCGCGCGTCACACCAAGCAGTGAACCGATCTCCTCGAGCGTGCGCTCCTCGCCATCATCGAGACCGTAGTAGAGATACAGAATCTTGCGCTCGCGCTCGGTGAGATACTTCTCGAACATGCGATCGAGAAACTCACGCTGCGCTTGCGACTCGACGGTCTCTTCAATGTCTTCTGCTTCGGCGCCGGCGAAACGCTCACCGAATGAAGCACTGTCACGATCACCACGGTCGATCGGCGCGTCGAGCGAAAGCTCTGACGCGGCAACACGCCGCAGTGCTCGCACAGTCTCGACCGGCTCGCCCATCTCGTTGGCGATTTCCTGGTCGGTCGGCGAACGGCCGAGCAGCTGAGTCAGCGCGGTCTCGGTGCGTGACAGCTTGACCAGATTCGAGTTCTGGTTGAGCGGAATACGAACCGAGCGTGTCTGCTCAGCGAGCGCCTGGAGCACGGTCTGGCGAATCCACCACACTGCGTACGAGATGAACTTTACACCCTTGTCCGGATCGAACTTCTTGACGGCCTTCAGCAAACCTTCATTGCCAATGCACACCAGCTCTGCCAGGCCGAGACCACGCCCCTGATATTTCTTGACGTATGAGATGACGAACCGGAGGTTTGCGGTCACCAGCCGCTCGGCAGCCTCCTTGTCGCCGACGCGTGCGCGTCGCGCGAGCTGCCGCTCTTCCTCGGCGTTCTCGATGAGGGGGTATTTCTCGACATCGTAGAGGTACTGATCAAACGAATCCAAAGCACGGGAACTAACGAACATGGACGACATCTTTCTGGATATCGATCGGTTTATGTGAAATAAAAAGCAGCGGAGATTTCGAAGCTCGAAAAATCCCGCTGCTCAACTGAGGTTTTCGTGTGGCTTTTCCGTAGCCCCGACCAACACCGCACCGTGGAAAAGCCTCACTCGATCACACCCCAAAACGATTCTGATCATAAGCTCGCCGAATATAAAAAAAGCTGAATTTTAGTTCAACCCTTTTATGCCGCCCTGCGGATTATCCGCGTGGGGCCTGTGGTAACGGCGGAAGGTACACTGGCGCACAAACCCATGTTCCGACAAAACTTAGTCAAATCCAGGTTGTCCGAACCTTGACTATCCGCTTGGAGCGAGGCGAAGCGCGATTCCGTCGGTATCGGTCACAATGCTGCCGCCAATTTCTTCCGGAGAGATCGAATAACCGGCTTGCACGAGACTATCTGCTGCCGTTACAACCGCTTGCGGCGATGGCAGCAGAAGATCCCAATGCACCAGCATGGGCTCTGCGGCGCCAGCAAGCCGTGCGTCAGGTGCCCAGGTGTTCGTGCCGAGATGGTGGTGATAGCCACCAGCCGAGAAGAATAGCGCCTGCGGATAACTCCAAACCGTGATATCGAATCCGAGCGCCTCGTGATAAAACGCCCTGGCTCTTTCGAGGTCGCTCACGTGAAGATGCACATGGCCGATCGTCGTGCCGCCCGGCATGCCCTGCCAACCCATGCCACCGCCGGCGCCGATTACCGCGTCAAAATCCAGCGGTTCGGTGGCCATGGCCAGCTCGCCTCCTCTCACCGTCCACTCGCTCCGCGGCCGGTCGCGATAGATCTCTATCCCAAGGCCGTCGGGATCGCTCAGGTAGAGCGCTTCACTGACGAGGTGGTCCGCTGCTCCGAGCTTGATTCCCGGTCGCGATAAATGCTCGAGGCACTGGCCGAGCGAAGCTCGGTCCGGCAGCAGAATCGCAAAATGATAGAGACCGAGTCGAGCACCTCGTAGCGGATCTGCCGCGCCTGACTGAAGCTCGATCAACTCCTTAGAGCCGACGCCGAGCTTCACGCGCCCGGCTTCCGCTTCTATCACGTCGAAGCCGAGCACCTCCTGGTAGAAAGCACGGGATCTCTCGATGTCACTGACGCGCAGATGCACGCCGCCGATGCGTGTCCCTTCCGGCAGCCGGTAACCGGGCGGTTTGATGCCATAGCTCACGCCGCGCGCGCTTCCTTCCGGCGCGCCAGCAAATCATCGATCGCAGCAGCGCCCGGACCTGCAATGGCCAGCGCTACGCTCGCCGCAAACAGTGTGAGCACGAACTCGTATCCGTTGTTGGCAACAGAAAAGCCCTGCTCGAAGTGAATGAACGACATTGCGCCGAGCATGTCGAGTGCGAACAGCGTCGCAAAGACCCGGGTCAGCAATCCGAGCATTAATGCCGCGGCGCCGAATGTCTCGAGTAGCGTGATCAGCCAGGCCGTGATTGCAGGCGCGGGTATGCCGGCGCTGCCGAAGAATCCGGCAACCATGTCAGGACCCATCTGAAAAGCCTTTTGATACCCATGAGCGAAAAACACGAGGCCGACAATCAGGCGCAGGACCAGCATGGCGATGCGGTGCTGGGTAATGCTGAACTTGAACATTGGCGGCTCCGATTATCTCAGAACAAAGTAACTCACGTAGCCGCGCGCAACTCCGCGAGCGCGACCTCGGCTGAAGGACCGTCCTTCAAGAGAAACAGCGTGCAGCTGGCGTTGGAGTTATCGAACTCGAGGCTGTCTGTCCAAAGGCCGTGTCGGACCTGTGCTTCGCGAATGCGAGGAAGGGGCAGGCTGCGGGGCCGAAGCAGCGACAAATAGACGAATACCGGCTCGTCAGAGAGAACCACCCAACCGCTCTTGTACGACCCGACTCCTTTCATGCCGCGAAGTGCGGCGCGCGCGACACGCGCTTTACCGCGTCCGAGAGGAAGGGGAGCAAGCACCGATCGCAGCCGAGGCGGCAAAGCATCCGTGTCGCGCCAGTCCTTGTGGCCGAAAAAGCCGCGTACGCGGGCAACCAATGCGCGCATTGCCAGCACACCTGCCCGCCAGAGGCGCGGACCGGCGAGCAGCATAATCGGCAGCGCAGCCGCCGCGAGGGCAAGCGCCACAACCGGATACATCAAGACTGCTATGGCAACCGCGACGGCGAATGCGTCCTCGATTATGCTCACAAATGCGTTGAGCGCCTTGCGCGGCCGCACGTTAAGGATGAGGCGAAGGCCGGCCTTGAGCCCGTGCGCGCCCAGCGCGACGCCGCCGGCCAGCACCGCGGCTCCGATTTGCACGGGCAGAGTCGCTTCGGAAAGCGCGGCCGCCACGAGCAAAGACGCAGCAACCGGACGTACAATCGTGTGGATCACGTCCCATGCGGTATCAGCGTAAGGAATCTTGTCGATCAGAAACTCGATCAGATACAGCAGTGCCGCGGTGCCGAGAACGAGCGGATTCTCGACCCCCTGCACGGTAGGCGGCAATCCCGCGATCCAGCCGAATCGTGCGGCTACGCCGACCAGCGCCACCGTCGCATACAGATTGAGCCCTGCGGCGAAGGCGAAGCCGAGAACCTGGCCGAGAACAACGAGAGGGGCAGTGATCACCCGGAATAATGTAGGGAAAGCCCGGAAACGTAAAAGCCCGGCCTTGCGGCCGGGCTTTTACCCTTACCGGAGCATTCAAGTAACGGCGGATTACTTGCCCTTGCGGACCTGCTCCTGTAGTTGAACCGCCTGGAAAACGCAGCCGGTCGCATTCAGTGGAGCGAAGAGAACCTGGACATCGTCGAGCTCATCACGAAGCTCACGGTTCTCCTCCAGAATGATGGCGAGATCGGTGCCCGCGCGTGTCCGGTTGATCTCTGCCAGCTCGTCCGCGATGTCGACGACATCGTCACGATCGGCGAACACCGGCATACCGTTCACGGTACCGACGAACGTCAGATCACCCGACTCGATCACACGCGCAGTTCCGTGCGTTGCGAACTCGATCGTGGTGGTGCCTCCGGTACGAATGATCAACGGCTGTCCACGCACGAACCAATCAGCATTCGAGGCCACTGCCACTGTGCCGATTGATGCGGTGAGCGGACGATCAACGCCCCCTACAACAACCACGGTGTCGCGGCTGCCGACCAGCACTGCGTTCTGCATACGAATGCCGCCGGGCGCTGTCGGATCGATAACGCAAACCATGAGGTTTTCACGGCTGATCGTCGGCGCTGGTGCCGGCTCGACCGGGGCCGGTGGTGCTACCACTGCGACTTCCGGTGGCCGCGCGATGCCGAACAGGAAGCTCAGGCCAATCTGCCCGAACAGCTCGTGAATCGTCTTGCCCACGTCCTCATCGCTGTCAGCGAGCGTGAAGGTCGTGCCGGTTGCCGGCGTAGTCACACGATGGACACGCGGATCCCAGATTCGATCACCGATCTCGGTGCGAATCGCGATCGCGCGCGCTACACGCCAGTCGGCTCCCAGTCCTACCAGCCCCATGAGCGTGTTAGCCTCGGCAAGCGCAAAGGTGTTGCCGGTGGTCGTACCGCTCTGCACGGTAAACGGTGCGCATGCGAACGACTTGCCTTCAGTCGTGTCGTTGCAGGTGAAATTGTCACCGGCAGGATTATGCCACTTGGCGCCCAAACCAAGAGCGAGGTATGGCAGGAATTCCATCCCATCGTATTCCTCGTCCGGTGTTGCGAAGCGGATCATCAGATCGCCGCTGCCGCTCCACAGATTCACGTGCTCGAGTCCGCTGTTCGCGAAGTTCGTCAAAGTGAGATCATTCGATTCGAGCGGACGGTCCGCGTAGGTGCCGTTCACGCGAATGCCGATTCGTGAAGATGGCCAGAAGGTGAGCTGCGTGCCTAGCAGCCCGCCACTCTTGAACTTCACATCCGACTCTTCCACGCTGGTCAGACCCGTATTTTCAGCGTCCAGGATCTTGCTGAACGTGGAGTAACCGCCGTTGATGTTCCAATCCCATTTCCAGCTCTGTGCCGACGCTGGAATCGTAGCCAGAGGCACCAGCAGTGCCGTAAGCATGGCTACCTTACTTGCGAGTTTCATGTATCCTCTCCTCTTCCACACACTTTTTTGCGGACGAGCATGACGGTTCCGCCGCCCGCCGCTTCGGCCACAAGCGATCGAAGGCCCGCAGGGGAGTTTGCAGGATTCTTGCCACGAATCACCGCATTGAAGCCACAAATAGAAAGGGCCCGGCTACTGGGCCGGACCCTTTCACTACCGCGTCTGTTGCGGGTGCCGAAGAGGCTTACTTTCCACCCTTCCGGACTTCTTCCTGGCGCTGCACAGCCTGGAAGACGCAGCCCGTTGCATGCAGTGGAACGTAGAGAATCCTGATGTCATCGAGTTCGTCGTCGAGCTCACGGTTTTCCTCGAGAATCTGCCCGAGATCCGTGCCCGCGCGCGCGCGGTTCAGCTCGTTGATCTCTTCGATGACTTCCTCGACCTCGTCTCTATCGGCGTAGACCGGGAACCCGTTCACCGTGCCGAGGAACGCCAGGTCGGCAGCCTCGACCATGCGTGGCGAGCCGAAGGTTGTGAACTCGACCCGATTGGTGCCGACGTTCATTACCAGCGGCTGACCCTGCACGAACCAGGTCGCATTGGTCGCGACCATTACGTTGCCGACCGACTCACGGAACGGACGATCGGTGCCGCCAACCGTGATCACGGTGTCGCGACCCTCGATCAGCGTTACGGTCTGCATCCGAATGCCACCAGGTGACGTGGGATCGATCACGCAAACGGTGAGCGCTTCGCGGCGCGGCTCCGGTGTCGGTGCAGGCGGCGGCGGTGGTGCCGGTGGCGGAACCAAGGCTACTACCGGCGGCGCAGCTATGCCGAACAGGAAGTGCAAGCCGATCTGGCCGCCCAGCTCGTGCACGACCTTCGCCACGTTTTCCTCCGAGACGCTCCACGTTCCAGCCGGCGACGCCGGTACCGTGGCAGTATGGAACTGCGGCTTGTAGATGACGTCGCTCAGTTCCGTCCGCAGGTTGATACGCCGGCCAAGACGCCAATCCGCGCCTAGACCGATCAGCCCCGCGATCGCGTTCTCCTCACCCATCGCAAAGCCGCGGCCGTCAATTACGAACGGCGAGCAAGCAAAGCTGTTCGTCTGGTCCACACAGGTGAAATCGTCATGCGCGCCGTTATGCCATTTCGCGCCCAGGCCGAGCGCCAGATACGGCAGGAACTCAAACCGAGTGCGCTCCTCCGCGGGAGCCCGGAAGCGGAACAGCACGTCGGCCGTCCCGGTCCATAGCAGTACGCTCGTCACCGGCCGCGTATCGTTCGGATCCTCCTCAAAAGTGATCGGACGATCCGCATAGCGGCCATTCAGTCGCAGCCCCAGCCTCGGCCCGAACCAAAAGCCTAGCTGGCTGCCCAGGATCTTCCCGTGCTTAAACTTTACATCCGTGCCGCCCGTGTCCTCCTCGTCCAGTGCCGCCGTGTACGTGGCATAGCCAGCATTCACGCCGAAGTCCCACTTCCACGATTGTGCCATCGCAGGTGCACTTGCGATGATCGCGAACAGCGGGAGCAGCAATACTCCTCGATATAGCGCTTTCATGTCTCCTTACCTCCGTTTCCACGCAACGCAGACGCGGCATCCCCGCTCCGCACCAACAGCGGAGGCTCGGCTTGCATGTTCTCTGCCAAGACGATGGAGACTTGAGGAATAGCGGTAGGATGTGCTTTTTTTAGGCTAAAGCGCCGGAGCGGCCAAAATCAGGGCGGCATTGATTCCGCCAAACCCGAAAGAATTTGACATAATCACGCGCGGTTGGACCGTTCTACCACCTGCTTTGACATAGTCCAGATCGCAGGCATCGTCGCCGGCCTCGAAGTTCAGGGTGGGCGGAACCCAGCCGCGTTCGAAAGCGAGGCAGCAGACTGCGGCTTCGATGGCACCGGAAGCGCCCAAGGCATGGGCATGGTAGGGCTTGGTGCCGCTGATCGGAATCTCATACGCGCGCGGTCCGAGGACCTGTTTGATCGCCTGTGACTCGGTCGCATCGTTGAGCGGGGTGGACGAGCCGTGCGGGTTCACGTAGTCGACGTCGTTCGGATCGAGCTTCGCGATCTCGAGCGCGTTCCGCATCGCGCGCGCCGCCTGCGAGGAGTCCGGGCGTGGCGCGGTCATGTGATACGCGTCATTCGTGTTCGCATAGCCGGCCAGCTCCGCGTAAATGTGCGCGCCGCGCCTGACCGCGAGGTCGTAGCGCTCGAGCACGAGCGCGCAGGCGCCCTCGCCCATGATAAAGCCATCGCGCTGGGTATCGAATGGTCTGCACGCACGCTCCGGGTCATGGTTGCGGGTACTCATTGCGCGAATGATTGCGAATGCGCCGAAGCAGAGTGGCGCGAGCGGCGCTTCCATGCCGCCGGCGATCGCGAAGTCGGCGAGGCCATCGCGAATCAGACGCCAGGCTTCGCCAATCGCGATAGTACCAGACGCGCACGACATTGCGTTAGTCGAATTCGGTCCGGTGAATCCGAATTCAATGGCGACCGCGCAGCTGGCCGCGCCGCAAAACGTGGTGAGGGCGACGCGCGGATCAACCGCACGAATACCGCTGGAGATCAAATTGACGAGCTGCGCTTCGCCATTGGCGGTGCCGCCGAGCGCGGAGCCCATTTGGACGGCTACGCGATCGCCATCGAGACCGGTGGGATTCAAGTCCGCATCATCGAGCGCCATACGCGCGCTCGCCACTGCGAATTGCGTAAAGCGGTCGTAGCGCCGCGCGAGTTTCGCCTCCATAAAATCAGCCGCATCGAAATCATCGACTTCGGCCGCGATTTGCGATTTCCACTGACTCGCATCGAAGCGTGTGATGCGGCGCACGGGCGAGCGCTCGTTTCTGAGACCGGCCCAGAGTTTTTCCTTGCCGGTGCCGACCGCCGTGATCGGTCCAATGCCGGTGATCGCAACGCGGTGCGTGGGGCGAAGCTCAGCAATCATTGCGATTTGCTCGCGCGCGCTTCTGCCTCACGCGCGACGCCGGCAAGAGTGCGTTGTGCACTTGCGCTGATGAAGTGCGGGCCGATTACCCAGCTCGCGGCAATGCCGCGAATCAGTGGCCACGCGGGTCCGTGCCAGCTGTGATGAATTCGAATGAAGGTCTCGCGGCCACGCGCCTGAAGCTCCCATTTGACGTCCATGCCGCGCGTAATGCCGCCGATGTGTTTGTAGTACACGGCAGGCTCATCCTTTTGTGATCGCATCTCCGAGACCCACCAGGTCGGATACTTCACGCCGGCCGGGAAAACTCGCCATGCAGACATTTCTACCACGCCCTGCCCAAAGCTTCGCTTGTCGTGAAAGCGAACCCACCGGTAGTGTGGCAAAATGAGCGGCCAGCGTTCTACGTCGGCGGCAACGTCGAAGCAGACATCAGCTGGTGCGCGTACCAGGCGCTCATCAATCGTAATCATCGGCCTGACCATAGTAGCTCGCGAGCAGGGCGCATGTCACCGGTTACCTGTATCAGGCGTTGAGCGAGTGCCGGAGAGCGCCGCAGCTGCTTGAATGCCGCACGCGCGAGACGCGGCCGCGAGCATACGAACTCAATTCCGCGCTGCACGCGCCGCGCTGAATCGAAGCGCGCGCGTTGCAGCTGCGCGTATCGGTCCAGCCGCGCAGCGAGAATGTGCTCCGCCAGCATTTCCGCGCCGGCCAGCGCATGGTAGATGCCCTGCCCGGTAAATGGATCGTAATAACCTGCTGCATCGCCAACCAGTACCGCGCCATCGAACAGGATTCTACGTGTAGGCGAATCAAACGGTCCGGATGCCAGAATTACGGTGTCATCCTCGATCAAGTGTGAAAGCTGGCGGTCGTGAAAGCGAGACAGAGCCTGCCGCATCATTTGGTTAGGCGTCGTGCTTCCAGTTGAACTTCCATTTGAATTCGCTTGCATCACGATGGTCACGTTGCAAAGCGGATCGGAGACCGCTTCTAGCGGCGCGATTCCGAGACACGCATTCCGCTGCAAGTGCAGCTCGCCGTTCAATCCAGGATTCGGCACGCCGCGCACGTGCGCGGTCAGAGACAGCTTGCGCAGCCTCGGCATTCTGCTGCGCGCGCCGAGCCGGCGCGCAACGCGTGAGCGCAAGCCATCCGCGCCCACCGTCAACCGCGCTTCGATGCGAGCAGCGGTGCCGCGCAGCAGCATGTTGACCCCGATAACGCGACCATCGGCAGCGCGGCAAAGGTCGGTGACATGCGCATCCGTACGCACGCTCACACCAGCAGCCCGCGCGGCGTCGAGCAGAATTGCGTCCAGCTTTGCGCGCTCGATTGCGAGCGAGTGTGTATCGGCTCCGAATTCGGACGAGAAAGCGGCATCGCCATCGGCGCACAGCAGCCACCCGCGCAAACGCCCGGGTCGAGTGGCGCTGATATCGTTCCATACGCCAATACGCTGGAGAATCGCATTGGCGCCGGGACTGATGCAATCGCCGCACGCCTTCGCCCGCGGAAAATCGCGCCGCTCCAGTATCTCGACATCGAGACCGGCCCGTGCAAGCAGCAGCGCGGTCACGGAGCCGGCGGGTCCGGCGCCCACAATGACCACGTCGCGAACGCGCGCACTCATCCGGCGCCGGGGCGCGCTACCAGAACAATGCGCTGAAAGAAATGACGAAAGACGCGGCCGTTCAATCCGGCTGCGGCCCCAAGTCCTGACAGTTCCGCGGCAGTAAAAGCGCGCCGCACCGACAATGGCCCATCGTGGCGTGTCAGCCGGTTGCCGCGCCAGAGGGTGAGCGCGAGCAGCCGCGCGCCGAGATAATTCAAACGCGTGCGCAGCAGCTCATTGACGATAACGGCAGCGCGGGTCACGCGTGCCGCTTCGCGCAAGACGCGGACCTGCTGCCCGCCATCGAAGTGGTGCAAGGTGAGCGAAATCGTGACAATGTCGAACGAAGCAGGCGGGTATGGCAGCGCCAACGCGTCGGCAGCCTCGACACTGATTTCTGGATAATCGGTGGACTGCGCCGCAGCCAGCGCACGAATCTGCGGGTGCAAATCCGCTGCGACGATCTCTATCCTGCGGCCGTGCGCGCGTGCCCAATCTACGACTCGACGCGGCAAATCGGCGGAGCCGGTGCCAATGTCGAGAATGCGCGTCGTGCGTTCGGCATCGAGCAGCGGCATGACATGCGCGAGCAGCGCCGAGACACCGCCCAGCCAGCGGTTCACGGCGGCGACATGGCCGAGACTCTGTGCCAGCTCGCGCGTATCGTGTCGCTCCTGGTCGAGCAGCTCGGGCGCGTCTTCCGCGCGCGCGAACGAGCTCATGTAGCGGGCTCGACGTGCACAACTACTTCACGAGCGCCAACCGCGGCAGCCACGCGCCGCTCGACTTCATCCGCGATTACGTGACCTTCGTGAACGTTGAGCGTAGGCTCGACCGTTATCGTCAGCTCGACGAAGATCTCGCTCTTGCGCCCGCGCGAGCGGACCGCGAAGCAATCGACTACTCCCGGCGTGCGCGCTGTGACAGCGCAGATCGCACTCTCTTCGACGGCGCGCTCATCCACCAGAATCGGCACTGTGCGCTTGATGATCCGCCAGCCGGCCCGCGCAATCACCACCGCGACGAGCAGCGTGACCAGTGCGTCCGCTTTGGGATAACCGGCGGCGACCAATGCAATGCCGGCGAGCACCGCGAGTGAAGCGTAGACATCCGAGCGCGTGTGCGCGGCGTCGGCAAGCAGGATCTCACTCTCGTAGCGGTGACCGTACTGCTCTTCGTAACGCGCGATCAGGAAGCTGGCCGCCGCCGAGATTGTCATGATGGTCACGACCACCGGCGTAGCCTGCGGCTCCGGGCCCGATCCGAACAAGCGCGTAAGCGCCGCCTCGACCACCTGAAACACCGTGATCGAAAGGAACGCAACGATGCCGAGCGCACCGACCGTCTCGAACTTGCCGTGGCCGTACGGATGCTCCGCGTCGGGCGCCTTCGCAGCCACGCCCGCGATGAACAGGGCCATCACGTTGTTCCAGGCATCCAGCGACGAGTGCGCCGCATCGGCGAGTACCGCCAATGAATTCGCAGAGACGCCGGCGATCGCCTTGCCGATGACAACCGCCAGATTCGCAACCAGCGTAACGACGAGCACACGGCGCACAACTGCGGTTCGCCCCGCGCGCGCGGTTGCATTCGCGGTCATGCGCCGTTCCTCACGGCGCGCAGCCGCGCGCCGATCGCATCGACTTGCTCACGCAGCTCGGCTTCATCCAAAGTGGTTACGCGTCCTGTTTCGAAGAGATGGCGACCGGCCACGGCGGTCAGCAGCACATCGCTGCCACGCGCGGCGTGAAATACGGCCGCCAATGGCTCCGCGACCGGCACGCTGTGCGGACCGGCCAGTGACACGACACAGAAATCCGCGTCCTTGCCGACTTCGAGCGAGCCAATTCTGTCAGCCATGCCCAGCACGCGTGCACCTTCGATGGTGATGAGACGCAGCAGCTGTTCGCTCGGTAGTGCGGACGCGTTCCGCAAGCGGGCCCGCTGAAGCGCCTGCGCCGCGCGGGCTTCCTCCAGCAGATCGAGCCGGTTGTTGCTCGCAACCGAGTCAGTGCCAATAGCGACCGTGACGCTCTGGTCCAGCGCCTCGACAATCGGAGCGATCCCATGGCCGAGCCGCGCATTTGCGATCGGACAGTGCGCGATCGACGCGCCGGCCGCAGCGATGGCGCGCAGCTCGCCGACGGATACGCGAATGCCGTGAATGATGAGCGGTGCGAGATCGAGAATGCCGGTGCGCGTGAGCAGATCGATTGCGGAGCGCCCGCGCGGCGCAACCTCAATGCCGCGCGACCGCAATCCGGCCGCAAAGGGCCCGAGCGCTGCGCGCACGAGCAGCTCTTCCGCCTCGGATTCGGCGGCATGCGTCGCGATCGGCAGCCGCTCTTCGCGCGCGTAAGCCGCAACCAGCGTGAATAATGCATCGGACACGGAAAAGGGAGCGTGCGGTGAGACACCGAGCTGCACCCGCTCGGTTGCGAGAGCCGCATGCTCCTCAACTCTCGAGCGCAGTGACTGCAATGATTCGCTCGCCTGCTCGGGCGCGGGTCCGAAGACCTCGAGATAAACCCGGCCGCGCATACCGGCCTCGCCGAGCGCGCAGACCGCGGCCCCCGAATCTTCAGTGGCGCCAATGGTGGTGATACCGGCGCGCAACGCCTCGACGCAGGTCCAGCGCGCCGCCACCGCGTAGTCAACCAGTGTGAGATTCGCAGCGCGCTTGCAACGCATCAGCGTGGGAATCCACTCGTGAAACGGCAGATCCTCGAGCAAGCCGCGCATGACCGAAAGCTCCGGATGCGCGTGCACGTTGACCAGTCCCGGCAGAATCGCGGCGTCGCCGAAATCGCTGCGCTCGTAATGGTCTTCAGCATCGAACGAGCCGACCGGTGCGATACGCTCGATTCGACCATTCGCCCCGACCAGCATCGCAAAGTCGCGCAGCGGCGGTTGCGTGACGGTTAAAAGCCAGCGCGCCGAATAAAGGCGCGGGCGCCCGGTCATTGATTGCGCATCCGGAAAAGAAAACCTTCCACGCCTTCATTGCGCGAGCGGATCAATTGCACATCCGGTGTGTTGACGGTTCGCAGCCCAAGCAGTTCCGATGCGGAGAGAATCACGCGAAAATTCTTGAAGCGCAGGCCACCATCGAGTGGCGTTGCGACATCGATGCGAAACGTGGAGCGGCCGCCGGCGGGAAATGAACCGCGCAGACCAACGCCTGCGCTGGCGCGCCAGCCGGAATCACTGCCGAACGGAACGTCGCCTGGCCAAATACGCCCGCCGTCGACGAATACCGTGCCACCAACGTCCAGTACTTCGCGCAATGGCCAGCCGAAATAGATGCGATCCTCGGCATTGACGATCACGCGCCGGCCGCCGGGAAACCGTTCGTCCGGATAGCCACGCAGGTTGCGGTCTCCGCCCAGCGTCAGCTGAAACGGCGTGCGCGTGTTCCAGGCCGCAGCGGCGGCAGTGCGCACAAAAAAAGTGTGGCGCGACAGTGACGCGGGCTTCCAGTACGTCAGCAGCTCGCCGTCAGCGTAGACATCTTCCCATTCGGGCATGTCGCTAGCTGCGTCGAGATCGCGGCGCGCATCCAGCCGCAGCCGAGTTGCGAGGAGTGCCGGGCCGGTCTCCAGTCCGGTATACAGGCGAAATGTGCCGACCATATCGTTGTCGCGTTTGAGTCCCGGAATCGAGCGTGCGAATGCGACCGCCACGTCGGCGCCGAGCGGTACATCCTGCTGGCCGCGCATACTGTCGAAGCCACGCCGCTTCACCCACCAAATGTTGCGCTGGCCGAGCACGAGACCGGCGCGAACACTGCCCAGCGGCTGCAACTGTGAGGCGATTTGCTCGGTCAACGCCGAGTCGCCGGGAACGCGGTCAGCGAAGTCGCCGGCCTCGGCGACTTGTATGGCAGCCGGATAGGTCAACTGCTCGTAACTGATGATGCCGCCGAGCACGGTCAGATTGCCGCGATTGCCGAAGCGCGTACCTACGGCAACATCGAAGAGTTTTTCCCGTACCGGCAGCAGAACATGTCGAGTGACAGCCTGCGCGCTGTCGACAGCGATGTAATCGAAGAATTGGTCTTCATGCGAAAAGCTCTGGCGCGCGCCCCACTGCCCTACCTCACCGACAAAGGGATACGCGATGCTCTGCGTAAAGAACGACCCCGCTCTCGTGCGTCCCAGCGAAGTATTCAGATCCCAGCGGGTGCCCGCGAGCTGACGCGTGCCGTATGCTATGCCGTAATCGCGTGTGACATCGCGATCGATATAGAAAAAACCGATCTCCTGCCCGGTGCCGAGCAGATTCGACTCCCGCAGGCGCATACCCTCGAACTTCAGGCCGCGATCGAATCCGAGGCGCAGGTCCAGCGATGTGCTCCACTGATCGCGCGTGTCGACCACCACATGGTAGCTGCCATCGGGCTGTGGAATGCCGAATACGTCTACTTGCGCCAGAAAGTCGTACGCGCGCAGCAAGCGCTCGGTTTCCTCGAGCAAGTACGCATCATAACAATCGCCGGGACCGAACAGCAGCTCGCGCTCGACCACACTGCGCCGGGTTCTCACGTGCAGCGCGTTCGCCGCGCGATACGCCCAGCCGAACCGCCGATCCAGATCGGGATCGTTCGTGTCGAAGATCGAATGGTTGTCGATGAAGATGAAGGAGATCGTGCCGGTGGCGCACGGGCGTTGCGCAAACGACGGAGCTGTCAGGACAAGCAGGAGTAGTGCGAGAAAAGCCGGATTAGAGCTGCGCGAACTGCTCGGACGCGACGCGCTCCAGCTGCGCGGCGCCGATGTCGGCGCACAGCTGTCGCGCCCGCTCGATATAGGAGCGAGCCTCTTCGGTGTCGCCGAGTGTGCGACGGAAGATACCGTATTCGAGATATGCGTTCGCCTCGGTCAGTGGATATCTGCGGCCACGGCAGATCTCCAGCGCTTTTTCGAAAAACGTAACACCGTTCAGATCCGAGCGCAGGCGGAAGATCTTGCCGAGACGCGTATATATCTCCGCAAGAGCCCGTGGCGAAGCCGCGCTCAACGCCAGTTCTTCGGCTGCGCGCGCGTACGCCTCCGCATCCGCGAGATTGCCTTGCTGAATGAACAGCTCAGCCAGGTTATCGAGGACCATGGCCCGGTCGAAATCGCTGCCGGCAGTTTCCAATGCCTGCCGGAAAATCGTCTCCGCGGCGTCGGTTTCGCCGCGCGCCACGGCCAGCAATCCGCGACTGTTGTACCACACGGAGTGGTCGGCGGGTGCCATCTCGCTCCATAATGCGGATGCTGCCGCCTGCTGCGCCGAGGCTGCTTCGAGGTCGCCGCGCTCCCGGTGCATGACCGCGAGGTTGATTGCGATCTGGCCGCGCAAGCGCGGGAACTGATCGCCGCACAGAGCACGGGCGGCCTCATAGTACTGGCTGCCTTCCTGCCAGCGGCCCTGGAATCCCATGATGTTGCCGAGACCCAGTTGAACGTACACTTGAGCCTCGATGTCCTCGGCCGCAACCGCTTGCTCCAGGCTCGCGCGGAAAACCGAGATCGCCAGATCCACATCGCCGAGGGCGGCACGTGCGCGCGCCAGGCGGCGTAGCGCGAGCACCCGCACCCGGCGGTCGGCCAGGGTCTCGCTGAAACGGCCGGCCACCTCGTAATACGCGCAAGCGGTTCGATAATTCTCTTCCGCCTCCGCCGACTCGCCGATCGCGATCAATCGAAGAGCCGCCGCGACGTCGTCGTTGTGCGCGGCAAACTCCAGCACTTCCGTAACCGCATCATACAGCGCGTCGGCGCGCGCATGCGCCGCGTTCCTGGCATCCGCGGCGGCGGCGCGCAGCGCGTCCGCTGTAATGACGCGCTTGTCGACCGTTGCATACGCACTCGAATGCGCCCACGCCCGCGCCGCATCCGGCACGGACGTGCGTAGCAACGCATGCCGCAGTGGCGCAAGTTCGTGTTGCTCGGGGAGAGCGCCGAGCAACCGATCCAGCGTCACACCGGCTTCAGCGGAGGCGCTTGCCCGCGAGTGTAATGCCGCGGCTGGGGTCGGTTTCTTCCGTGCCATATTCCGAGAAGTGGTTAGTCTGCGCCTGGATGCGACCGTCTTCGGTAGCCGACGTTGGAAAGGCTACCCACTGGCCGCTGTTGTTCCACATCACGTGCGGCGTGCCACCTTCCGAGGTCGTGCCCTGGTACGGCAGCCTGATGGTCACCGGCGTCGCGAACCTCAAGCCGTGCGGGCCGAATTCGGCATACGCGTACTCGGCACCGAACGGATCGGCGGGCAATCGGATTGTGAAATTCGTCGCTTTCGCGACTGCCTTGGCCGGCACGATGACCTCAAAATCGAGCAGCCGGATGCTGCCGCCCGCCGGCCCGATCGATTTCGACGCGAAACCGAAAAGCACGTCCGGCGCGCCGGATGTGTATCTCGCGACCTTGCTCAAATCGCCGCCCTGCGCGGTCGAGAATTGGCGACCGGTAGCGTGCGGCGTAACCGGTTCGTCACTGCATGCCGCGCTGAACAGCGTCAGCACGACAGCAGCAACACGGGTGAATCGATTCATTGGATGCTCTCCCTGTAGGATGTGGCGCTTACCTAGATAACGGCACCAGACTGCAACTGCGATAGCGATTTGTGACGACTTCAGGCGATGCCGTAATCCGCAAGCTTGCGGCGCAGCGTATTACGGTGAATGCCGAGAATCTCTGCTGCTACGTTCATCTGGCCGCCGCTCACGGCCAGCACCTTCTGTATGTGGCGCCGCTCCAGCTCGGTGAGCGTGATAAGCGGCAGCACGGACTCCGAATACTCGGGCACCGGCTGCGGCGCGACCAGCTCCGGCGGCAAATGACAGGGCAGCAGTGTGTCACCGTCAGCCAGCAACACGGCGCTTTCGATGACATTCCGCAGCTGGCGCACATTGCCCGGCCAGCTGTAGGCGCGCAGCACGTTGAGCGCCTCGCGCGAAATCGCGTGCAGCGGCCGGTTGTATTCGCGAGCGTAGCGCTCGAGGTAATGCTCCGCCAACACACGCAGATCATCGCCACGCTCGCGCAGCGCCGGCAGCTGCATGGTCACGACCGCCAGCCGGTAATACAGGTCCTCGCGAAAACGACCAGCGACCACATCGCTCTCCAGGTCGCGATGCGTCGCGGCGATCAATCTCACATCTACCGTAACCGGCGCGCTGCCACCGACGCGCTCAACTTCGCGCTCCTGAAGCACGCGCAGGATCTTCGCCTGAAGCGACAGGCTCATGTCGCCGATTTCATCGAGAAACAGGGTGCCTCCCGACGCCCGCTCGAAACGGCCAATACGACGCGCGATCGCACCGGTGAACGCGCCCTTTTCGTGGCCGAACAGCTCGGACTCGAGCAGGTTTTCCGGAATTGCCGCGCAGTTCACGGCCACGAATGGTCCCCCCGCGCGCGCGCTGCGCTCGTGAATCGTGCGCGCAATCATCTCCTTGCCGGTGCCGCTCTCACCCCGGATCAGCACGGTCGCGGAGCTCTTGGAGACACGCGCGATCGTCATGAAGGCCTCGAGCATGCGCGGGCTCTCGCCCACAATCGAGCCGGCAGTATCCGACGAAGGCGCCACCGAAACCGCGCCGCGCGCGCCGGCCTTGTGGCAGCGCATCACGAGCTCGCGAAGCTTGCCGGCTTCGGGCGGAAACGGCAGCACATCGCGCGCGCCGCGGTCCATTGCTTCGAGGGTCGTGCGCAGCGACGGCGCGCGCGCGATCAGCGCGACCGCCTGCCCGGACGCCGCCAGACGCTCGACCACCTCGATGGCTGAATCGCCGCCAAAATCGGCATCGACCAGAACTACCGACCAGACCGCCTGCTGCGCTCGAACCAATCCCTGCGCCGGTCTGGATTCGATGCAAAACTCCTCGGGGCCGAAGACGTCCGTCAGGGACCCGAGTGAAGCGGGCGAGCTCGTGAGGGCGAGGATCGCCATGAAATACCTGAGGGATGAGTGTGTTCCAGAGTCTAGTGCACCGATTTAGTGCGCGCAAGGGCGTGCCAACCGAAATCAGACGCACTCGAACGGGGCCATGAGGATGTCGCCATCACGACCCTTCGTGCACCAAATCGGGGCGCCCGGCTGGGGAATGCACCAAATTGAGACGTTTCACCGCACGGGTCCAAGTGCGCAACCCGTTGCTACACAAAGAGTTGAGCTTATGTGCGGCATAGGCCTGGGGCCTGCATAGGGGTTTCCGCCCATCGCACGTAGATGTTCTCAAAAACTACCCTTTGGAGGCTTGTCGATGAACCGGAAGCTCCCTTTTGTCCTGGTGCTCGCGATCGCCGCATGTAGCGACATCAATCAGGTCACAACACCCGCCGGCGACGACGCTACGCCGCAGTTCGCCACGATCCCCGGCCGCTTCATTGTTACGCTTAGTGATGGCGCCAACCCGGCCGCCGTCGCCGCAGAGCATGGGGTAGCTCCGGACTATGTTTATACGACCGTTCTGAACGGCTTCGCGGGTGCGATGTCTGACGCCGCGCGCGCCGGACTGCTGCGCGATGCGCGAGTCACACGTGTGGAGGCAGACGGCATTGCGACAGCGTCTACGACTCAGAAGCCAGCGACCTGGGGCCTTGATCGCACTGACCAGCGCGGCCTGCCGCTCGACACCAGTTATACGTACACCAACACAGGCAGCGGCGTGACGGCCTACATCATTGATACCGGCATTCGTGTCACGCATAACGAATTCGGCGGCCGTGCCACGGGCGGCTTTACAGCGATCGATGATGGCAATGGCACTAATGACTGCAACGGCCATGGCACGCACGTGGCCGGCACGGTCGGCGGCACGACTTACGGCATCGCGAAGAGCGTGGCGCTGGTTGCGGTGCGCGTGCTCGATTGCAGCGGATCCGGCACCTGGAGTGGCGTGATCGCAGGCATGGACTGGGTCACGGCGAATCGGGTGTTGCCAGCGGTTGCAAATATGTCGCTCGGTGGCGGCGCCAACACGTCGGTCGATGATGCGACCAAGCGCATGATCGCGTCAGGCGTATCGACTTCGGTTGCGGCCGGCAACGGCAACCAGGGCGGCCGCGCCCAGGACGCGTGCAAGTATTCACCCGCGCGCGTGCCGGAGGCGATCACGATTGGCGCAACCGACAAGACGGACAAGAAGACGAGCTGGTCGAACTACGGACCGTGCGTCGATTGGTTCGCGCCTGGTCTCGGCATCACATCGGCCTGGGATGACAGTGACACAGCGACGAACACGATCAGCGGCACGTCAATGGCGACGCCGCACACCGCGGGTGTCGCGGCGCTCTATCTCCAGAGCAACCCGGGCGCATCCGCACAGACAGTGCGCGACGCGCTCTACGCGAATACGACGAAGGGCATCGTGACGTCGTCGAACACGGCGAACAATCACCTGCTCTTCTCGAATTACTGAGGTGGGACGCGCGTCGCGCCTTTTTTCGTGATCACCAGAAACAGGAGCCGCACGATGAAACGCTGGATGACTCCCTTCGTAGTTGCAGTCGCGGTGGCTGCGTGCCAGGAAACCGGCGAGCAGCCGACCGCTCCGGATGTGCAGTTCTCGAAGTCGGGCAGCACGGATGTCGTCGTGGTTCTCAAGAGTGAATTCGCGCCGGGCGGCTACGAGGCCAACCTGGCGCGGGCAGCGGACGTCGCGCGCTCTTTCGGCGTGACACCGCGCTTCACGTATGGTGCGGCACTGTTCGGTTTCGCGGCCTCGGTGCCGGATGGCCGGCTGGCGGCGCTCAGCAACGATCCGCGCGTGGCGTACGTCGAGGAGGACGGTGTTATGTCGGCGGTCGCGCAGACGCTGCCGTGGGGCATCGACAAGATCGATGCCGACATCTCCTCGACCAAGGCCGGCGACGGCACCGGCACCATCAGCAACGTCAACGTCTACATCATCGATACCGGCGCCGACGCCAAGCACGCGGATCTCAACGTCGTGAACCACGTCAACTTCGCGAGCGGCCCGAACAACGACTGCCATGGTCACGGCACGCACGTGGCCGGCACGGTCGCGGCGAAGGACAACACGTCGGACGTGGTGGGCGTGGCGCCGGGCGCGCCGATCACGGGCGTGAAGGTGCTGGGCTGCGGCGGCACCGGCTCGAACAGCGGCGTGATCAAGGGCGTGGACTGGGTCACGGCGAATGCGAAGAAGCCGGCCATCGCGAACATGAGTCTGGGCGGCGGTGCGTCGCAGGCGGTCGATGACGCGGTCAAGAAGTCGGCGGACAGCGGCGTCTTCTACGCGATCGCGGCCGGCAACGATGGCGCGGACGCGTGCAACTTTTCGCCGGCGCGCGCCGGCACGCACAACGGCGTCACCACGACGGCGGCCACCGACAGCAACGACAAGGAAGCCTCGTGGAGCAACTTCGGCAACTGCGTCGACATCTGGGCGCCGGGCGTCAGCATTCTGTCGACCAAGAAGGGCGGCGGCACCACCACCATGAGCGGCACGTCGATGGCGTCGCCGCACGTGGGTGGCGGCGGCGCGTTGTACCTGTCGAGCAACACGGGCGCGAGCCCGGCCACGGTCGAAAGCGCGCTCAAGACCAACGCGACGACGACCGCGAACACGAGCAAGGACGGCCGCACCATCACGCGGCTGTACGTGGGCAAGTTCTAGTGGTTATGTCCTGGCGGACGGATTCCGGGTGCCCGGCGTTGGAACGACGCCGGGCACTTTTTCTTCACGATCAGAGAGGTGGGCATATGAACAAACGGCAGTTAGCAGTACTCGCGTTGTGCGTGCTGGCGCTGGCCGCGTGCGCCGATGATCCGACACAGGTGGCGCCGGCCGATGCCGGCGCGCCGCTGCTGTCGGTGCAGGGGCAGAATATCAAGGATTCCTACATTGTCGTGCTGAAAGACGGTGCAGATCCGCGTTCTGTTGCCGCGGTAGCGGGGGTCAATCCCCGGTATGTCTACACGTCTGCGCTGAACGGTTTTGCGGGCACATTGAATGCCGGTCAATTGACTGCGTTGCGCCGCAATCCAAACGTCGACTACATCGAGCCGGATCAAACGGTCACGTTGGATGCGACGCAGTACATGGATTCGAATGGCGACCCGTGGGGGCTCGACCGCATCAACCAGCGCTATCTGCCGCTGGACGGGACGTACACGTACAGCTACACCGGCTCGGGCGTGCGCGCCTACATCATCGACACGGGTCTCGATACCGGCCACGGCCAGTTCGAGGGTCGCGCGTCCAATGTCTACGACGCGTTCGGCGGCAATGGCAACGATTGCAACGGTCACGGCACGCACGTGGGCGGAACGGTCGGCGGCAAGACGTACGGTGTGGCGAAGAAAGCGTATCTGCGCGGCGTGCGGGTGCTCGATTGCAGCGGCTCGGGTTCGACCTCCGGCATCATCTCCGCGGTCGACTGGGTACGCTCGAATCGCATCAATCCGGCAGTCGCCAACATGTCGCTGGGTGGCGGCTATTCGTCATCGCTGAACACGGCCGTAAACAATCTCGCGAATTCCGGTGTGTTCGTGGCGGTTGCGGCCGGCAACAGCAATGCGGACGCGTGCAACTATTCACCTTCCAGTGCGAGCGCGGTCTTTACCGTTGCTGCGTCGACCAAGACAGATTACAAGGCGTCGTACTCGAATTACGGAACGTGCGTCGAGCTGTATGCGCCGGGTTCTGCGATCAAATCGGCGTGGATCGGCAGCGGCACGACCGAGACGAACACGATCAGCGGTACGTCGATGGCCTCGCCGCACGTGGCCGGTGTTTCAGCGCTGATCAAGCATCGCTACGGCGACATTTCTTCTTCATCGGTGCGCAGCTATCTGCTGAATGCAGCTACGTCCGGCGTCATCAACGGGAACTGCTGTAGCACTCCGAATCTGTTGCTGTACAAGTACGTGACGAGCTGGTAAGTCGCGGCGGCGACCCGGCGGTCATTGCGGTTCAGGCGGTCATACCGTCTGGACCGCTGCTTGTATGAGAGCTACTCTCAGGCAATGGCGGACAAACGGGGCGAGGCACTCGAGTATCACGCGCGAGGCAGGCCCGGTAAAATCGCGGTAGTCGCGACCAAGCCGGTCGGCACACAGCGGGATCTTTCGCTGGCATATACTCCTGGAGTTGCCGAGCCGTGCCGTGATATCGCCAAAAATCCCGATGACGTCTTCAAGTACACGGCGCGCGGCAATCTGGTGGCAGTCGTATCCAACGGCACCGCGGTGCTCGGTCTCGGCAATCTCGGGCCGCTCGGCGCCAAGCCGGTCATGGAGGGGAAAGGCGTTCTCTTCAAGAAATTCGCTGACATAGACGTATTCGACATCGAAGTCGACAGCACCAACGCGGACGAGATCATCCGTTTTTGCGAGCTGCTCGAGCCCACCGTAGGCGGCATCAACCTGGAGGACATCGCCGCGCCCGATTGCTTCTACATCGAAGAGCAGCTCAAGCAGAAGCTCGAGATTCCGGTCTTTCATGACGACCAGCACGGCACTGCCATCATCAGCGGCGCTGCACTGCTGAACGCGCTGGAAGTCACCGGCAAACGAATCGAGCATGTCGTCGTAGTCTTCAGCGGCGCGGGCGCAGCGGCGATCGCGACTGCCGAGCATTACGTGCGGCTGGGCGTGCAGCGTCAGCATATCTACATGTGCGACCGGCAGGGCGTGATACGCGCAGGACGCGAAGCTGGACTTGACCCGTACAAGGCGCGTTTTGTCCAGAAGTCCACGAAGGCGACGATCGCGGATGCGCTAGACGGTGCGGACGTTTTCGTGGGGTTGTCGGTTGCGGGCGCAGTCACGCAAGCGATGGTCGAAAAGATGGCGGCGCAGCCGATCATCTTCGCGCTGGCCAATCCGGATCCCGAGATCACGCCGGAAGATGTGCATGCCGTGCGCGCCGACGCGATCATGGCGACCGGCCGCTCCGATTATCCGAATCAGGTCAACAACGTGCTCGGGTTTCCTTTCATCTTTCGCGGCGCGCTGGATGTACGGGCGCGCGCGATCAACGAAGAGATGAAGATGGCGGCGACCAGGGCGCTGGCCGAGCTCGCGAAGCAGGACGTGCCGGAAGCGGTCGCGGCTGCATACGGTCAAGCCACCTTTCGCTTCGGCAAGGACTACCTGATTCCGAAGCCGTTCGATCCGCGCGTGCTGTTGTGGGTCGCGCCGGCGGTCGCGAAAGCCGCGATGGAAACCGCGGTCGCGCGCATCCAGATCGATCTCGCCGAGTATCGCAATCAGCTCGAAGGGCGCCTGGGCCGACGCCGGGAAGTCATGCGCGACTACATTCTGCGCGCGCAGCGCGATCCGAAGCGCATCGTGTTTCCCGAAGGTGAGAATCCGACCATCATCCGCGCCGCGGTCGCGAGCAGGGAGGAAGGTATTGCGCGGCCGCTGCTGCTCGGGCGCGAGGTCAGGATTCGTGAAGCGGCGAGCGCGCTGCATCTCGATCTGAGCGGCGTAACCATTGTCGAACACTGGGCGGACGAGGAGCGCAAGGAGCGGTACGCAGCAGAGTTCTTCCGCTCGCGCCAGCGCCGCGGCGTCACCCTCGACACCGCGCGCGAGATGATGCGCAACGCTACCTACTTCGGCTGCATGATGGTACGCGAAGGCGATGCGGACGGTTTGATTGCCGGCCAGGAAGTCGCGTATCCCGACACCATCAGGCCCGCACTCGAAGCCATCGGCACGGCCGCGCATGTCAAGCACGTGGCAGGGCTGTACATGATGATTCTCGAACAGGAAGTGATGTTCTTCGCGGACACGACCGTGAACATCGATCCTGACGCGGAAACCCTGGCCGAGATCGCATTGCTGTCAGCTCAATACGTGCGGCGGCTCGGCATCGAGCCGCACATTGCGCTGCTGTCGTTCTCGAACTTCGGATCAGCCCGCAGTCCGCAGAGTGACAAGGTTCGAGACGCCGTACAGCTGATCAAGTCGCAGGAGCCCGAGCTCATCGTCGATGGCGAGATGCAGGCGGACACGGCAGTGTTGCCGGAGATTCTGAATAAGACCTACCCGTTCAGCACGCTCCAGGAGCGGGCGAACGTGCTGGTTTTCCCCGACCTCAATTCGGCCAACATCGCATACAAACTCTTGTGGCGCCTGGGTGGCGCCGAAGCGATCGGTCCGATCCTGCTCGGCATGGCGCAACCGGTGCACGTGCTTCAGCGCGGCAGTGAGGCCGCCGACATCGTCAACCTGACCGCCATTGCCGTGGTGGACGCGCAGCAGAGAAGGCGCACGGAAGCCTCCCTTGCCAATGAGGATTCAATGCATGATTCTCTGCGCCATGAATCGCAACAGTAAGGTTGATTTTCCGGAATACGTCAAGCACAACGGTCTGCGCCGCTGGATCGAGGAGATGGCAACGCTCTGCAAACCGGAGCGCGTACATTTCTGCGACGGCTCAGAGGAGGAATGGCAGCGCCTGTGCGCCGAGCTGGTGAGCGCCGGCACATTCATCAAGCTGAACGAGAAGAAACGTCCCAACAGTTACCTCGCGTGGTCCGATCCGAGCGATGTCGCGCGGGTCGAGGATCGCACCTTTATCTGCAGCTCTGCGCAACACGACGCTGGTCCCACCAATAACTGGGTGCCGCCGGGGAAAATGAAAGCGGAGCTGAACCGCCTGTTCGACGGGTGCATGCGCGGCCGCACGCTGTATGTCGTGCCGTTCAGCATGGGACCGATCGGCTCGCCCATCTCGCACATCGGCGTCGAGCTGTCGGATTCGGCATACGTCGTCGTGAACATGCGCATCATGACGCGCATGGGGCGCGCGGTTTACGACGCGCTTGGCGAGGATGGTCATTTCGTGCCCTGCATGCACAGTGTCGGCGCGCCGCTCGAGCCCGGGCAGCAGGACGTGTCGTGGCCGTGCAATCGCGAAGTAAAGTACATCGTGCATTTTCCGCAGGAACGCTCGATCTGGTCGTACGGCAGCGGCTATGGCGGCAATGCTTTGCTCGGCAAGAAATGCTTTGCGCTGCGCATTGCCTCCGCCATGGCGCGCGATCAGGGCTGGCTGGCGGAGCACATGCTGATCATGGGCGTGGAGGATCCGCACGGCGAGAAGACCTACGTTGCGGCTGCATTCCCGAGCGCGTGCGGCAAGACCAACTTCGCCATGCTGATTCCGCCGCCCGCGTTCAAGGGTTGGACGATCACGACCGTCGGTGACGACATCGCGTGGATCACGCCCGGTGAGGATGGCGAGCTGTACGCGATCAATCCGGAATCGGGTTTCTTCGGTGTGGCACCGGGCACGAATGAAAAATCGAACCCGAATGCCATGGCGACGCTGCGCGCGAACACCATTTACACGAATGTCGCGCTCACCGGCGACGGCGATGTCTGGTGGGAAGGCCTCACCGAGAAGCCGCCCCAGCAAGTGACCGACTGGCGTGGGGAGCCGTGGACACCGGACAGGGGCACGCCGGCAGCGCATCCGAATTCGCGCTTCACCGCACCCGCAAGCCAATGCCCTTCGATCGATCCGAACTGGGAAGATCCGAAGGGCGTGAAAATCAGCGCATTCATTTTCGGCGGCCGGCGCAATCGAACCGTACCGCTCGTCTACCAGGCGATCGGCTGGAATTTCGGCGTTTACCTTGCCGCGACCATGGGCTCCGAGACTACGGCGGCGGCGGCGGGCAACGTTGGTGAAGTGCGGCGCGATCCATTCGCGATGCTGCCGTTCTGCGGTTATCACATGGGTGATTATTTCAATCATTGGCTGGAGATCGGCCGCAAGCTGAAGAATCCGCCGCGCATATTCGGCGTCAACTGGTTCCGCAAAAATGCTGAGGGCAAATTCATTTGGCCGGGATACAGCGAGAACATGCGGGTGCTGAAATGGATCGTGGATCGCGTCAACGGCCGCGGCTACGCACTCGAGGGTCCGCTCGGCTTCATGCCCCGCTATGAAGACATTGATTGGAAAGGGCTCGAGTTCTCGCGCGATGCGTTTACGCAGCAGCTGATGGCGGTCGACCGTGACGAGTGGATGAACGAGCTGCAGATGCACGATGGCTTGTTCACCAAGCTGTACGACCGGCTGCCGAAAGAGTTCGTATTCATGCGGCAGCTAATGATGTCGAGCATCTGGCGCTCGCCGAAGCGCTGGGAAATGATGCCCGATTAGTTGGGGAGCATGGGAGCATGGGAGCATGGGAGCATGGGAGCATGAGTGGTACTGATACGTGACCCGCTCTGGGATACCGTTCGGCTCGACGATGTTGCTGTTCGCATTGTAGACAGCCCGTCCTTTCAACGCCTTCGCTACATACGCCAACTCGGTCTTGCCCATCTGGTTTATCCTGGCGCATCGCACACCCGCTTCGACCACGCACTCGGAGTCTATCATCTGGCGAAGCGCGCGCTCACGCTTCTGCGCGGCCACAGACTCTTCGCTGAAATCAGCGCGCAGGACGCGCTGGTCATTCCGTACGCCGGACTGCTGCATGACATTGGACACTATCCATTCTCGCACGCGCTCGAAGAACTCGAGTCCGAACAGATTCCCGAGGACCATGAGGCTCTGGTCGGCCGTTTTCTGAACGATGCCGCTGTGCGGTCCGCATTGAGCGATCCAATCCTGGAGGCGGTGCAGGCGCTGGTGCGCGGCGAATCAGCCAGTCCGCTGCAAGGATTGGTCAGCGGCAGTCTCGACCTGGACAAGATCGATTACCTGAAGCGCGACGCATTCTTCTGTGGTGTTCCCTACGGCGAAGTCGACGTCGACCGATTGCTGCACTCGCTCACCATTGTGCGCGATCCGGAAAGCGGCAGGCTCGAGGTCGGTGTTCACGAGAAGGGTGTCGCATCGCTGGAGTCCTTGCTGTTCGCCAAGTATCAGATGTTCCGCAACGTTTACTGGCATCACGCGGTGCGTGCGGCAACCGTGATGTACAAGCGGATCGTGTCGGACGCGTTGAGCGCGGGCTCGGTGACAAGTGATGAGCTGATCGGACAAACGGACGAGGGCGTGCTGTTCCTGATCGAGTCGCGCGTTCCGGCCGACGCGCGCGTGCAGCAGCTGCGCGACCGCAAGCTGCCGAAGCGAGCGGGCGAGTTCGTTGCCGCGGAGCTCGGCGCTGCGGCGGTTGACGCAGGAGCCGCGGAGGCAAAGCTGGCGGACGAAATGGGCGTTGCCGCCGAGCAGGTCTACGTGGACTATCCGGAAAAGAAAGCCATGTTCGCGCTGGACCTGCTGGTCGAGCGCAAGACCGGTGAAGTGTTGCGCCTTGGACCCGGCGGGCGCGCAGGATTGATCGGCCTGCCGCGCATTGCCGACGAGCTGTACCGGACCGCGCGCGTGCTGCGCGTATTCGTGAGCGGCGGCCGGCACCGACTCGACGAAGCGCGCATTCGCGAAATCGTCCTCGCCTAACGTTTCCATCCGCCCGCGCATCATCTCTATAACGAAACATCAACAATTCGGGAGTTTGCTATGAAACGCATGATCATGGCGTGCATCGCGCTGGCTTTGACGCTCGGCGCTGCGTCCGTCTCACCCGCGCAGCAGATGAAGCGAGGCGGCTCCGGTGCGCAATTGCTCAAGGGCATTGAGCTGACGAAGCAGCAACGGGAACAGCTCAAGGCGCTGCGCGAGAAGCACGGCATGCCGAAGCGTATCGAACATGAAGATCACAAAGATCACGAAGATCGCGCGAAGGTTCGCGCCGATATGAAGCAGCGTCACGAGCAAATGGTGGCGGAGATCCGTTCGATCCTGACGCCCGCGCAGCTCGAGATTTTCGAGAAGAATGTGACTGAAGTGGATGAGCGGATGAAGGCGAGACAGGAGCGGCTCAAAGAACGGCGGCAGTAGAGAGTGTGAGAGTGTGAGAGTGTGAGAGTGTGAGAGTGTGAGAGTGTGAGAGTGTGGGAGTGTGGGACACTTCTCACATTCACACATTCACACATTCACACATTCTCACATTCCCACACTCTCAATTACAATTGCCGTGATATTGTCAATGCCGCCACGCGCGTTGGCGGCGTTCACGAGATCACCGCAAATCTCTTCCAGTGTCCCTCTTTGTGATAGAATCAGCCGCAGATCTTCAGGCACGACCATTCCGGTCAGGCCATCCGAGCACAACAAATACCGATCTCCGGCAACCACCGATGCGCGAAAGACATCGACTTCCACATCGGCTTGAGTTCCGATCGCGCGGGTGAGCATGCTGGTGCGTGGAATCGCATGATCGCGCGTGAGCTGCTCGAGCGCGCCATCACGCAAGCGATACAACCGCGAGTCGCCGACATGTCCGCACACCAGCTCGGACGCCGACTCGAAGTGCGCCGCGGTCAGCGTAGTGCCCATGCCGCTCCTTTGCGGATTTTCTTGCGCTTGCTGCCACACGGCTCGATTGGCTAGGCTGACCGCGGCTGCCATGGGCATGGTAGCGATCGCGCTCATGAAGGCATCGAGCGCAGTTCGGCTCGCGACATCACCGGCGGCGTGACCGCCCATGCCATCGGCAACCGCGAAAATGGCGAGGTCCGTTCGTATACCAAACGCATCTTCATTGCGCGTGCGCATTCTACCAATGTCGCTCGCGCCAAAGGAATTTAGTGGCACGCCGGAAACGCTATCGCTTTCGCTATCGCCATCGCAATCGGGGCATAGGCCTTGCCCGACCGATCGGCATGCTGCGAGTACTGTTCATTGCGACGGGGATCGCGGCCATCACGGGCTGCCGTCAGAATCCCGAGGAAAGCGCTACGTCACAGCCGGCACCCCCACCGGCCGCCGCATTGGCGCGCCAGAATCTGCCTCTCGACCAAAGTCTCAAAGAGCTCGAGAAAGAATTGTCCGAGGCGCTGGGCAAGGGAATGGATGGCTCGGCGGAAGGGAATATTCTACGGGCTGAAGCCATTACCGACCGACTGCTGGAATCGGAGATCCCATTTGCCTGGCTGACGGCTAACGCCTACGACCTCAGCTCATACCTTCGACAGATCCAGGCATTGGCTGATCGGATTATGGCGCAAATGCGCAGTGGTGTCGATCAGGTGACGGTTACGCGGGAGGTGACGGAGCTGCGGCGAAAAGTCATCGCCCTGCGAGGGTCATTGGCGCGGGGGGGCGGAAACGCGCCGCCGACACTGGATTCCTTGCTGGCCGGCTACGAGGCGGATTCTACCATCATCACGAATGAGCCCGGTGAGTAGGAACTTGCCTGGGGTTCTGGGTGTTAGAGTTGCGGCAATGATTTTGCGCATTTCGAAGTAGCGCAACAACGGGATAGGATTTTGGACACTCCGATCGTGAGAACGGCACTGGATAGCCGCAAGAAGCGGCGTCGCAAGTCCGACGGCTTCGAGGATTTCCTCGGTGCTGCTGAGGACTATACCGCGCTCGATCAATACCTGAAGGAAGTGAGCCGCCACAAGCTGCTCACGGTTCAGGATGAGATCGAGCTGGGGCGGCGTGCGCAAAAAGGTGACGAAGACGCGATCAACAAGCTGGTACGCTCGAATCTGCGTTTCGTCATCAGTGTCGCGAAGAAATACCAGAACCGCGGCGTTTCGCTCACGGACCTGATCCAGGAGGGCAACGTCGGGCTGGTCACGGCTGCGCGCAAATTCGATCCCGAGCAGGGCGTCAAATTCATTTCGTATGCGGTGTGGTGGATTCGGCAGGCGATTCTTTCAGCGCTGGCGAATCAGGGTCGCGCGGTAAGAGTGCCTTTGAATCGGGCGAGCGATCTTGCCCGCATCTTCCGCGAGCGGGAGCGCTTGAAGCAGGAGCTGCGGCGCGATCCGAGTACGGAGGAAGTCGCGCAAGCGGCGAAGCTGACGCCGGAAATCGTGGAATCACTCCAGACACTGAATGCGGCGGAGATCCGACTCGACGCGCCGATCGGCGACAGTGATGACAGCCAACTGGTCGAGCGGTTCATCGTCGAGGAAGCTTTCGAGCCGGAGATCCTGGTCGAGGAGCGCCTGCTCGCCGAGCAGATCGAGCGCGCGCTCGACACGCTTACGCCGCGCGATGCGCGCGTGCTGCGGCTGTATTTCGGCCTGGAAGCCGGCCGCGAGCATACGCTGGAGGAGATCGGCAACATGCTCGGTGTCACGCGCGAGCGTGTGCGGCAGCTGCGCGATCGGGCGCTCAAGCGGCTGCGCGAAGGCGATCTCGGAGATGCACTCGAAAGCTTCGCGGCCTAAGGCGCCCTTCACTTGCAAGCGTGACGCCCGGAGGCGGCACGCCCAATAATGCCCCGCGCCGCGATCTCCCACTTCAACGGCATCGTTCTATGGGGAACCGGTGGCATTTACCGGATCCTTCTCGACACAAATCAGCAGGTTGATGCCGCGCTACGCGGTCGTCTGAAGCTCGAGCAGCGGACAGGCGACCGCGTTGTTGCAGGTGACCGCGTGCGAGTCGAGCTGCACGATGAAGATCGCAGCTACGCGATCGAAGAGGTTGCCGCGCGCAAGAGCGAGCTGGCTCGCCGCGCGCCCGGGCGTGGCGAGCATCAGCGCGCCAAGATAGTGGTTGCAAACGTCGATCAGGTTGTCATCATGGTTGCCGCCGCGCGCCCCGAGCCCAGGCTGCGCATGATCGACCGTTTCCTCGTGCTCGCCGAAGCCAACGACCTGCCGTCGCTCATCGTAGTCAACAAGCTCGATCTCATCGCTGCGGACGGCGCGCGCGAGCTGTTTCGCGACTATATCGCTGCCGGTTATGAAGTATTGTTCACGAGCGTCAAGGAGAACGTTGCGGTCGCCGAGCTGAGCGCGCGTGTGTGCGGTCGTGAGAGCGTGCTCACCGGTCCGTCCGGTGTCGGCAAGTCGAGCATGCTCAATCTGCTGGAGCCCGGCATCGAGCTGCGGACCGCTGAGATTTCCGATGCGGTCGTGAAGGGCAGGCACACGACGGTCGCGGCGCAGCTGATTCCGCTTGCGTGCGGCGGCTACATCGTGGACACGCCCGGCATTCGCGAAGTGGGTCTGTTCGAGATCAATCCGGACAGCCTCGACATCTGCTTTCCGGAATTTCGCGCGCTGATCGGCGATTGCAAATTCACGACGTCGTGCACGCACATCCACGAGCCGGACTGCGCGATACGTGATGCAGTGGCGGCCGGCTCGTTGTCGCGCGCGCGCTACGAGTCCTATCGCGATCTATACAAGGAATCGCAAGCGAGCTGATGAACGGTTTTCACCGCTTCTGCAAGAATGGGGACATTGGGGACGGTGGAGACTGTGGCGACAGTATACGCCGGAAATTGACGCGAGCGGCTGCGAAATTGACCAGCAGCGCAACCCTCAAGCCGGTTGCTTTGAGATAAGATCGCACCTGCGCATAGTGCGCTTTGCTAAGCGCTTCTACTGTCTTCAGCTCGGCAATGAGCTTGGCCCCTCGACGAGAATGTCGAGCTTGCGCTGCCCCAGTCGCACGCCTTCGTAATAGATAGGTATCCCTTTTCTATTTCGGTAGCGAGACCGTGCTTGTTGAGTTCAATTACCAGCGCGCGTCTATAGATAATTTCCAGGAAGCCGGGGCCAAGCACGTGATGAACGCGTAATATACAGGAG